>CAKZNE010000134.1 GCA_937129395.1 uncultured Cryomorphaceae bacterium | reverse complement strand
TGACGTCGGGTAGCCGCAGATCCAGTAACACCAGGTCAGGCTGACAATCCAGTGCCACTTCAACTCCTTCATTTCCCGTATGGGCGACTGCAATCCGGTAGCCATCCGTTTCCAGTGCCAACTGCAGCGAGCGCACCAACCGCTGTTCATCATCAATAATCAGAATCAGTGCCTTATCCATGAAGGGCCCTAGAAGCGTTGAAAGTAAGCGACACCTGCGTGCCTTTTCCTGGTTCACTGCTGATGCTCAGATTCCCACCATTGAGTTGCACCAAACGTTTCGAAATAGACAAGCCCAATCCAGTTCCTCCAAACCTCCGACTGATGCTGCTGTCGGCTTGTGAAAAGGTGTCAAAAATGCTGTCTATTTTGTGGTCTTCAATACCAATTCCTGTATCCATAATACTAAACTGGATGAAAACATGGTCTTTTGTTTCGGTTCCTTTTTTCAAATGAATGGTAATACTTCCGGTTTTGGTGAACTTTGTCGCATTTCCCAATAAATTCATCAAAATTTGATTGATGAACATTTTGTCTCCCATCACTTGAGTGGTAATAGAATCATCTAGGTGTAACTTGACTTCAACTGCTTTTTCTTGCATTCGAAAGGCAAAAGTCTTATGTTGAGCTCTCACTAATTCTACTAAATCAAAGGTCGTTTCATTGAATTCAGCTTCACCCGCTTCAAGCTGAGCTCTGAACTTAACTAGCATCGCTTTGGCTTTGTCTTCACTAAGTATAATTGAAGGCTTAATTAATATATGGCTAGCTTTAACTTCTTCAATTTCGACTTCTTCTACCACAACCTCTTCTGCTTCTATGGCAGGTTGGGTTTCAGCAGGTTGATTACAGCTGGTAGCCGCAAACAAAAATGCAAAGGCTGAAATAGCAGTATTAAATGTTAAAGTAGTTTTACTCATAATAGTTGTGTTTATATTAGTGGTTTAAATTAAAAATTTTCATTTAAGCGCAAGAAAAATCCTGTGGTGCCATAATTTCCCCAACCATAGTCGATCCCAATATTGGTTCGGGCCTTTTGGCTAATATTAATGCGTAAGCCCAGTCCATATCCAGGTTCTACATATTCGAACAAATCTATGCCATTTTCCTTTCCGCTCGCAGTAGTTGCATTTGCATAGGCCACCATTCCAAAAAAGCGAGGATTCTTTTTAGTAGCAAGTAGGTGTTTTCTAAACTCAAGCCCACCAAATAATAGGTTTTGCCCCCTAAATCGACCTTGTGAATAAGGCTCTCCAGACTTTGAATATTGGTCCCAACCAACAGCCGGTAAATTCATATAAGGCAAATCCCCAGATAGAGTCATGTTAGCGTAAGTCCACAGTGCAAATATGTTTTTATGGTCTTCGGTAAAGTTAAAATAGTCTCGGTATTCCAACCACAATTGTGACGAACCTTTATCGCTACCCAAAAACTCAGGGTTGAACTTCACATTGGCCATGGCGTATCTCCCCACATAGGGATTATTCACATTATCACGTGTGTCATATACCCCGTTTAGGGAAACTCCCACCAGTGTACTTTTGTCTTGCGAAAAGCCATATTCATGATTGTAAGCATAAAATGGGGTAATCACAGTATCACCAACTTCCAGGCTCAATAGTTGATCTTGAAAATTACTAAACAAATCCAAGTGTAAACCTACCCCCGCATAAAAATCCCCATCACCAACTTTTCTTAAGTAGGTTTCATAAAACCTAAAAAGGGCCGAATAAATCCATAAAAAAATTAGGCCAGCCCCCAGAATTCTGTACATTTCATCTACCATTAGAACGGAATCAACAACCAAAAAAGAAATTAAAATGAGCGTGAAGATCACAGGTTTAGGGTCATACATCCCCGAAATAGCAGTGAACAATGAGGAGTTTAAAAGCAATTTATTTTTCAATTTAGACGGAACTAGGATTGATAAAGACCCAGATGAAATAATTGAAAAGTTTAAGGCCATTACAGGTATTGAAGAAAGAAGATATGCCCGAGACGATCAACAAACTTCGGATATAGCCACAATTGCAGCGCAAAAAGCGATTGAAGACGCAGGAATTGACAAGGAAAGTTTGGACGGAATTATTATGGCCCACAATTTTGGGAATATCCCGAAAGGAAAAGTGCAAACCGATATTTTGCCAAGTTTAGCTTCCAGAATTAAATACAAACTCGGAATAGAAAACCCCTTTTGTGTAGCCTATGATATTTTATTTGGCTGCCCGGGTTGGATCCAAGGCGTAATAATCGCTCAAAATTTTATTAAAGCTGATGATGGTAAAAAATTCCTAGTTATTGGTGGAGAAACCCTTTCAAGAGTTTTAGACCCACACGATAGAGATTCCATGATTTATTCCGATGGAGCAGCAGCCTCAATAGTGGAACATGACCCAGAAGAAAATGGACAAGGTATTTTAAGTACAGCCTCCATGTCATTCACCAAGGAGCAAGCTTACTTTTTATATTATGATAAATCCCACAATAAGGAAATTGGTCACGACACGCGTTATATAAAAATGCATGGTTCAAAAATTTACGAGTTTGCACTAACCCAAGTTCCACAAGCTATGAAAGCTTGTTTAGACAAAGCAGGGGAAGATGTTTCCGAAGTAAAAAAAGTGATCATCCATCAAGCCAATGAAAAAATGGATGAAGCGATTATTAAAAGATTTTTCAGATTATACAGCCAAAAACCACCCGAAGGAATCATGCCCATGAGTATCCATAAACTGGGAAATAGCTCAGTAGCAACGGTGCCTACCTTATTTGATTTGGTAACAAAAGGCAAGTTAGAAGGACATGAACTAAACAAAGGCGATCTTATACTTTTAGCTTCTGTTGGGGCCGGTATGAATATTAATGCAATTACTTATAGGATTTAAACGAGCAGCTAAGTAGATCTAAAAAAAGCAAAAAACCGTGAAGTCTATTCAGAGTAAAAAACAAGGAAATGGCCAATTCATAAAAAGAAAAGAAAGCATTTTAGATCCTCTTTAGATTCTCACCTTGAATCTCTTAAATTAGCGCATCCAAAAATTTAACAAATCCTCCTTATTAATTAGGGACTAAAAATATTTTTATGCAGCAAATTCAAAATTATGTCCAAGGAAATTGGATGATGGGCGATGGAGAAGAGTTAACCGCCATAAACGCGATTACAGGAGAAGAAATCGGTTATGTTTCCAGTGCAGGTTTAGATTATGATTCCATTTTGGAATACGGACGTAAAAAAGGAGGAGCGGCATTGCGTAAAATGACTTTCCAAGAAAGAGGTAGAATGCTTAAAGCTCTTGCCCTTTATTTAATGGAAAGAAAAGCGAAATTTTACCAATTGAGCTATGCCACAGGAGCCACAAAAATTGACTCTTGGATTGATATAGAAGGAGGGATAGGAAACCTATTTGCCAACGCATCCTTAAGAAGGCAGTTTCCAGATTTACCCTATTATGTAGATGGTCAACACGCACCATTATCCAAAGAAGGTACTTTTATAGGCCACCATATTATGGTACCCAAAAGAGGGGTAGCTATTCATATTAATGCCTTTAATTTCCCTATTTGGGGGATGCTAGAAAAAATTGCCGTTAACTTAATGGCGGGAGTTGCCTGTGTAGTAAAGCCATCGGAGTTTACCAGCTACCTTACCGAACTAATGGTTAGAGAAATAGTAGCTTCCAATATTTTACCGGAAGGTTCCCTGCAGTTGGTTTCTGGTTTTGGAAGAGGAATTGTAGACCATGTAAAAACAGGTGATTGTGTAACCTTTACCGGGTCCGCCCATACGGGTAAAAAACTAAAATCTCAACCGCAGTTTATAGAACAATCTGTAAGCTTTAATCTAGAAGCCGATTCTTTAAACTCAGCCGTACTTGGTCCAGATGTAGAACCCGGAATGCCAGAATTTGACATTTTCGTAAAAGAGGTTCACAAGGAAATGACAACCAAAACAGGACAGAAATGTACCGCAGTTCGAAGAATAATAGTTCCCGAAAATAAGGTAGAAGCTGTACAAGAAGCCTTGATAGGAAGATTGAAGAAAACCATAATTGGAGACCCTCAAACTGAGGGCGTTCGAATGGGAGCATTAGCTTCTCCAATGCAAGTGGGAAGGGTTAGAGAAAATGCCGAAATCTTGATGAAAAGTCAAGAAGTGGTTTTTGGAGATATGGACCGTTTTGAAGTAACAGGAGCAGATAAAAACAAAGGATCATTCTTTAGTCCATTATTGTTTAGAAACAACGATCCATTTACTAAAACCGATGTTCACAGCATTGAAGCTTTTGGACCAATATCCAGTATTCTTCCCTATAAAAACCTAGAAGATGCCGTAGAGTTAGCCGCAATGGGAAAAGGCTCTTTAGTTTCTTCTATCGTTACAGCAAGTAATAAAATTGGAAGAGAATACGCGGTGGAAGCAGCGCCAATGCATGGTAGAATTTTGGTTTTAAATGCTAAAAGCGCCAAGGAAAGTACGGGTCATGGTTCGCCAATGCCCTTACTTACACATGGTGGACCAGGAAGAGCTGGTGGTGGAGAAGAGATGGGCGGAAAAAGAGGAGTATTGCATTATTTGCAGCGTACGGCTATTCAAGGACATCCAGATGCGATTACAGAAATTACACAGGTTTACCAACCGGGAGCTTCCAGACCAGAAGCCAACCCACATGTTTTTAGACAGTTCTTTGAAGACCTTAAAATCGGAGATACAGTTTACACCCACAGACACACCGTAACTGATGCGGATATTGCCAGTTTTGCTCAAGTAAGCGGCGATAATTTTTATGCCCATGTAGACGCTACCTCTTTAGAAGGAACCATTTTCGAAGGAAAAGTGGCTCATGGTTATTATGTATTATCCAAAGCAGCAGGAATGTTTGTAGACCCTAAAAAGGGACCGGTATTATTAAATTATGGTTTGGATGAATGTAGATTTACAAAGCCGGTTTACCCGGGAATGACCATTGGAGTAAAATTCACCGTAAAGGAAAAAACAGATCAAGAAAAGAAAAGTGAAGATGATATTGCTAAAGGAATTGTAAGATTTCAGGTAGATGTTTGCGACGAAACCGACGAAACAGTAGCCTTAGCAACCATCCTTACCATGGTAAAGAAAAGGGATCAATCCGTTTAAATATTCTTTGATCACCAAACAAAATAAAAAAACACCCTCAATAATTTTAGAAAATGAATGAAGCCGTAAATCAAGGAGATGTAAAAATTGTATTAGATCATGGTTTAGCGACAATTGAATTTTTCCATCCCCTAAGCAATTCATTACCAGGAAAAGTATTGGCAAAATTGGCCAATACCATTACCGAAGCAGGAGAAAATGATGATGTAAAAGTTATTTTACTAAAATCTGCTGGAGAAAGAGCCTACTGCGGAGGAGCCTCCTTCGACGAATTAATTTCTATTGACGATATAGACACGGGAAAGAAATTTTTCAGTGGTTTTGCCAATGTAATAAACGCAATGCGCAAATGTCCAAAGCTAATAATTGGAAGAGTACAAGGAAAAGCAGTTGGTGGCGGAGTAGGATTAGCCTCTTCGGTTGATTATTGTTTTGCCACAAAATTCGCCTCCGTAAAACTCTCCGAATTGGCAGTAGGAATAGGACCATTTGTAGTTGGTCCGGCTGTAGAAAGAAAACTAGGATTAAGCGGAATGAGCGAATTGGCCATAAATGCTACAGAGTGGAGAGATGCAAAATGGGCCAATGAAAATGGCTTATACAATCATATTTTCGACACAGTAGAAGAAATGGATGAGGCCATTGATCAATTGGTAGAAAAGTTAAAAAACAGTAATCCAGAAGCGATGTCCATGTTAAAGCAAGTGTTTTGGAAAGGAACAGAAGATTGGGATAATTTACTAGCGGAAAGAGCAGCAATGAGTGGAAAGTTGGTTTTATCCGAATTCACTAAAAATGCAATTGCTAAATTTAAAAGCAAATAATTAAACAAGTAACCAAAATAAACCAAGAATTTTGGGGCATGGTCGAACAGATAAAGGAAATCTAACTTTAGCGATTAGTTTTGCGGCTCCAAAGAAAAATTTTTAAAATGAAAAGAATAGGACTGATTTTAACTGCCTCATTAATAAGCTTTATGGCTTACTCTCAGGCAGATACTGCAAAAGGGCCTTGGAAAACTGGAGGAAACTTTAACCTTCAATTTAGCCAAGCTGCTTATAGTTTTTGGCAAGCAGGAGGAACAAACTCCATTACCTCCAATGGCTTGGTAAGCTTATTTGCCGATTACGAAAAAGGACTGTATGCCTGGACTAACCAGTTGGATATGGCTTATGGCCTAAGTTTCCAAGAGGATATTTTCAACAAAACAGACGACCGTTTTGATTTGAACTCCAGATTGGACAGAAAGTTCACAGATGATTGGAACTTCTCAGGAATCTTTAATTTCAGAACACAGTTTACCAATGGTTATTCCGTTCCTGGAACCACTGAAGACACACTAAAAGTTTCCGGTGCTTTTGCCCCAGCTTACAGCATGTTAGGATTAGGTTTCACCTACAAACCGAATGATAAATTCGATTTATTCCTTTCTCCATTAACTGGAAAATTCACCATTGTAACCGATGCAAGGCTTTCTGCAATGGGAGCTTTTGGCGTAGAACCCGGAGAAGAGTTTAGAGGAGAAGGTGGAGCGTCCTTAAGTTCAAGCTATAAAACAAAATTGGCCACCAATGTAAAGATGCAATCGAGATTGGGTCTTTTTAGTAATTATTTCGAAAATGCCTTTCAGTTTGTGGATGTAAACGCTGAGGTTTTGTTTTTCCTAAAAGTGAATAAGTATATAACAGCCAACGTTTCCTTAAACCTAATCTACGACCACGATGTAAGATTCGACACGAACAACGATGGAAATGCAGACGCACCAAGAACCCAATTTAAAGAGGTAATTGGAGTAGGTTTTGTATATGATTTTGGGGATACCAAAAAGAAGTAAAGGATTTTTGATTAAAAGTTTTTAAAGACGCCCGTTAATTTATTGACGGGCGTTTTTTTTGTTTTAATTTTTTTTGATGTAGACCTAAATGCGCATGTAATTTCAACCAAAGAATTTTTAGAATAAGGAATACATGTAATTTGCAGGTTTAAATTGAAATTCAAAATTTCCAGTTTTCAAACCAAGTTAAATATCCCGTTTATGACCAAAAAACAAGCCCTAAAAATAATGTTCATCCTTTTAGGATCCGTTTTAATATTTCACATTTTGGTCCTTACACAACAAATTCCTTACGATAAGGTTTGGGCAGGAAAATTGGAATCTGTGGAAGAAATGCAGTCCTTTGAAGCGGTTTCAATTTTCATAAATGTTTTCATGTTGGTGGTTTTGATTTTGAAGTATAGAACCTTACCAATCGGAAGAAAGAATAAAACCATTGATTTCTTTATTTGGATTTTTGTGTTGTTGTTTTCTTTAAATACCATTGGTAATTTGTTTTCCAAAAGCACAGTGGAATTAATTTTTGGAACCCTTTTAACCTTGGTTTCGGCTATTCTTTGCTTTGTGATTGTTCGTAAACGGAAGGCTTAGTTTAGGAATTTTTAGCTTAGTGATCTAAAAGCTTTCGCCAAACCTCAAGGAATTAATCCAAACTTAAAAGCCAAACAAATATGAAATACCTACCATTTTTCGCTATGTTCCTAATTTCAATTTCGTGTGGAACAGTTCAAGATGAGATTGAGGCAAATGAAGAAACAGTGAAGCAAAAAGGAGGGGATCCTGTTTTGGATTATGGTTTGGAATTAAGTCCAGAGCAAGAAGCCGCATTTGACGCTCTTGATAGGCTCCAAACCAATACGGATGACATAAGCCAGCTCTATTCTACCTTCGCAAACATAGAGCAGCCTTGCTACCCGGCAGACACAAGCATTCATATTTCCCGAGCCTACCTTCTAAAATCAATGAAGCATTTTGTAACAAAACACTGCACACTAATGCCAGTTGAGGAGCGCGAAAGGCTGGCTTCTGCTGCTGTTTTGGCTCAAGAAGAATATCTTGTGAAGCATTGCACACAAGGCTTTACGGATCACAATTATGAAAACGGTCTTCCTATGACAGGTATTTGGGTAATGCCAAATGTTCTTGGGCATCGTGATGTTTTGTTGGTTTGGTGATTCATTAGAAAAAGTATTTTTGGTTGTAAATCCTTTTGATTTACCGTCCTTTAAAGGAAACAGAACGAACTCTACACATTTAAAATGAACAAATACATAAAAGCAATTACCCTTATTCTATTCGCAACATTGATTGCTGCTTTTGTAGCTTACAAATCTGGGTTTTTTACAAAAGAGGAAACAAATTCGAAAAGGAACTCTCAAACTGAAAACCCAACCATACAAAACCAAAATAAAGAAAATTCCGATTCTGTAGAAAAAATTAAAATGTTGTCTTCTTCTAAATCTTTAATAATGGTAGAGCCAGATGTTCTCGTTAAGGAAAACAAAAAAACCAAGAGGGATTCTCTGAAAAAGTAAAATTTCTTTTACAATAAACTCACAATAGAAGAATGTTTGAATCAAGTAGATTTGAAATTTTGGTGGCGACTCTTATTAGTCTTCTTTTCTTGATTTTAGTATTCCTACCCATGGAAAAGGTATTTCCAGCCAAACGAAATCAAAAAACATTTAGACCAAATTGGCTTTTGGATCTATGTTTTTTCCTTGGCCAATATCTGTTTTGGGGCGCCTTGGTTTATGGGATTTTAAACTATTATGGCAATAATCTGAGCATCCTTATTCCGGATTCATTCCAAACATTAATTAAAAAACAGTCATTTATTTTACAGGGAATTGAAGTTCTGTTTCTAAGCGATTTACTGATTTATTGGGGACACAGACTTCAACATAAAGTAGACTTTTTATGGCGTTTTCATAAAGTACATCACAGCGCAGAACATCTGGATTGGTTGGCCGCACACAGAGAACATCCTATTGATTCTATTTATACCATTGGGTTGATAAATCTTCCAGCATTTTTATTAGGGTTTCCTTTAGAATCCATTGCAGGAGTAATTGCCTTTCGAGGAATTTGGGCCATTTACATCCACTCCAATGTTAGGCTTCCAATTGGGTTCTTGAGAATATTCATTGGCTCTCCAGAACTGCATCATTGGCATCACGATATAGATAGAAGAGCTGGAAATTACGCTAACATTTCACCCTTAATGGATATAATCTTTGGAACCTATATATGTCCAGACACAGAGCCGGAAAAATTTGGGATTAAAGAAGAATCTCCAAAAACCTATTTGGGTCAATTGATTGAACCTTTATTGCCGAGAAGAATCTGGATTAAAATTAAAGGGAGATTATAATAACGTAATTAATTCAAATGACTTTAACTCTGCGAATAATAACCAAATGGCAAACCAACAGTTTCCATATAACTCAACTTTTCTTTATATTTGTTGAAAAAATAAAGGGTTAAAACCTAATGGAAAGTAGATTTGATATTGTTTTTCTAGAACAAGCCATTGACTTTATGGCAAAGGTTGACAGGAAAGCAAGGGTGAAAATTTATTATAATCTAGACAAGGCCAAATTTGGACTTGACCCAAAATTGTTTAAAAAAATAACAGAAGATATATGGGAGTTTAGGACTAATTATAAGGGTCTTCAATATAGGCTATTTGCATTTTGGGACCGATCTGAAAAAACGGAAACGTTAGTGATTTCTACCCAAGGAATAGTAAAAAAAACCGATAAGGTAGCAAAGAAGGAAATTGAGAAGGCAAAACATATAAGGGCAGAATATTTTAAAATATAATTGAATCTCATGACTATAAAAAAGAAAAAATTGAAAATGATGACTCTTGATCAGATGAAAGATCAAGACCTTGGAGAAAAGGGAACAAAAAACAGGGACAAGTACGAATTTGATTTAAAAATGGAAGTGCTTGGAGAAATGATAAAATCAGTACGTAAGGAAAGGAAACTGACTCAGGAACAGCTTGGGGAATTGATTGGGGTTCAAAAATCTCAGATTTCCAAACTGGAAAGTAGCGCCAATAACGTAACTATTGAAACGATCCTAAAGGTATTCAATGCTTTAAAGGCAAATGTTAAGTTTAGTGTTCAAATGGATAAGGGGGAATTCAATTTAGCTTAGAAATTTGGTCTGATGTTAATATAATTTTAGGATACGCCATCTACCTTACTGATTTGGAGAATATTAAAATAATGAGCTACGGACAAATTTTTCCTAAATGCAAAAAAACAAAGTAGACTATATCCTAAACCACTTTTCTCATTTAATGACAATTAATGAAAGGGCAGCTTGGAAACATTGGTCAACAAATTATAAGATTGACAATGGAGATTATGTATCCGAAGAGCAGAAGGAGAAAAGAAGGAAGGTTTCTAAAAAAGCAGGTTGGATCAGCTCTGACCCTAAAATTCTTGGCCTGTTAAAGGAGGGGATTGAAAACTTTAGATTAAAAACCGCGGAAAGGATATTTAAAGAAGAAACAGTTGAATTTAACTGCTGCCCAAAATGTGGAAGTATAGCAAGAACCCCGAGAGCAAAGCAGTGTAGATTTTGCAGCTATGACTGGCATTAAAAACAAATATTAGCTAATCTAAATCAATTTAAATAAACACCAAGATGAAACAACTTGTATTCTTTTTTGGAATGTTGATTTTGCAAACAAACCCAAAAATTGAGGAAAAAACGATAGACTGTGCAACTCTAAATTATATTTTCAATATAGAATTGCCCAAAGGGCCTTTTGGGACTGAAAATGTTGTAGAAGGACAAATCACCATTTTAGACAAATACCATTTAGCATCCAATTGCGATAGCGTGGTGCCTTGCAAATCATATAAGCTCGTTGTTCCTGAAGACAGTCTGGTTTTGGAAAAGTATTATAGTTTAGATTCCATTATAAGGGCATCCGGCCGTGGTAGTAATGAAAAATTTAGGATTGTATATTTTTCATCTTCAATTACGAATGAATCCTTTGAGTTAATATTTGATGTTGGATATGACGAAATTGAGGGAGTTGGTGTCAACTATATAAATGCCAAAGGAGAATATTTTAAGAAAGATTGAACTTAAAACAAACCCTTACCAATAATGCTCAAGGTTTATTAGAAAATGGATGAAATTTACAAGGCTGTGTAGAATAATGAGAAACCAAATATTTGCGCCCTGTGACTAATTAATTAATTTACAATTTGATTGAACACTAAATAAAATGAAAAACCTACTCTTAATTTTTACTGTAATTTTTTTGATTTCCTGCCAAGAAAAAAATAATGGTACTATCCCAATCACTGAAAAGGCCTCAGCCCTTCATCCAGAAAATAAGAGAATACAAATCGTTTCTTTAGAGAATATGAGTTTGTTGGATAGTTTAAGATCAATTTATTTAATCCCCGTTGGACAAAAGTTTTTGGATAAAGCTGAAAATATTGACGAATCGGGTAGCCTTGGATTATTTAGTTCTGAAAGATATAGCTATGGCGGCTATAATAATTTTGTATTGTATTTCGAAAAAGAGAAGAGAACCCTAAGTTTATTTAAGGATAGATTTTTAATTCGACTCCTCGAATTTAGGAAGGTAGATGATGAGATTACCTTAATCTTTAGCGCCTTAAATAAGGATTCGAATAAAAGCGGTTCCTACGATTCGGAGGACATTAAATCACTATTTGTTTATTCTCTTAAAAATGAAAAAATAGTTGAAATATTTGAACCCTATAAGCATTATTTGGATTACCAAATTGTACCAAGATCGAATGATATTATTGTCCATTACGGACTGGATCGTGACTCAAGCGGAACCTTTGAACGAAGTGATGAGCCCATGACATACATCCAATTTAACCTTGAGACCAATGAGAGGTTTAATGTGGTAAATGATTCTTTGATGGATAATATTCAAGGGGTGCTGGATGGGAAAAAATAGAGCGTTGAAATTAAAAAAGATGAAAAAAACCAGCCTCTTATTTATTTTTTTAGTGATTTCATCATGTTCTTCAAAAAATGAAATTGAAAGTATAAATCTAAAAAACTATTTCTGGAAAATAGCCGACTATGAACAGCCAAAAGTTATTGTTTACGATTATGATAGTGTAGGAATTGTTAGTCGGAATTACTATTTGATTGAAAAAATTGCCGGGGATAAACTTCAATTAACACGGTATGATTCACGATTTAGAGAGACTCTATTGCTAATTGACAAATTTCGGGATAATGGAGTTTTCCTTGAGAAAATATCCCACGTGGAAGATGTGAAACAAAATATTGTTACAGAGGTAGAAATAAAGAAAGGCCTAATTTTCCCATTCGATTCTTACCGTACAAAAATGATTCTCAATAGTTCCTTTAATCCTAAAAGTGACAACCAAATTGTAATTAGTCAAAAGGATATAAGAGAACTTACCGAGTTGACGAAAAAGGAGATAAACGGAGAAATGATTCCAACTTTAATAGCAAAAGGGCATTCCGTTATTGAAATTAAAAATTTAAAAACCGCTGAATTAGATTCTATTAAAATAAGAATGGAAACCTGGTATAGTAAGGATATTGGAATTACAAGGACGAGAGAAATTTATCCTTTTGGAGAAATTGGGGATAGGTTTGTTGAGCGAATTTCCCTTGAGGAGTTTCATAAGTTGAAAAACAAGTAAAGAAGCCTGACTTTTAGCAAGAGGTTTAAAAAAGGACCCAAAATTAATTTTTCCGTAAAAACTATAAATGCAATTGGGTAATCTTTGGAAAGGATAAAAAAACACGAGTAGATCATGGATCTTACCTTGTCCAACTAAAATCATTGAATGAATATAATTCAAGAATTAGCGATAAAATACTCTGGAAAATATTCGGAAGAGTTACCCATTACTATGTATAGTTCGATGGGAAAGCTATTCTACCAGCCGAAAAACGGAATCTTTGAAATAGACGGGTCTAAAATTCGTATTAACCTTAAAGAAGTTGGAGGAGCAGACCCTGTAACGGAGCCCTTTCTTATTACATTGTACTTGGGTAAAACCTATGAAACAGAATTATCCATTTTTCCAAAAACCCTCTGGAATAATTTTCTTGACTTAATCCGACCAAAATTTAAGGGTCATATTCCCAAACAGCTTAGAAATCAATTTTCCTTCGTAGGTAATAGAGCTTTGATTAAAGAACTAACATCCGACCAAGTATTCGCGGAAAATATTAAAAACGAAAGGGTCTATATTCGAATGGGAAATGAACCTATAAACCGAATTATATTAACTCCAGAATATGGAATTAGGGATATTGATCAATTTGAAAGTTTTGTTTTGGTACTCAAAAGAATTGAAATTAAAATAAAAGCAATCAATGAAGGCTAATAAAAAGAGTTGAATAAACACTTAGAGCGTAAAAAATAAAAAGGAAATATTCCCAAAATACAAAATAGATCAAAACTGAAAAAGATAGGGTGAATAAGAAATACCCTAGCAATAGCAACCCTTACCCAGCTTTTCACATCTCCTTTTGAAAATCAAAGACAAAAAAATGAAACAGCTATTCCTTATCGCTTTTTTAAGCACACCCTTTTTAGGTTTTTCTCAAAATTTTATAAGTCTAGCCACCGATCCCCAAGGCGATGCTTTTCATATTGACGCAAAAGAAATCTCGTATTTATCGAATCCATCAGAGGACACTTTGTTTATTAAAATAGCACATTACAACCCGCGAACTGCCAATTACGGTTTTGCTTTAGCTCTAGACACTAACCTTAATCCGGCGGATGGTTTTAGTATAGATCAAAGCAATATGTTTAATCAGGCCTCCAACCTTTCATTAAATTATGATTTAGCGCTCTACGCTTATGAATTTTCAAACTATCCTGGGATGGTAAGGGAGGCTTACGATGCAAATGGAATGATTACCCAAGTGCCTTTTGGCTTTGATACCAGCAATGCATTGTTCTCCATTTTCAGCATTCCCTTAAGTTCTATTGGCGGAAATGTTGATCTAAATTTTGTAGCCTTTACAGGAACCTTCACCATTAACCCGGGAGGAAGTGGGCCTTCAGACGCCATGCCAAACAACACTTTTGTTTCATTGCGTGAGGCGAGCATAAACCTTGAAGAAATCAACTCTGGGCTTGTAAACGCTTATCCAAATCCCGCATCAACCTTTCTTAATATCCAATCAAATGAGGAGGCACAAACAATGCTTTTATTGGATTTTAAGGGTCGGATAGTAAAAGAGTTTTTCTTGGAGAAAAGCCTGAAAATTAATATTAGCGAACTGCCTAAAGGGCTTTATTTTTTAAAACCTAAAAAAGAGCAGGGAAGAGCTTTGAAAATTGCGATTCGTTAGGTTTTGTTTTTAATGCTGAAGAGGAAGTGAAGTATGGATATCTATAATTTCTAGCTCCAACTGGACTTAAGGATAAAACTGAATGGGCGGAAAATTAATAATTAGGTGGTAACCAGGAAATTGAATTCATCGTGTTGGGTTGTATTTCCACACAGATTATTAGTGTAAAATAAACGGTTTTTTGGTTTTTAAATTAACAGTAAATTTGAGCTTGAAATTCCTACAAAGTTACGAGGAATTGAAGATTTAAGCAGCCATTCATTTTTACTAAACCAATTTAAAACCAAAACATGAGAATCTCGCTTTATTTTATCCTTTCCCTTTTTATTTTTCAATCTTGTTCTTCTGGTGAGGAAGAGAAATTGGTAACTGTAGAAAATAATTTTTCACTTTCTCTTCCCAAGTTTTTGAAGGAAGTAGATGATTTAAATGCAGCGGCCTCCCTCCAATACCAGAGTGGTATAAAAGAATTTTATGTTCTTGTTTTGGACGAATCAAAAGATGAGGTGCATGCTGGGATCAATGAAAACAATCTTGCAGAGATCTATGAAAATAATATTGAAGGCTATTCAAAATTGATTGTTGAAAATTTCCAACAAGGATTAGCCGAACCCGATTTTTCGGAAACCATTGATACCATTATTAATGGTCTTCCTGCAAAACTAACCTCAGTAAAAGGGATTGTTGAGGACATTGAGATTTTTTATTCTTTAGGTGTTTATGAGGGAGAAGAAAATTATTTTCAGGTCCTAACTTGGACCCTTGAATCAAGAAAGGATAAGTATAAATCTAAAATGAAAAAGATATTATGCTCCATGAAGGATTTGAAGAAAGGGGAGGCTATTTAATATTTTCGTAAAAAACTTTATTAAGAACTCTTGCTATTAAAGTTTTTGTTCTTTTTTTTAAATAAGCAGTGGGTCAGCTTCAACTTATTTTAAGAAACTTTAATTAGAGCTTATTTTTCATTCACAAAACTCTAAGCCATTATTAGAAATAAAATGAACGGAATTACATTTATTGAGAATTTTATCGAAAAACCGTTAGAATTGTTCGAAAAACTAAAGAACAAAGTAGAATGGGATGAAAGAATGTCCGCTCGAAAAACAGCAAGTTTTGGAAAAGCTTATAATTATTCTCAAATAAGCTATCCCTTTCAAGAATTCCCTATTGAACTGATTCCCATTATCGAATCGATTAATGATACGCTAAGGTTCAAACCTAATAATTGCTTACTAAATTACTATTTGGACGGAAAATCGAAAATGGGATTTCATTCTGACCAAACCGACATTTTACACGAAAATACTGGAGTTGGAATAGTACCCATTGGAGAAACTCGGACCTTAAGGTTTCGAAATATTGAGAATAAAGAATTAACAATAGACTTTGAACTCCCTTCGGGATCCTTTATTTATATGACCAATAAAATTCAAAACGCATGGCAACACGCAATTCCAAAGTCGAATACTGAAAATGGACGAATGAGTTTGACCTTTCGGAAAATGATATAGTTTACCAATTAGGTAAGCAGTAAATACGATTTTCGTTGAAAAAGGACTAGCATCAACACCAACAAAGGTTGCCTTTGCCTAAATCAATCAAGGAATGGGAATGCAAAATGAAAAGGATCCAACTTTAAATTTCAATCCATTCTCTTTTTCGAACACGGTTAGGATAAATCCATCAAATAGACATTCTAACAGGAGCTCGGTCTGTTTTTAATGGCTATATTCGCAAATAAATTACAAATACGAGAAATAAAATGGTTTTAGAGATCAGGTTAAGTAATTTCTTTTCAGTAAAGGACGAAGTTGTTCTAGATCTAAGAGCAGGGATTATTAAAAATGCAAAAGCAAAAGCTCTTGATGGAAACTTGTTCAAACACAAGGATATGGATGTGTTAAAAACTGCTGCTATTTATGGTTCAAATGCATCAGGGAAAAGCAATATTATTAAAGGTATCCGTTTCTGCAACTCAATGGTCTATGACTCGCACAAACACAATGAGGATACGGTTTTCAATTTTCAAAACTTCAAGTTTAATTTAAACTCACAAAAACCGAGTACTTACTTAATTCGTTTCGTGGTAGATGGAATTGAATACAAGTATTCCTTCACCTTAAATCGAGTAGAAATTTTATCGGAAAGCCTTTATTACTATCCCAACGGAAGAAAAGCCAAAGTGTTTGAAAGGGATGAAAAAGCTGGAAAAACGAAAAAGGAAAAATATTCCTTTGGTAGCTCTGTTATTAAAAGACCATTTGATGTGGCAGAAAGCACCTCAAACAAAACCTTATTCATTTCAAGGGCCAGTCAAATGGATAGGGAAATTCCAAAAACCATTTACAATTACTTTCACGGATCCTTTATCCTAAGGCATTCGAATTATGGGATTCGAAATATTGAACCATTAGTTAAATCCTATAAAAAACAACTTTTAAAGGCTTTGCAATTAGCGGATAGTGATATTATAGATTTTAAATACACGCTTAAAAAAGAAAAAGGAAAAAAATTGCGAGCAAATTTAGATACTGAGGAGGCTTTTTTTGAAGACGATATTTTCGAGAGCATGGAGATAAAAACCTTTCACAAATACTCTCCAAAAGTCGCCTTTGATTTCCTTACAGAAGAGTCAGGAGGGACCAAGAAGTTGTTTTTTATGATGCTTACAATTTTGGATGTTGTAAGAAATGATAAGCTATTGTTAATTGATGAAATAGAGGATAGCCTCCACCCCAAAATTGTAGAGTATTTGATCGACATTTTCCACGCGAGTGAGAAGTCTCAGCTTATTTTCACTACCCATAACACCAATCTTTTAGATTTAGGCAGGTTCAGAAAAGATCAAATTTGGTTTGTGAATAAAAAGGAGGAAGGGAGTTCTGATCTTTATTCTCTTTACGACTACAGTGATTTCAGAGAAACAATGAATCTTGAAAAAGCCTATTTACAAGGACGATTTGACTCTGTGCCAATTATTGATAATTCACGTGAAAAGTTACTGTCAATCATCAAGGAGTAAAAATGGCCGGGGGAAGAAAGATACCAAAAGGGAAAAAAATCAATCCAACCTTATTCGTTTTTTGTGAAGGAGAGACGGAGGAATCCTATGTGAATCATCTGAAATCCTTATATAGATTGCCTTCTATTCACATTCATGCTAAGATTGGACGAAACAACATATCTGCCGAATATATTGCAAACTATAAGCAAGATAAACCGACTCACGAAAAAGATATTACCTTTTTAATGTATGATTTAGATGTGCCTGAAATGCTAGAAAAGATTTCTTGTATTGAAAATTCAATTCTTCTAGTTTCCAATCCATGCATAGAGTTGTGGTTTTTATTGCATTACAAAAGCCAAACCTCCTCGACCAATAGTAGCAATTGCTGTCGTGAAATGACCAATCGGAATCGAACTTACAAAAAAGGAATTATTGATACCCAGTTAAAAGCAAGGCTTAACGAAAAATCCAATGCGGCAATTGAAAGAGCGAGAAAACTAAAAAAACACAGTAACCCGAGTACAACAATTTATAGGCTCCTTGAAACGCTAAATAGTTTGAAAACGAATTAGAAAAATGAAATTAAGCACAAGAGAATTACAAGCTTCCGATATTGAAAAGATAGTCGACTATTTTGTAAATTCTGATGAGGAATTTTTAAAGGAAATGGGAGCTGATAAAAGCAAATTGCCCCAAAAAAAGGAATGGTTGGAGAAACTGAATTTGGAATTTCAAAAACCCTATTCTAAAAAGGAATTTTATTATATAATATGGTTGTTAGATGACGAAGCAATCGGGCATACTAATGTAAACAACATTGAATTTAAAGAATCTGCTAAAATGCATTTGCACTTATGGAAGAATGACCATCGGAAAGCTGGACTTGGGTATGAATTTCTGAAATTATCAATCCCCTATTTCTTCAAAAACCTAGGTCTGAAAAAATTAGTTTGCGAACCCTATTCTGAAAATAAGGCACCCAACAGAGTATTGGAAAAACTCGGTTTTGAATTAGTCCGAACATATGAAACAACTCCTGGATGGATCAATTTTAAGCAAGTAGTAAACAGGTTTGAGTTAACTGAAAAGTAGTTTGGTGTTGACTAAATCGTATGTTCCTAAAACAGCCCCTTAGAAAATTCCAATCCAGTTTTAATTTGGCATTTTATGAAAATTGAAGAAGCAATAGAAAATCTATACTCGGTATTTTCAAAATACACCACTTCGGATATGCACCATTGTGATTGTGGTTGTATTGACGAGGAGAATGTTAGGAAGTTGGCTTCGAAAAAGCTCCGAGAATTGGAAGAAGATGATTTTGTTTCCTACCATGGAAGCGCACTTTATACATGGGGAGAAATTGAACACTATAAACATTTCCTAGCAAGAATTCTTGAAGTTCACAACCAAAAAAACGGAAAGGGTATGATAGGCCTTTTTGAAATCACAGCAAAATTCGAATATGCAAAATGGCAATCTTGGGATGAAATTGAAGTAAAAGCGCTTCGGGATTTCTTTTTTGCAGATTGGTTGAGTTTTGTAAATAGTGCCAATTCTGAAATTGGTATTGATGACCTGGAATATTACTCCTTCTTTTTTCAGCCTATTGAATTGTTGAATGCTTGGGATTTATCGAAAGACGATAACAGCATTAAGAATTTTGTGCATTTCTATTACCTTAATGGTACGGATCTAATAAACAAGGGCTTGAACCTCAAGGGAAAGGTTTTCGAAAAGGAAATATTCGAATTCATAAATCGTAAAGGCCTTTTAGAACTCCTTGAAAAAGAGTTTTTTAAAGCGGACTTATTTGACAAAGCCTATGCAGAAAAAGTATCAATAGTTTTACAAATGATAGAGCAAAATTATTTTAATTAATGGAAAAATAAATGTACAACGAATTCATATTAATAGGCTTGAGGATTGCATTTGTGATCCTACTGTGGTTGGTACTTCGCTTAATATATCAAATACTAACAAAACCCTTTTCCAATGAAATAGAAGATTACCTTGAAAAGCAAAACCTAACTTTTAAAAACAAAAGAAAACCCAATAATTCTGACTGGCAAGATTCTCCATTTAAAAAACCGCCATTAATTAAATTTAGCCTTGCAACTTTAAAAGTTGGCGGTATAAGAATACCAATAGAGGATGAAAAACATTACATACTGGAAACAAAAGAAAATGAAACAATATGGATAAAAGAGGAAACTACATTCCTTCTAAACCCAAAATTAAGCTTCAAAAGATCTCCAACGAAAAAACCACCTCGATCGCAATTGGAAATTGGAAATCAAGAAACCTTCAAGTGCCCAGCTTGTAACTATGATTTAATTGTGACTGATGATGATTGTCCTGATTGCGGATTGAGCTTAGTGTAGAAAACAAGCGTGCATAACCAAAACAATCAACATCCCCCTAAACAGAAGTAACCTGCAAAAAGAAAATTCCAAATATTTTTTCAAAATGTTTAATCTGCTTCATTTCTGAAGAGCTTAGCAAACAAAGAGAAATTCCTTCTTTCCCTGCCCTTGCCGTTCTTCCACTTCTATGTGTGAAATACTCGTCTTGATCCGGTAATTGGTAATGAACTACATAAGCTAGTGCTTCTACATCCAAACCCCTGGCGGCTAGGTCTGTAGCTACTAGTATTTGCAGACTTTCATTTTTAAAAGCACGCATTACTTTATCCCTTTCCTTTTGTAAAAGGTCACCGTGAATGGCATCTGCCGAAATGTTTTTTGCTACCAATTGTTTAGCTAGCTTTTGTGTGGCAGCTTTTGTTTTACAGAAAACGATTCCCCTTTTTTCAGGATCGGATTTTATGAGCTTTTGTAGCCAGTATAATTTTTCAGACTCATCACATAAAAGATACTGATGCTGTATGTTTTTATTAAGGGTATTATGACCAGCAACCTCAATGCGATGCGCATTTTCTCGTAAATGTTGGTTTACAATTTCACGAATTCCATGAGGCATGGTTGCAGAAAAAAGCCATTTACACTGAGCTGTAGAAAGTGTTTTTAAAATTTGATCTAAATCCTTTTTAAAACCCATGGTCAACATTTCGTCGGCCTCATCCAATATTACAGTTTTCACTTCGCTGAGGTCCACCGCTTTTCTTTCCAAAAGATCCAATAGTCTACCGGGAGTAGCTACAATAATGTGAGTAGGTCTTCTTAAAGCAGAAATTTGTTTGTCAATAGGCGCACCACCATAAACCGCTTCGGTAAAAATTTTATCGGTGTATTTGGTAAATCGGAACAATTGCTTTGCTACTTGCTGACCTAATTCGCGAGTAGGACATAGAATTAATCCTTGTACCACCGGAAGTTTTGGGTTTATTCTATGCAAGAGGGGTAGGCCATATGCTGCAGTTTTTCCTGTACCAGTTTGGGCTTGTCCAACTAAATCTATCGGGCCTTCCAATAAAAGAGGAATTACCTCTTCTTGAATTTCTGTTGGCTCAATAATGTTGAGGTCCTTCAAACCTTTGATTAATTTAGAACTAATCCCCAATTCCTTAAAAGTGCTCACTATTCTGCTTTTTTGTTGCGGCAAAAGTAGCTTTTATTAAAGTCATAAATTGTTTATCTTGGCATTACTAAGCTCCTAAACATGAAATTGTCGCATTCATTTTTTTTAGCCCTTCTTTTTATTTGTTTCTTTCATCTTCCTGCAACAGGGCAAAAGAAGAAGGGACAGAACCTGAAGTTAAACGCTGGACTTTTGCTAAGTCACGCCTCCGAAGCTGAGGTTTTAAACTATTCCTTTCAATTTGGACTTGACTACAAACTTGGTGATCAATGGTCCTTGGGATCTTTTGCCCAAAGTCTCCACGCAAGACAGTTTTATTACAGTTTTACTCTTGGA
Organism: uncultured Cryomorphaceae bacterium; assembly: GCA_937129395.1. Lineage (GTDB taxonomy): Bacteria > Bacteroidota > Bacteroidia > Flavobacteriales > Schleiferiaceae > CAKZNE01. The sequence goes on along the minus strand of CAKZNE010000134.1, from coordinate 77,627 downwards.
TTGCTGGCGGATTATAAGTCTCATCCACGTTCCCGATTCTATTATGGAATTGGACCTGTTTACCAAAGGGCGCCTAATTTATACAGTGAACATAAGAGTTTTAACCATCTTTTTTTACCAGGGTATAGAATGGGTTATAAAATTCCTTTTAAATATGTAAACATCATCCCCGAGTGTTTGGCCACAGGCCCTTTCATTTACAATGGGGATGTTGAAATTTTCACAATTTTTTCCTTGGGAGTTAAGGTTCAGGTAAATCGGTGGAGATGAGAATAATTCACAAAACGAACAAAAAACTCTTAAATTAATTCCTTAAATTCTTGCTTTATCAGCTCAATTCTTCTTTGGTCTGATTTCTTTTGTGGGGTTCTTTCATGTGGACTATCATTGTTTAAGTATTTTTAAGAAATCATCTAAACCATAGCTCATTCATTATGAATTATCGAATCAATAAGATCAGTAAAATGGCCCTAAGCTTAGTGGGGGTTTTGCTCGCATTTTCTGGCCTAGCTCAAAACAGTAAAAAAGTATCCAAGCTGGATAAAAGACTGCAAAAAGTAATGGAACTTTCCAATTGTCCGGGTATGGCGGTTGCGGTGGTGGAAAAGAACAAAATCATTTATGCAAAGGGTTTTGGTTTTAAGGATTATGAAAACAAAAAACCTGTAGATACCCAAACACTGTTTGCTATAGGATCTTGTACTAAAGCTTTTACAGGAGCCATTTTGGGTCAGTTACAAGAGGAGGATAAAATTGATTTGGATGCGAGTCCTAGGGATTATATGCCCGAATTGAAGTTTTACAACCCACAAATGAATTCGTCCATAACGGTAAGAGATTTATTGTCCCACAGAACGGGTTTGCCTCGACATGATATTTCTTGGTATATGTTTCCAAGCGATTCCAGAGATAGTTTGTTGGCGAGAATCCAATATCACGAACCAACACTATCGGTTCGGGAAGGTTTTCAGTACAATAACTTTATGTATTTGGCCGCTGGTTCTTTAGGTGAGAAAATTACAGGGAAAACCTGGGAGGAAAATATCAGAGATCAAATTTTTAAGCCTTTAAAAATGGCAAATTCCAACCTTCATATTGATGAATTATTGAAGGTGGATAATATCGCTAAAGGCTATACCTACTCTAGTAAAAAAGGAATTGTAAACGAAGATTATTACCGCATTAGAGGAATGGCACCCGCAGGAAGTATCAACAGTAATGTTATGGAAATGGCGAATTGGACCATGGCTTGGATCAATAATGGAATGTTTGAAGGAAACCAAGTTATTCCAGAGGCTTATAGAAGAGAGGCTATTAGTTCCCAAATGATTGCCTCCTCAACTACTTCAGGGGCGAAAAGACCCAATTACAATTTTGGAAATTATGGTTTTGGGTGGTTTTTAAAATCATACAATAGTCATGTAAGAGTGGAGCATGGCGGAAATATTAATGGCTTTTCGGCTAATGTTTGTTTTTTCCCAAATGACAGTATTGGAATTATAGTTTTAGTAAACCAAAATGGTTCTGGAGTGCCTTCGTTGGTGCGAAATATTATTGCAGATAAAATGCTGGGATTAAAATCTGTAGAATGGGAAGAAGGTTTATTGAAAGCCGAAAAAGCCAAAAAGAAATCCGCAAAAAACAAGGAGGAAATCAACGAACCCGAAGCGAGTTCCATTAGAGTAAAAGACAGCAAGCCATCCCATAAAAAAGAAGATTATGTAGGGCTGTTTTCCCACCCAGGGTATGGAAAATTAAGAGTTATGATTAAAGGTGATTCCCTGTTTGCCAAACTTCCAAATGAGCTTTGGTACCTAAACCATTTTCATTACGATATTTTCGAACCTATAGAAGCTGGCGAAGAAGTAGATACCAATTCTTCTGGTGGTGGATTGATGTTTAATTTCAGCACAAACTTAGCTGGAGAAATAGAAGGATTTAGAATAAGTGTAGAATCTAGATTAGACCCCATCTTATTTAAAAGACAATTGGAAGAAGTGAAAATGGAGACTTCCGACTTAGAAAAGTATTTGGGAGAATACGATTTAGGCGGTGCATCTGCTAAGGTTTTTATTAAAGATGATGGCCTAAAATTAAACGTTCCTGGTCAACCAGAATATAGTCTTCTTGCCGCGGGTAATGATAAATTTGTTTTGGAAGGGTTGGATGGATACTCCGTACAATTTGAGGTAAAAGAAGGTAAGGTAAGCGCCTTAACATTTATGCAACCGAATGGCAATTTTAGAGTTCCTAAAAAATAAGCTTACAGTTTGAAAAGCATCGAAAAGCAAAGTTTTTCCCAAGAGTGGATTTTACAACATAAAAAGCAGGGGCCAATAATCTTAGTGATTATTGGCCTCAATCTTCTTTTTGAAATAATAATCCACCTTACTGTCCCAGAATTAGGACTTACTATCGACGGTAGTGAAATTGCGTGGATGACAGATTTAATCGTTCTTCCCCTTGCAGCAATAAACGCCGTTTTTTTAGGAACTTGGTTTCTTAATAGCCAAAATCTAAAAGGAGCAAAATCGATTTTTGTAAAGGTGCTTTTGGCCGTTTTTGGAGTTGCGATTGTAAGCACTTGCTTGGAGTTTACCTACGCATCTTTTGGTTATGTAGATGATGATGTTATAAATCTTGGTTTTTATGAAATAGATCCTTTTTGGACCAATGTGGTGTCCTATAGTTTTATGGCGCTATTAATTGGTCCCCCTATTTTTATTTGGAGGAAAAGGTTAAACAAGCTCAAAGAGAAATTAATAGAAAAGGAAATAGAGCAAGAAAAACTCATCCAATTAAAGGTTCAAGCGGAATTGCATGCTTTACAATCGCGGATTAATCCCCATTTTTTATTCAATTCTTTTAATTCCATTGCCAGTTTAATTTCCATAGACCCAGAAGGAGCAGAGAATATGGTGGTAAAACTTTCAGAGCTTTTCCGCTATAGCCTAAATTCTCAAGAAACCCACTTTGTAGATATTGAAGAAGAACTGAATATTGTAAAAATTTATTTGGAGATCGAAAAAGTGAGGTTTGGAGATAATTTGATTTATGAACTGGAAGTAGATAAAGATTTAATCCACGAAAAAATTCCGAGATTCCTTTTACAACCCTTGGTGGAAAATGCTGTAAAGCACGCCTTATCTAAAATAAAAAATGGAAAACTAAAGGTTCAGATAAAAAAAGAAAATGGGGATTTAGAAATTCGAGTTTTTGACAATGGCGCGGATTTTCCTGAGCCTAAAATTTTAGGCTATGGTTTAAAAAGTACCCACGATAAACTAAAACTTTTATACCCAAATGGACATGAATTGAAGTTCCTAAATGGCGCCAATAAAAATGTTTTTATCAAGCTCGACCAAAACAAAAAAGGATTGGAAAATGTATAAATGTTTAATTGTAGAAGATGAAGCTTTGGCCCGAACCAGGTTGAAGAAACTATTGCAAAACTTTAGCAATTACATTGAAATAATTGGAGAGGCCAGCGATGGGGAAGAAGGTCTTCATGCCATTGAAGAATTAAATCCAGATTTGGTTTTTCTAGATATTCAGATGCCAGTTTTAAACGGTTTTGAAATGCTGAAAAAACTAAAAAACCAACCCAAAATTATCTTCACCACAGCCTTTGATCAATACGCCATAAAAGCCTTTGAGGAAAATTCCATCGACTATTTATTAAAACCCATCGAAGAAAAAAGATTGGCAAAAAGCATAGATAAACTGAGAAGTTTGGAGGTCGAAGCTAAAAGTCAAAACATTGAAAATTTATTAAAACAACTCACCCAACCTGCTATAGAAACCGTTACCATAAGCATCGGAGATCGCTTGTATTTGTTGCCCACCAAAGACATTGTTTTTATTAAAGCGGAAGACAAATACCTAAGCATTACCGACATAAAAGGGAAAAGCCATTTACATACCGGATCCCTTACTGAATATGACGAAAAGCTAGGTTCGGACTTTATTAGATTGCACCGTAGTGTATTAATAAACAGAAAGTATATTAAGGAAATAAGAAAGGGCTCTAAAGCCAGTTTGATCTTTATAATGGCCGACATTTCCCAAACGGAATTCAAAGCTAGCCAAAGTTATACTCCTCAGTTAAGAAAGACTCTTTTTTTATAAAGGCGCAACTTTTTCTCCTTTTTAGGCATCAAATGTTTAGTAAAAATGACCCAACCTATGAAGAAGATTTTGAGCCTTGCCCTTCTTGTTTTTATGATCTCTTGCACCAAAACAGAAAAGCAAATTGAGCTGCCTTCAGAACCCAGCCCCACAACAGTTTATGGTAAGTGGAAATTAATTGAAACCTATTCCGATCCCGGCGATGGAAGCGGAAACTACGAACCTACAAACAGTGGTAAAACCTTCGAATTTTTGGTCGATGGTACACTACTTTCCAATGGAGAAATTTGCTCCCTTTCTACAGATACAGGAACTGCGTCCAACAGCACATTTTCTATAAGCACCCAAAAAATTAATTGCCCAAACAACTTCAACATGACTTACGAATTGGAAAACGGAAAACTATTGGTCCGCTTTCCATGTATTGAAGGCTGCACCCATAAATTTGAAAGAATCTAAAACATATTTTTTCACTCAGAATCTGAACTATGAAAAATCTATTATTCCTAATTTTTCTATTTCCTTCATTACAAGGAATTGGTCAAAGTCAAACTAAAAGCGCACTGTTTTTAGGAAATAGCTATACCTATTCCAACAATATGCCGCAGATCGTTCAATTGATTGCGCTTTCTGTTGGCGATACATTAAACTACGATTTAAATGCACCAGGGGGATATACCATGGGTGGGCATTATTCCAATGCTGTTTCCTTGCAAAAACTTTCGATTGGAAATTGGGATTATGTGGTTTTACAGGATCAAAGTTTGTTTCCAACAGTAATGAATTACAACTATGATATTCCTCGTGCAGTAGATTCCCTTTGTAAAGATTACAACCCTTGTGCAACGGTACTTTTTTATATGACTTGGGGACGAAAAAACGGCGGTTTTGGTTCAACTTCTTGGCCCTATCCGGCAACTTATTTAGGAATGGATAGTTTGCTTCAACTGCGTTATCGTACCATGGCGCAAATGAACCAATCTGAGGTTTCCCCGGTTGGTGCAGTTTGGAGATATATTCGTGAGCATCACCCAGACATTGAACTCTACCAACCAGATGAAAGTCACCCTTCCTTTGAAGGTTCCTACGCTATTGGGATGTGCTTTTACACTTCTATTTTTAGAAAAGATCCCACTCCGGTTACCAAAAACTATATGATTCCAGACACAACCGCCGATAAAATTAAAAGAGCTGTAAAATTGGTGGTTTTCGATAGTTTGCCAAAATGGGGAATTGGTGAGTACGACTATCTAAAAAACGATTCCTGTGACAATAAAACCTCTCTTCAAGAATTTGAACAAGAAGCGGTTTCCGTTTACCCAAATCCAGTTCAGGACATCCTTAAATTTGAAATGGACAGCCAATCTCATCAAGGTTTGGAAATTTACAATCTGTTGGGAATTAAGGTTCGAGAATTTGAGGCTTCGGAACAAAAGGAATACGATTTAAAGGACCTAAAAACAGGATATTACTTTATTCGATTCAAGGATAATCCCACTAAGTCTTTGAAATTTAGAAAGGAATAAAAGCGTCTATTTATTCAAATTAGTTTTCCCCTTTAATACACTAACCCCAGGATGAATAGGGTTTCCGGCCGATCTTCTTTGGGAAACAATTTGTCCTGTGTGGTAAATCGCATCGCTTAAGGGTCCATTAATTAAATTCCATAAAGGCATTTCGGTTTTTCCGCTTTCTCTTTGGAAAACAAGTTTGCATTTTTCCAATTCCCCCTTTTCCATTTGCCTTAAAATTAGGCTGGCCTTCCAAAGATTGCCAAGAGTGGTTTCTCTTTTTTCAATAAAGCCGCCTTCCACTTTTGGTCGTGGCCTGATATTTACTTTTTGGGAAAGCCCATTGAGTACCATTTCCGAAAGAATCACAAAATGATCCATCATTTCCCTCGGGCTCCGGTTACCGTTTCCGGGATCAAAATCTAAAGCTTTGTCATCTAATCCTTCCGTTGCCCAATAAAAACGATAACCCAACCCGTCCACCGTTCTTGCCAAAATATTTGCACCAGAATAGTTATCTGGAGCTTGGGGAATTTCGCTATAATAAAGAGAATCAGACATATTTAGAATGGATTTTAATTTTGTGGAGTTAGCACCTTTATCGTGTTGGAAGAAGGAAAATGAAAGAAAAGAAACTCCAATAATAAGGAGGCTTGCAAGGCTGTATTTTTTCATAATGAAGATTCATTTTTTTCAAATATAGAAATAGCTTTTTGTCCAATTGAATAATAGTAGTTTTGCGACAGAACCAAAAACCGAATCATGGCCGAAAATATTCTCACCCTTTTCATGCTTATTCTATTACAAGCAGTTTTGGGATTTGATAATCTCCTTTATATTTCCTTAGAGTCCAAGAGAGCTCCTTTAGAAGATCAGGCTAGGGTAAGAAAAATAGGGATTGGAATTGCCATTGTTTTGCGAATCATACTTTTATATGTTTTGGTTCATTTAATCCAGTATTTTCAGGACCCTCTTTTTGAAATAAGCAATATTTCTTGGATGGAAGGTTCTTTTAATGGCCATAGTTTAATCGTTCTCTTTGGTGGTATTTTTATTTTATACACCGCTGTTAAGGAGATATTTCATTTGGTTTATTTAGAGGAACATGGCGAGGCAAAAACCGAAAAAACCTCTTCTACCAAGGTGATTGTAATGATTGTTTTAATGAATATCATTTTTTCTTTTGATTCCATTTTATCAGCAATGGCTTTAACCGATGTGTTTTGGGTTATGGCTACGGCAATTGTAATTAGCGGAATAATGATGATGTGGCTTTCCAATGGAGTTTCAAAATTTCTAGCCAAAAACCGATTGTATGAAATCCTGGGTTTGTTTATCCTTTTTCTTGTGGGTGTAATGCTAATCAGTGAAGGAGGACATTTGGCTCACCTTAGTTTCTTTGGCAACCATATTACCCCGATGAGTAAAACCACATTTTACTTTGTGATATTTATTTTAGTGGTTGTTGATATCGTTCAGGGAAGGTTTCAGAAAAAGATACTTAAGGAGGCGAATAAGGAAGGCTAATCTGTATGATCATCCCGCATTTTAGGAAGAAAAAACTTCAAGAAAAAAAGTATTCACATCTTCCATGTCCTCATTGTGAAAATACCGATGGAATAAGAATAAGCAGCTACTTTAGGTATCTCGCCATATTGTTGATTCCGTTTTTTGCATTTCAAAAATGGGCAGAGGTTCTTTGCTATAATTGCAAAAAGGAGGTACTAAAAAAAGATCAAACTAGGGCGATAAAGTTAGAAGTAAGGAATGTAAAATCGAGCAAAGGGATTCCTGTTTGGGCTTTTATTGGACTTATCATTGTTCTAATCAACATTAGTATCACCGAAATAGTATCGGACAGGCAAGACACTAAAAACTTAGAATTATTGGCGAATCCAGAGGCCAATGATGTTTATGGATATTATAAAGAGGACAAAACAATGTCTACCTACAAAGTAATTGAGGTGGATGCCGATACAGTTTATATTTCTCCAAATAAATTCAAAACAGAAAATAAGGATAAGGTGGATCATTTGGATAAGGAAGCGAATTATAAAAATTATTATTTCCCAAAAACAAAAGCAGAATTGCTAAAAATGTATAAGGAGAAAACCATTTTTTGGATTGACAGGGATTAAGTATTTAAAAGGCTTAAATTTTTTATAGATCTCACCGTTAGTAATCAAAACCAACTTATTCTCTAAAATGCGAAATTTTCTTTTTTCAATATTGGCCAGCTGTATTTTTTCGTTTTCAGCAATAGCTCAAAACCAAACAGCCACGGCAATAGTTTTGGTAACTGATTTTCAGAACAACATCAAAGGCGGCGAAATTATTTTATTCCAAGATGTAGATTCTGATGCAGAGATTCAGGGAATTACAAATTCAGAAGGGAAGTTTGAGGTTCAATTGAAAGGGAATACCACCTATGAAATTAAGATAAAAGGATTTTCGGAGGATGAAGATTATTCTACCATTCCAATACCAGAAATTAAGGAGGGGGAGAAGATGACATTTACTATTGATATCCAATTTGAACCGGCCAAATCTTTTACCCTTGAAAACGTTCATTTCGAAACGGGAAAAGCTAGCCTTAAAAAGGAGTCTTACCTAGAGTTGAAAGAATTAGTTGAGTATTTGGAATTAAAAGAAAATGTACAAATTGAAATCGCTGGCCATACCGATGATGTAGGAGAGGAAAAGCCAAACCTAATCCTATCCCAAAAAAGGGCAGAAACCGTAAGGAATTACTTAATATCCAAAGGAATAAAAGCCACTAGACTAAAGGCAAAAGGTTATGGGGAAAGTGAGCCTATTGCGGATAATAATACTGAAATTGGCCGACAAAAAAACCGAAGAACCGAGGTTCACATTTTGGATTAAGTGGACATTCCCATTGCGGTTCTCAAAAAGCCTTTCATCTTTTTTCCATCCTCGTATTGCTTTAAACAATGATCCATCAATTTATCGCTTAAAATTAAATCGGAATCACTTTCCGCCATATAATAAAACTGTTTGCGCATCAACAAAGGTTGATCTTGAGCAGCAGCCATTAGCTCTTTGTTAGGCAATCTTTTATTCTCATCCCCTTTCAAAGCCCCATAAGTAGATTTAAATCTTTTATCATTTATTGTAGATTCAAATTCCATTGGATTCGCCATGATGTAATTTCTCACTTTTAGCAAAGTTTCTGGTGGTAGAAAATAAGCTCCGCCACCAACCATCAATTTTTCAGGACCAAGACTCACATAAAAACCAGGATCGGAATGGTCCTTTCTTCCTTTTGGAGAAATGGCTGCAGTCCTGTCCATTTTATAAGGTGTTTTGTCCTTGGAAAAACGAATATCCCTATTGATTCTAAAAATGGCGTCCTTGGCTTTTATTTGGATGGAAGGATCATCTTTTTGGATTTCGAAAATTAGAGCATTCACAAAATTTTCAAAGGGTTTCTTTACTGATTTTTCATATCGTTTTCGGTTTTCATCAAACCAATCTTTGTGGTTATTTGAGGCTAATTCAATAAAAAAGTTTAGAAAGTCTGGATCGAAATAAGTCATGTGGAATTTTAAGGGCTTGAAAATAAGAAATAGGAATCAAATGGCTTTACCTCACCAAAGTAATATGGCTTGAAAAGTTGAAATTCTTTCCCAAATAGCTCCCGCTTGCCACATAATAATAAACCCCTTCACTTACAGGATTTCCTTCATACTTTCCATCCCAGAAGGCAGAATTCTGTTTTGTTTCAAAAAGCATTTCTCCCCAGCGATTGTAAATTTTATATTGCAAAAACTCCAAGCAGTCGCTTTCGGAAATTTCAGAGGGTTTAAAGAAATCATTTTGATTATCCCCATTCGGCGTAAATACATTTGGAAATAAAGTATTGATATCCTTTGCTGGGTTTTCAATAATCACATCAATATGCTTGGTTTTATATTGGGGCGCATAACATCCTAAAGAGGTTAGACGCAATTCAATATGTAGGGTTTGATTTCCAATTAGGCCAAGGCATTTTGGCTTCCAACAAATTTCACCGCTTGTGTTTCCAATTCCAATTGTATAAAAGGGATCAGGACCATCAGTATAGTCCATCACACTTCCAGAATAAATAGCTTCAAAATATAAGGTGTCGTTATTGTTGGCGTCTGTTGCATAAAGATTTAAGCAAAGCTCATCTGTAGATTCCATGGTATAAACATCCAAACTTGGTTCTATAATTTCTGGTTCAGAAGCAGGGGTACAGTTCAACACCTCCAACTGTAGATCACGGTATATTTCGCCAATCTTTTGGCCATTTCTAAATTCGCTAACCTTATAAGCAAAAACATAAACCCCAAGCTGAGTCGCATGGCAACTAAGCAAGCCTGTTTGTTTATCAATTTTTAGAGAAGGGTTCCCTGGGATTGCATTTAAAGTAGAATAATTCTGTTTCCAATTTACCATCTTAAAAGGTGGGTTAGAAAATCCATTTTGGTTCTGGTTTCCTGATGAAGCACCGTCTAAAGGAGTAACCAATTCGTAAACTAGGCTGTCACCATCATCGTCAGTGGCGGATAAATCAATTTCAAAATCGGTTAAAAGACATAAAAACCCTAGCGAAGGGTAGGGCCCCAAAACAGGACTGGAGTTGAATTTTGAAATAGCGGGATCTGGGATTTTTGCTTGCCAAGTAATACCCGTTTGTCCAGGGTCTACTAGGTTTAAAATCGAAAAATTTCTACAACAAGTTTGAGCCGCAATGATATAGCCATTTGGGTTATCCCAAAGACTAATGGACTGGGTAAAATGATATTCTTCAACACATAAATTAGGCGGACTGTAACAGGCATTTCCCAAAGTTATTTCCTCACCACTTTCTCTACTAAAGTTGTAAGTGTTAACGAGCGCGTAGCTTTGGGCGTCATAAACACGAATATTAATTGAGTTTTGTAAAGCAACCGGATCGTCTGTTCTATCGTTTGGATCACCAATTCCACAATCCCTAAAAACGGCCAGTTCCACAACAAAGCCATTTTTAGAAACTTGTTCCACCTTTAAATTTCCTCCAACAATATGCGTAGACATCCCCGAAAGGGAGAAGCACAAAAAGCATAGGATTAGAAAATGTTTAATCATTTAATAAGGTGGTTTATTGGGACATTCAAGTTTAGGAAAGGCCTAAAATTTTGATTTTTGCTTTAATAGGAATTTGAAAAAAGTCTGTTAATCTAAACTCAATAATAGAAAAGACTTTCTAAAGATCATAGAATAAAATAGTTAAAGCAAATTATCGCGCTATAATTTTGGGAAAACATGAATTTCTTAGTCCATTTTCCATTTACGATATTTGCCAACCAGAATTTGGAATTATGAAAACAAAATCCCCTACCATTTCTCAAGAAATAGTAAAAGAAGCATTTGCATTAATGTGCACGGCAAAGGCCATGGCTGAGATTTATGAGGAGAATAAGGAATTTACTTCTAAATATGTTCACGCAACCTCCAGAGGTCATGAAGCTATTCAGTTGGCATGCGCCCTTCAATTAAAACCCCAGGATTTTGTTTCTCCTTACTACCGAGATGATTCTATTCTTTTAGGGATAGGCATGAGCCCCTATGATTGTATGTTGCAATTAATGGCCAAAAGAGAAGATCCCTTTTCTGGCGGTAGAACCTATTATTGCCACCCTAGTTTAAAAGATGCCGATAAACCAAAAATTATTCACCAATCCTCCGCAACCGGTATGCAAACCATTCCTACTACAGGAATTGCAATGGGAATGCGCTATAATGAAATTCATAATTTAAATCAAAGCCAAGAGGAAAAGCCAATTGTTGTTTGCTCCATTGGAGACGCGGCAATGACGGAAGGAGAGATTTCTGAAGCCATGCAAATGGCAGCTTTAAAACAACTTCCGATAATCTATTTGGTGCAGGATAATGAATGGGATATATCAGCAAATGCCGCCGAAACAAGAGCCCAAAATGCAGCAGAATATGCCCAAGGTTTTAAAGGGATAGAAACCCGAAGTATTGATGGAAGTGACTTTGAAGAAAGCTATTCCACCCTGCAAGAAGTAATTGAAAAAGTAAGAGAAGAAAGAAGACCGTTTTTAATTCATGCTAGAGTTCCTCTCTTAGGTCACCATACTTCTGGTGTAAGAAAAGAATGGTACCGCGATGATTTAGAAGAACACGCTACAAGAGACCCCTTCCCAAAATTTTGGAGCTATTTGCTCGAAAACGGGATGACGGAGGAGGAGTTACTAAAGATCCAAAAAGAAGCTGGGGAAAAAGTAGAATCTGATTACAACAGAGCAAAAGAAGCAGAAGACCCAAGGCCAGAAGATCTTTTTGATCATGACTTTGCTCCGACTCCCATTACCGAAGAAAAAGGGGAAAGATCTCCAAATGGAAAGGACAAAACCGTAATGGTGGATGCTGCCCTTTTTGCGATTCAAGAAATAATGAGGGAACACCCGGAAGCTCTTTTATACGGACAGGATGTTGGCGGAAGACTTGGTGGTGTGTTTAGAGAAGCGGCCACTTTGGCTCAAAAATTTGGTGATGATCGCGTTTTTAATACCCCAATTCAAGAAGCATTTATTATTGGATCCACGGTAGGTATGAGCGCCGCAGGTTGTAAGCCTTTTGTTGAGGTTCAGTTTGCCGATTATATTTGGCCAGGTTTAAATCAACTTTTTACAGAAGTAAGTAGAAGCTGTTATTTATCCAATGGGAAATGGCCTATTAGCGCGGTAATTCGTGTGCCAATTGGAGCCTATGGAAGCGGTGGACCATACCATTCTTCAAGTGTAGAAAGTGTTTTAAGTAATATTCGAGGAATTAAAATCGCATATCCAAGTACGGGAGCAGATTTGAAAGGCTTGATGAAATCGGCCTATTACGATCCTAATCCGGTTGTGATGTTGGAGCACAAAGGTTTGTATTGGAGTAAAATAAAAGGCACGGAAGACGCAAAAACCGTAGAACCATCGGAAGATTATGTTATTCCATTTGGTAAGGGAAGAATTGCCTATCCGGCAGACGAAGAAAAAATAGATGGCGGAAATTCCATTTGCGTAATTACTTATGGAATGGGAGTGTACTGGGCCAAATCGGCTATGAAAAATTTCCCTGGTCAAGTGGAGGTTGTAGATTTAAGAACGATATACCCCTTGGATGAGAACTTAATTTTTGAAAGAGTTAAAAAGCATGGTAAATGTTTGGTAATAACCGAAGAGCCTGAAGGAAATTCATTTGCTCAGGGTATTGCTAGTTTAGCGCAACAAAACTGTTTCAAGCAATTGGACGCTCCCGTAATGGTTATTGGGTCAGAAAACCTTCCGGCTATTCCTTTAAACAGCACCTTAGAATTCACAATGATTCCTAACGCAGATAAAGTTGCGGCAAAAATGGAGGAATTATTAAATTATTAAAAGGGAATTACTTTGAAAAAGAGTGATTGTATTTTTTAAATACTTTGGCTCTATCTGGAGTAATGCAACAAGCCGATTTTCTAGGTCTATTAATCAAATCTAAGCTTCGGTTTTCTTTTCCGAAGTACTGATCTATATGTAAGTTTTGACTAATTGTGCTCATTAAAAAAAATTGCGGCTATTTTTTAAAGGGTAACGAAGATAGAAACTTTTGTTAATAAAAAAAATTTAAATCGCTGTTGGTCAGAGATTTATTTTGTTAACAATGTCCGAGGTGCTTCAAAGGGCCTCGTTTTAACCTTGGCAATGTCTATGTGCACCGCAGGTAGCAGCCCAAGAAAATGGTTTTCCGGCCGCTTCAAATCCCAGGGAATTTAACAATCCTATACTTGCGTCGTAAAGGCGATGGGATCTGTATTTGGGATTGGAATTAATATCCACATGAACCGTAATTTTCCCCAAAGATTTTAATTCTGATGCAATTTCTATGGCCTTTGTTACCTCTTCCCATAACCTGCTAAAAGTATCCCTGGGTTTTGGTGAAACTTCGTTTTTATACAATTCTGCAACACCCTTTCCCACATCCCAAAGGCAAATAACGGTGGAGTATTTTACCCATTTTCCTCTTGCCTTGGAATCGGTTCCCACATAAATTTCTCCACCGGGGTGATTTTTGAGCCATTGCTCTACGAAGGACTTTATATTTTTAATTTCTTTACCGAGATAATTTCTAAAAACAGGATTTGGAATAGGTTTCATCTTATTGAAGATTAGCAGCTTCTAAGATAAAAAACAGAAGGAATAATTTTTAATAGCTTTCTTTACGATGAGGTTTTTTAAAACTTGAACCATGAAATACATTCTTATTTTATTTTGTTTCTCCTCCTCCTCGCTTTGTGGTCAGGCCTTTAATCCCAATGATTTGTTAGGGATTTGGCAAAATGAAAAGGACAGCAGTCACCACGAAATTTGGGAATTAAAGGGAGATACTATGGAGGGCCGAGCCTTGGAAATAAAAATGGGTAAAAAAGAAGTTTGGGAGACTTTGAAAATTTATGCGCAAAACGATAAGTTAGTTTATATAGCCGATGTTTCGGGAAATGCTTCCGCAATAGAATTTAAAGAAAGTAAATCCACCAAAAGTGAAATTCTATTTTCTAATTTGGAACATGATTTCCCAAACCATATTCATTACCTTTTCCTAAACCCTGAGCAAATTAAGGTGGAGGTTTATGATGTTGGACGAAAAAAAGTTTTAGTCTTTAATTTTAAGAGAATCTCTACTACTGAATAAGGATATCGTATTTGTCAATTAAATAGATAATTGCAGCAAAAGTAGCCGAACCCATTTCCAATTCGCGAGCATTTACACTTTCAATTTTATCCAACTCCGAATGGTGGATTTCAAAATAACGATGGCCATCTGGTCGCATACCAATCATCACCGTTTTTTCCTTGCTCAGTTGGCCAATATCCGCTCCAGCCTCTGTCTGGCTAAATTGGTGAATCCCATAAGGTTCCAATAAACTCCTAAGGGTTTTTATTTTTTTTATTATAGAATCTGGAGCAACAATACTAATTCCTCTTGGGGAAAAACCACCCGCATCGGATTCCATTGCTAGAACGTGATTTACACTGTCCTTTACACTTTGTTTGGCGTATTTAATGGCTCCATTCAATCCGAATTCTTCATTCATAAAGAAAACTACTCTAAGGGTCCTTTTTGGTAATAGATCCAATTGTTTTAATAAATAGGCCGATTCTAAAGCGTGAATGCTTCCTGCTCCATCATCGTGGGCACCCGTACCTAAATCCCAAGAATCTATATGGCCACCAACGACTATAATTTCATCTGGTTTTTCCCTTCCTTTAATATCCGCAATCAAATTATAAGAAACAGTACTATCTCCCCATTCACAATTCATTTTATAGAAAAACTCTAGTCCTGGCTCTACTACCAAATGATTGCTTAGTCTTTCTGCATCATAAGTGCTAATTGCCATTGCAGGAATTTCTTTTTTAGCATCGGCGTAAGTCATGCTTCCTGTATGTGGATATTTGTTTACACTGGAACTCAGCGAACGAACAATTACACCAACAGCTCCTTTTTTAGAAGCTTCAACGGCTCCTACATATCTTTGTTTTACAGCACTTCCATAGGCGAAAAAGGTGAATATAAAGGAAGGGTCCATGGGAATATTGAAGAAGGCAATTTTCCCTTTTAGGGCTTTTTTGTCCATCTCCTCTAGCTCTTCAAAAGAGGTGATTTCTACAATAGGAGCTTGCAATCCTTTTTTCTTGGTAGCTACAGAACCTCCAAGTGCGCAACCATTGGTTTTTATTTTTTGCCCATTAAAATAATAATAAGACTCTTCTTTTTCTCCTCTAATCCAATGGGGAACTGTAACTTCTTGCAAAGTGGTTTCAAAACCCAAAGAATCGGCCAAAACCGCAAAATCTTTTACCGCTTGAGTTGCTTCAGGAGACCCCGCTAAACGAGGGCCAATATTGGTGAGCTTAGTTAGCCATTTATAACCATTTTGCTCCGTTAAAGCAGTGGTGTAAAGCTTTTTGATGTTTGTTTCATCAGTTTGGGCTTGGGTGGTTTGGGCATTTATTGGGCTATTTGTCAAAAACAAAACTAGACCTAATAGCGGGAAATATTTTTTCATTCTTTTCTTTTAAGATGCCATTTGCATTAGAATTCCACAAAGCCAAGCACCATAAGTTCCAACAGCATATCCAAATACGGCAAGTAATACTCCAATTGGAGCTAGGGAAGGATGAAAAGCTCCGGCAACAATTGGAGCAGAAGCAGCACCTCCAACGTTTGCTTGACTACCAACAGCGACAAAAAAGAATGGAGCTTTAATAAGTTTTGCAACCGAAAGAAGAACAATAACATGAATAATCATCCAAATAAAACCAACACCGAAGAGACCTGGATTATCAAAAATGGCTAAAACATCCATTTTCATTCCGATGGTCGCTACTAAAATGTATAACATGGCCGATCCAATTTTAGACGCCCCAGCTCCTTCAAGTTTTCTGGCTTTTGTAAAGGAAAGGACAACACCAATCGTTGTAGTAATAATAATCAACCAAAAGAAACCGCTGGTTAGACTAAACTTTTTTAGATCAGGAAAATTTGTTTCGATATATGGAGCAATTAAATCCGCAAAAAAATGTCCAATCCCAGTAGCTGCCAATCCAATCCCTAGAATAATCATAATATCACTAAGAGTAGGTATTTTGGCTATGCTTGCTTGGTATTTTTCTACGTTTAATTTCAAAGTTTCCACGGAGCTTGAATCCGCATTAAAAAATTTATCAATTTTTTTAGATTTTCCTACACCTAGTAGAAGGATAGCCATCCAAATATTTGCAACGATAACATCCACGGCAATTGTTGCGGAAAATAATTCACCACTTGGTTTAAAAACTTCCAACATCGCCGCTTGATTGGCACTTCCTCCAATCCAGCTACCTGCAATTGTAGAAAGTCCTCTCCATACTTCTTCAGGCCCTTGCCCTCCCACAACATCGGGTGCAAATGTGCTTGTAATTAAAATAGCCAATGGACCACCGATTATAATTCCCGCGGTACCGGCTAAAAACATTACGCCTGCTTTGGCTCGAAGTTTCCAAATTTCTTTTAAATCTATGCTTAATGTAAGCAATACAAGGGAGGTTGGTAAAAGGTATCGGGAAGCTACAAAGTATAATTTGCTTGTTTCGCCATCAATAATTCCAAGAGAATTAAATATTGAAGGAATGAAATAACACAGTAAAAGTGCTGGAACAAAAGTGTAAAACCGTTTCCATCCTCCAGTCTTAATGCTTGAAGTTTTAAAAACAAAACCAAGGATCAAGGCGAGTAAACCAATTACAATGGCATCATTGGATAAAGGAAACATAGGGGTGTTTAGGTCTTCCATCTATAAAGCTTTTTGCCAAAAATAACATTTAGGAATTAGCAGAGTCGGATTTTGGTTTTTCCTTCTTGGATTTTTTTTCAGTTTTGTTTTTTTCTGCCTTTGGACTTCCCTTTTCAGTGCTTTTAAAATTGGCACTCCTTTTCTTCTTTTTTCGGGGTGCTTCCAATTTTGCTGCAAAGGGGATTATTTTGGCCCTTTCCACCGTCATGGAAATGGTGTCGCCAACAATAACTTTGTACTTATCCCCCTTTATTTCCTGGATGCTGCCTTCCATTTTAGAGTCAATCAACTTTACCTTATCCCCAATTTTGAGCTCTGTTGAGGTTAATTTTTCCAATTGGTTTTTCCTTCTTTGTCCAGCTTTGCTTAAAGCAACATTTTCTTCTTTTTCGGTTTCCCCACTTCGTTGATTTAATAAACCAATAAATCGCGAAACAACTTCTTTTTTGTCCTTCTGGTTTTTTTGATCCATCCAAGAGTCCACCAGTTTTTGAAATCGTTGTCCCCAATATAAAAGCCGGTCATGTTCTTCGTTAATCTTGCTTTGTCTATTGAGTTTTTCCTCTAATTTTCCAATGGTATCGGACTTTTCAGCTTCCAACACTTTAATCTGTCGAAGCTCTTTGTTTAGTTGGTCACGTTTTTTTTCCAACTGCAACTTTTCACTTTGGATTTGAACCAAAAGCTGATCCACCTTTAAAGTGCTTTTCCCTGTTCTTTCTCGGGCTTCTTTAATTATATGATGAGGAATTCCTGTTTTCTGAGCTACTTCAAAAGTATAGGAACTTCCTGGGTTTCCTATTTCCAGTCTATATTCTGGGTTAAAGGTTTTGCTATCAAACAACATGGCTCCATTTAAGATTCCGTCCGTAGAAGCGGCAATGGCTTTTATGGAATTGTAATGTGTTGTAAAAATTCCTACCGTTTTATAACTGTTTAATTTCTCCAAAAACACCTGAGCCAAAGCGCTTCCCAAATCAGGATCAGAACCAGAGCCAAATTCATCAATTAACAAAAGGGTATCATCATCCGCCTTGTTTAAGAAATATTTCATCTTTTCCAATTTGGAACTGTAAGTAGAAAGTTCGTTTTCTATGGATTGACTGTCGCCAATATCTCCCATTAATCTCGAAAATAAACAAAGGCTGCTATCAGGATGAACAGGGATTAAGAAACCACTTTGTAGCATTATTTGTAGTAAGCCAAGTGTTTTTAGGGCAATGGATTTCCCGCCAGCATTTGGACCACTAATCACCAAAATTCTGTTGGAGGAGTCCAATTCTAAATTTAAAGGAATGGTAATTTTATTCTTGAATTTATTTACCAGTTTTAAGGCAGGGTTATAGGCGTCTCTTAAATAGATATGTTTATGATTGTTGATTTGCGGAAGGCAACATTCTTGGTTTTTGGCGAAAATAGCCTTGGCTTTTATAAAATCGAGTTTGGTTAAAATTTTCTCGTATTCAAACAAAAGAGAACCGAAAGGGCGGATAATATCCGTTAGCTCTTTTAGTATTCTTCGGATTTCTTGTTTTTCTTCATCCAGTAAAAAATTAATCTCATTGTTGATTTCCACCGTTTCGCCCGGCTCTATAAAAGTAATGCTGTGTTTGGCACTGCTCCCGTGGAGTATTCCGCTAACCTGACCTTTATAAGTAGATTGAATAGCCAACACCCTTCGATCTTCGGAAACGCTTTCATGAAAATCGGCAACTACACCCCTGTCTCTATATTTTTTTAGCATTCGATCAAAAATGCGATCGGCTGCTATTCTGCTTTTTACCAGTCGGCCTCTAATTTTTTGCAATTCGGGAGAGGCGTTGGATTTTACGATTGCTCTTTCATCAATTCGTTTGTCGATTTCCAGAGAAATGCTTTTTTCGGGTTGGGCGGATTCTATCCATTGGTAAATGCTAAAAAGGCGATTTCTTTTTTTATCTACATAGCGAAACATATTGGCGTAGGACTCACTCAAGCTGCGAATTTGGGAGAACTGTTTTTCTTCCAATACCGTTCCTTGAGTTTTTAATCTGCTAAGCGCCTCTTTAATGGAATCAAATAAAGTGGAGGGAAAAGAATCATCGGAAAGATACAAGGAGAGCAATTCATTGGTTTGAATTAATTCCTTTTCTAAGGCTGTGTTGTTTTTAAAGGTGTTGATCTTATGAATAAATTCTTTCCCACCAGTAGTTTGGCAATACTGAGAAACAGCTTGCTTTACAGCTTCGAAATCTAAACTTTCACTTAATTGATCTGGATAAATATGCATTTTACACTAAAAAAGAAGGTAAAAATAATTGTTCAGACTGAGAGTAAATCCTTTCCAAAGGGAAAATGCAGTTTTTAGGGCTATCCTTCTTTTACTTTATCCAAAAACGCATTTAATTTCCCAGTCCCAAAATGAGGAAACGAAACAAAAAGTCCCAAAAAGGGAATGGTTGCGAAGCAAGGGAAACCGCAACTGTCACAAAAACAAATATTTACGCTTAGCGGCATTGTAATTACTATATATTATGCGCGAATAACAAATTAGAGCAATTATGAAAAAGATAAGTTTAACAATAATCGTTTTGGCCTTAGGTCTGATTAGCTGGAAAACAAAAAGAGTTGAAGCTGCTCCATTAAACAAAAACGTAAATCAAGAGCATTATTTATTGAGTGATTTAAAAGTTGGTATGGATACAATTAAGAAAGTAGAGGTAAGATTGAAATTAGTACCTGGGGCAGGTGATGTGGCTAAGGTTAAGTTGTTATCGGTAATGGATAAGGATGGTAATGTTATTATCAAAAAGTTTGTTCCGAACAACACAAAGGGCCTTTTAAAGTTTGATGTACCCGAAGGTTTAGATTCCTTAAAAGTTCAATACGGAGGGGTAAATAGAAATATAGAATTGGTAAATGGCGTAGCTGTTTTTAATTTTAGAGAAGGTATAAAGTAGTTGAGATTTGGTTTAATTGTGGAAACCTCGGGGCCTGGCTTCGAGGTTTTTTTTTGCTTTGTTCGAACTAATTAAATTATAAGTATTTTCGTATCCCACACAAAGAACAACTGAAAAGGATCGCTTGAATAATAGCACCACATCCAATATTATACCCGAGGAACAACTTGTGTCTAGGTTGAAAGATCAGGATAAAGATGCGCTTTCCTATGTATATGATAAATACGGTGCTGCTCTGTATGGAATTGCAAACAGAATTGTAAATGATGTAGAGGTAAGTAGAGAGGTTGTTCAAGATGTATTTTTAAAAATCTGGAATAAGATTGACTCTTATGATCCATCCAAGGGTAAATTTTTTACTTGGATGTTGAATATCGCCAGAAACGAAGCCATAAATAAAATAAGGTCTAAGGAAATTAAGCGATCGACTAAAACCGATAGCCTAGACAATTACGTATATAATGTAGGCGACGACCAAACTCAAGATAAAATTGAAGGTTTAGGGGTAAAAGAACTTATCACTAATCTGGAACCAGATCATCAGTTTGTTCTTCAAAAGGTTTATTTCGAAGGTTATTCCCACTCAGAAGTGGCGAATGATTTTGAAATACCTCTTGGTACCGTAAAGTCTCGATTAAGAGCAGCATTAAAACTATTGAGAAAGAAACAGAATATTTAAGTGAATTTAGAAGAATACATAGCAACCGGAATACTAGAATCCTACGCCCTTGATCAGCTTACTGCTGAGGAAAGGCAAGAGGTAGAGGTATTATTGGAAAAACACCCAGAACTAAAAATTGAACTTAACTCCATAGAGGAAGGTTTGGAAATTTTGGCTTTGGAAACGGCTATGGAATTACCGGTAGATTTAAAAGATTCTATTTTTAGTAAAATTGATGTTGCAAAAGAAGGGGAAAAACCAATTGAGAAAGAGGAAAAATCAGAGCCTGTAGTTAAATATTTAGCCGGACCAAAACCTAGTCCAGTATGGAAATACATGGTTGCCGCTTCTGTGGTTACTACTCTCTTTAGTTCTTATATGGCTTACGATTACCATAAAAAACTTGAAAAGGCGGATAAGGATAATTTTGAAATGAAAGTTTCATCACAAATTCTATCCGATGAATTGAATTTGGTGAACCAAAGAATTGACATTTTACAGCGCAATTCAGAGATTTTTGCTGATATAGATTTCAAGCAAATTAAAATGGCCGCAGTAGATACCAACGCCAATTATGCCGCAAATGTTTACTGGAATGCCGTAACTGAAGAGACCTACCTTATTGCGGGAAACCTTAAAGCACTGCCCCAAGAAAAGCAATATCAATTGTGGGCCATAGTAGATGGAAAGCCAGTAGATGTAGGTGTTTTTGATCCAGGAACAAAAGATTTACTAAAAATGAAAAATGCTTCTGGAGCTTCCCTTTTTGCTGTAACCATTGAGAATAGAGGAGGAAGTCCTGTTCCAAGTCTGGAAACCATGCAAGTAGCAGGCAAGGTTTAATCGCAATTTAGTTTACCCCCTTATTTCGGAAATAAGAAAAAGCCAATTGGTTAAACCAAATCTATGGACCCCTTTCTTAATTGATTTAAACTGGAAAAGGCCGTCCAAAACAAAGGAACGACCTTAACCAATCTACCAACCAAAACAAACTAATACATTAAATCCCTTCCTTTTTTTCTCTTTTGGAGGTAGTATTAGGCCGCCCAATAAAATGAACGACCTAACAATCTGCCTACCAAACAAATATTTTGAAGCAAGAGTTTGAAGGGTAAGTATTGAGGATTTAGAACCTTGCTAAATAAAAACCCACCACACTTGACCCTTCACACTCAATAATTTTTTACGGCGTGAGTTGGAGGACTTAGGGTTTCACACTTCACACTCTACCTTCCACCCTCAATTCTCATTTAAAACTTCACACTTATCGAGGCCAATCCTTGAAAAGGAGTACCAGGAGTATAATGGATCTCCGTTACCGCCTTTGTTTCGTTTTGCAATCTGGATGTTGTTTCAAATTGTGCTTCTTTCCACTCTGTATTCCATAAATTTTCAATGCTTATACCGAAGGATACTTTTCCTAAATCATATTTTAGGTTCAAATCATTTAGGATATAACCTTCTGCTCTAAGGGAATTGTTTTCATTAGCGGCCCTATCAGCTATATATCTATATTGAATAGAAGCTGTAAAATTGTTTTTAAAGAAACTCAGTTTTCCTAGTGAACTGAAGCTTGGCGCAAGAGGAATATAGTTTTCTCCTTTTGGAGAATTTTTAGATCTGGCGAAAGCGTAATTAGCGTCAATGGTACCTGATAAATATTCTAGAAGCTGATATCTCATCGAAAAATCAAGCCCCATTCGCCTTGTTGCTCCGCTTGATTCTACAATTCCTTCATCACCTACATATACCAATTCATCTTCCAAATCCAGGTTCCAAACAGCCATATTTATCAGTACTTTTTCATTGGGCCTCCAATAGGTTCCAATATCAAAACCCTGTGCTTGGGCTAGTCTATTGTTTCTGTTATTTCCGGTAATTAATCGGCTATCATTAGAGTGATAACCCAGCCCGTATTTTGTATAAAGATTTAAGTTTTCATTCAAATCATAGGAAAGTTGAAACTTCGGACTTAACTGAGCTTCTCCTTCAAAAGTGTTGCTGTTGTTTAGTTTATCGCTATAATCGAAAAGAAAATAATCGTAACGCAACCCTGCCAAAAAACGAAGCCTTTGACTTAGTTTAATATCTTCTTGAACATAAAACTGAAGGTTAGTTTCCTCAATATCGCCTCTGGAAATATCATTCAATTCTCCAAACTCATTAGACGATCGAAACAGCCTGCTGTCGTTTACCACATCTCTTCTTAAATTAATTCCAGCTTTTAGTTTTCCGTCCAAACCAGAAATAGAGTTGCTTCGGGTATAGCTGTTATTACTACCGTAAGTAATTCTGTTTTCAGATTGTGTAATCTGATCTCCTAATACTGGGTTTTCTAAGAAAAAGGTAAAGTTGGAAAGCAATTTAAAATTGGATTTATTGATAAAGATTTGATTGCTTAGGCTTGATTTGTAATCAATTTGGGTTGTGAGTTTACTGTTAAAGGCAAAACGCTGAGTCTCTCCTCCTTCGGTATCATCAATAGCCCCAAAACGTGTGATCATTCCAGACTCTACAGCCCGAATCGGAATTTGTCCCGATGCATTCCAGCTGCTATTAAAGGCGCTTAAAGTGGTTTCAAGAAGCTGATTTGAACCCAGAATTTGTTGGAATTTTAAAAATGAATTAAACCTTTTAAAGTTTTGTGGACTTTCAAAATAACCATCACTTCTAACAAATTCACTAGCCAAATAAAGTTTGCTCTTATTTTGTTTTTTGGGGTCCAAAAGATTGAACATCCCTAAGGTTCTTAATCTCCCAAATTGCCCACCTTCAATTTTTATTAAATTGGACTCGAGGTTTTTCTTGGTTTGAAAGGAAGCGTATCCAGCTGTATTAAAATTTCCTTGTTCTGTATAATAGGGCCCTTTGTTAAACTCCACTTTTTCCACCGTTTCCGGGATAATAAAATGTAAATCTGAATAACCTTGGCCATGAGCGTGGGAGACCATATTTATGGGAGTACCATCCAATGAAAGGGCTATATCTGTTCCATGGTCTATATCAAAACCGCGCAGGAAAATTTGTTCTGCTTTACCCCCTCCAGCATGTTGGGCAATAAACAAGCCTGGTACAATCCGCAAAATGTCTTGGGAACTTTTTACTGGTTGTACGGTCATATCAAAAAGACTGATAGAGGTGTTTATTAAGGATCCATTTGCATTGAGATTTACATCTTTTAGCTGATAGGATTTAGGTTCTAGTTTAAGCTCAATAGGTGTTTCAGAATTTCTTTTGGCTTCTACCTCAACTATAGAATTGGTATAGCCTAAGTAGCTCACTTTTAGTTGATAATCTCCTGGGTTTAATTTCGAGAATTTAAAAATTCCTTGTTGATTGCTATAGGCGTTTACTTCTGCATTTACCAAACTTACCTTAGCGCCGTAAAGAGGTTCACATGAGTTTTGGTCTATTACCAATCCGCTGATTGAATAATCTTGAGCGTTAAGTGAAAAACTAAGTAAAAGAAGAATAATTAAATGTTGGGTAGGAAGTTTCATTGTTTTAAGATTTTAAGGCACTGTGAATTTCATGGCTTGCAATTGGACCTAATTCATACTCGCTTTCCAAAGCTTCTTTTAAATAGGCTTCGGATTTTGAAATATTTCCGTTTGCCTTATAAATCATTCCTAAATGAAATAAGGTTTCAGGCTCAGACGTTTTTCCAACCACGTGGTTTTCAGCAATTTTTAGGGCTTCAACCAATTGTTTGTTTTTAAAATAAGACCAAGCCAATAGATCGTAGGTTTCTGGGGTGGCTCTTCTATTTATTTCTTCTAAGGATCTTTTTACAGCCTTTTTAGGGTCATTTTCCGCATCAATAAGAATTAAGTATTTGCTATACATAAAACCAAAATCGGATTCTGATACTTCATTGTAATAATCTTCTTCAAGAAGCTCACTTAGCTCAAAGTTTTTTTCATACTCTGCAATTTCGGCGAGCATTAGTTTTAGCTGTGGATCAGGTTTTTGGGTATATATGTTTTTAATAATTTCCCGTGCTACTTTTGGGTTTCTATCGTGGGAAAATGAAATCCATGCTAAACCCATCTTGGAATGAGAATGATTCGGATTAATTTTTAAGGCCCTTAAAAAGGCATCATAAGATTGTTCTATTTCTCCAGCATGACCGTACATATCTCCCAAATTGGAAATGGCCCAAACATATAATTCATCATTTCCTTCGGCCTTCTTCAAAGCCAATTCCATCAAGTGAATAGCATTGTCTAAATCACCTTTTTTATCCTCCAACTTAGAGGCTCGCAATAAATAATTAAAGGAGTTTTTGTCTTTGAAGCGATTTAAAAATGATTCTGCTTGTTTATAATGACCAAGCTCCATGGCCGCATCAAAAAGCAAGAAATAAGTCACATCTTTTTTCTCACCAACTTCTAGGGCTTTTTGACTGTAATCCCAAGAATCTTGAAAATTATGGCGGGTAACAGAGATGGAAGCCAAACTGTGGTAAACAGAGGTAATTCCAAGTTTTTGATCCAAACAAGTTTGTAAGATGGAATCTGCTTTTAATAAGTCTTTAATATTTGATTTTTCTTTAAACCTTTTACTTAAGGCTGATGCAATTTTTAGCTTGCAGGCGGTACAATTACTATCAAGACTTAATTTAGAACTCCAAAAGTCAATTTCTTTTTGATCGTTGGTAGGCGAGTTGTTTTGGGTTAAATAAGTTTGATAATCAAGACTTTGTACAAGAATCTTTTTCTCGAGTTTAAAGGATAGGAAAATGATAAGACCTACCACTATTAATGCTATTGTTGGGATTACTGTTTTCATAATTGGTGGAAATTAATCGCGCCGAAACTTCTAAAGAATCGGCGCGAATGAATTAAAATGGGGCAGCCAAATAAGGGAAGGTGCTCAAGAATGGTTTGTCATTCATACCAACATTATCCGAAGTTAGGCCTGGGTTATCGCTAGCCATTGGTCCTCCAAAAACTAGAATAAATTCTACATCTACTACATCATCATCCAATTTACGACCTGTAAGAACATTCGTTCCATCGTAGAAGGTTGTAGGTCCATCAAGGGAAACCGTTAAAACATCTGTTGCCAAAACCGAAGTAAAGGTGTTCGCATCCAGCGTTAAAAGGTTTGTTGTATAACCAGCATTTAAAGCCAATAAACGAGCTTCAAAAGCAGACTGAAACATAGCTCCTTGCTCCGAAGGAATTGTTACATTGAAATTGTCTTTCTGATTAGCATCTACAAAAACCGTATTAATCGCCGGTCTACCCATCTGGTCTTCTTGTGCAAAAAGAATCTTTGTAGGATTTGTTGTTGTTGTGTCATCATTATCATCGTCCTTTTCGCAAGAACTGATTCCCATGATGCTGAAACTTACCACTGTGGCAAGAAGCATTTTATTAAATATACTTTTCATCGTTAATTTTTTTTTGAGCTTGTTATTATTGTTTTCTGTTACTGGTTACCCAAGTATTGATTGTTCCTGTTCCTCCAATCTGAGATTTAGGAACCTCAACTACAACAGACATTACATTGGTTCCAGCAAAAGTGTCCATACCAGGATCGTTAAATCCACTTGCATTTCCGGCTAAAATTTCTCCAAACTGACTGAAATCCATAAAGAAAGGATCGTCACGTGGTCCAGCAAAAGCCTTTACTCCGTTTGCGGTGGCCATAATTGGACTTTGCTGATAAGCAGAAACATTTACACTTACAGAAGATGCGCCATCCTCTAATTGACTAGTTACGCCAGTTTTTGTTGGGGCAACAGGTCCGTAAACCATCATTTTACCATCTTTAAAATAACATTGTACAACGAGGTCTTCAACCTTATCATCGTTGGTATCAATATTAAATTCTACCATTACGTTTTCGTCAAATGTGGCGGATGCTGTGGCGGTAGGTGATAATAATCCTTGAAGGTTGGCAACCAATACAATATTGGAGCTGTTTTCTGGACTTTCGAATGCGTAATAATCGGTAATATCCGATGTTGTTCCGCTTACTCCTGGTGCTTCAATATGATCTGCTGCATAGAGATAAATTGAAGAAAACACTACTAGTGCACCGAAGGCTACTAAAGATTTGATTTTCATTTTAAATTACTTTTTATGATTTAATATACCTACAGAGAAAAAGAGTCAAGTGGATTGACTTAGGTAGAAATAGTTTCCATAAAAAGAATGAAAAGTCTTACAAAATGTTGAGAGACAAGGAATTAAGGACCTAAAAAAATGTGTTTTATTTTATCTTTTTTAGGTTTGAGGAATAAAAAAAGCGCGAACCTTTACGGATCGCGCTTTAATATTTATTTGGAAATGTTTTATTTCCAGTTTTCTACTTCCTCTAATTGTAAAGCAGGAATATCTAGTTTGTTCTTTTTACGGAAACCATTTAATTTCTGATGGATTTGGGATGCCTTAGCTTCTTGAAAAGCTTCCAATGTTCCAAAGGCTGCCATAGCATGTTCACTCCAATTTTCTGGAACTCCCAATTTTTCAAAATCTCCTTTACTTGGTCCAGATGCTACTTTTTCGGGACGCATTTGAGGGAAAAACAACACTTCTTGAATAGAAGCATTATTGGTTAAATACATAACCAATCGATCAATTCCAATTCCCAGTCCAGAAGTAGGAGGCATTCCATATTCTAGGGATCTAAGGAAATCTTGGTCAATAAACATGGCTTCATCATCTCCTTTTGCCGAAAGTTGCAGTTGGGCTTCAAACCTTTCTCTTTGGTCAATAGGGTCATTTAACTCAGAATAAGCGTTTGCAATTTCTTTTCCGCAAACCATTAGTTCAAACCTCTCGGTAAGTTCTGGGTTGTCTCTATGTTTTTTACATAAAGGAGACATTTCCACTGGGTAGTCGGTAATAAAAGTAGGCTGGATATATTGTCCTTCACACTTTTCGCCAAATATTTCGTCGATTAGTTTTCCTTTACCCATGCTATCGTCGGTTTTAATTCCCATTCCTTCTGCAGCGGCTTTTAGTTCAGCTTCAGATTTTCCATGGATATCAAAACCAGTAAAATCAATAATAGATTGACGCATGGTTACCCTTTTATAAGGGGCTTTGAAATTTATAGTATGCTCTCCAAATTGGGCCTCTGCAGAATCGTTTACAGCTACGGCAACGTGCTCCAAAAGGTTTTCGGTGAAATCCATCATCCAATTGTAATCCTTATAAGCCACATAAATTTCCATCGCAGTAAACTCTGGATTGTGAGTTCTATCCATTCCCTCATTTCTAAAGTTTTTAGAGAATTCATAAACACCGTCAAAGCCACCAACAATTAACCTTTTTAAGTAAAGCTCATTGGCAATCCTTAAATACAAAGGCATGTCCAAGGAATTGTGATGGGTAATAAATGGGCGAGCTGCGGCTCCTCCAGGAATGGGCTGTAGAATAGGTGTTTCTACTTCAAAGTATCCGTGATTATTAAAGTAACTACGCATGGCATTAAAAAGCAAAGTTCTTTTTACAAAAACTTCTTTTACATGGGGGTTTACTACTAAATCGGCATAGCGTTGTCTGTATCTTAATTCAGGGTCTGTGAAGGCATCATGTACCACACCATCCTTGTCTGTTTTAGGTAAAGGAAGGGGTTTTAATGATTTACTTAATAGGGTAAATTCTTTTACCATTACGGTAATTTCTCCCATTTGGGTTGTAAAAAGCACCCCTTTAATTCCTAGGAAATCTCCAAGGTCTAGTAGTTTTTTGAAAACATCATTGTAAAGGGATTTATCCTCATCGGGGCAAATTTCCTCACGGTTAAAATAAACCTGAATACGCCCTTTACTATCTTGAATATCGCCAAAGGATGCCTTTCCTTGCACCTTCTTTCGCATCAATCTTCCTGCAATTATTACTTCCTTACCCTCTTCATAGTTCTTCTTTATTTCATTGGATAGGTGATTTACTGGAAATAAATCGGCTGGATAAGGATTTATTCCTCTTTCTCGAAGCTTGTTTAATGCCTCACGTCTTTGGATTTCTTGTTCAGAAAGATGCTGGCTCATAGTTTTAAAAAAATTTTGGCAAAGGTAAGGATACCCATTATAATTATAGGTGTGGACAGGTAGTTTTCAATGGCTTGAGATAAATGCTCACTATTTCTTTGTGAATCATTATTTGTTTGCCCATCTGTAAGGAATAAATCAATGATTCCACATTTAAAAATATCTACCTTTGCTCAGCAAATTTTGTCTGTGAAATACCAAGTTTTAGAGAATATCAATTCCCCAAAAGACCTGAAAAAATTGGGAGTTTCCGAATTGGATCAACTGGCTCAAGAGCTCCGGTTTTTTGTTCAGGAAATAACCAAAACCAAGGCTGGGCATATTAAATCCAGTTTAGGGGTGGTGGAATTAAGCATTGCCCTACATTTTGTTTTCGATACTCCAGATGATATTTTAGTTTGGGATGTTGGTCATCAAGCCTATATCCATAAAATCCTAACCGAAAGAAAAAACCTTTTTCATAGCAATAGAAAATTTGGTGGCCTCAGTGGTTTTACAAATAGAAAGGAAAGTGTTTACGATCCTTTTGGTGCCGGGCACTCCTCTACTTCCATCTCGGCAGTTTCTGGATTTGCCGAAGGTGCTAAATTAAAAGGCATTAACCGAAATCATATCGCGGTTATTGGAGATGGTGCTTTAACTGGAGGGGAAAGTTTTGAGGCCCTCAACTATATAGGAGAAAGAAATTTAAACTGCCTCATCATTATTAATGACAACGATTCTTCCATTGATCCAAATGTGGGTGCCTTATCTCAAAACCAAAAATATGCTGATTTCTTTACCTCCTTAAATCTCGATTTTATTGGCGATGTTGATGGTCATGATACGGCAAAATTGATATCCACGCTTGGCTCCTTGAAAAACGAAAAAGGTGCTAAAGTAATTCGTGTGATTACCGAAAAGGGACGGGGTTGGATAGATCAAATTCAGACTAGCTCCAATCCAAAACAAGAATTTTCTTTCCAAGAAATTTTCGCCTCAAAAATGGAGGAATTGGCTTTAAAGAATGAAAAACTTGTGGCTATTAGTCCGGCGATGCTAGCTGGAGCTGGATTAAGTGATTTTAAAGAAAAGTTTCCAAATAGAACCTTCGATGTGGGAATTGCAGAACAGCATGCCGTAACAATGAGTGCCGCTTTGGCCGCCGATGGCTTTATTCCTGTATGTCATTTGTATTCCACTTTCGCCCAAAGAGCTTTTGATCAGATTATACACGATGTAGCTTTACAAGGTTTGGCAGTGGTTTTTTGTCTGGATAGAGCTAGTTTGGTAGGAGAAGATGGAGCGACTCACCACGGAAATTTTGATCCTGGTTTTTTAAATACAATTCCTAATATTATTATAACGGCTCCCATGGATGGAAAGTCACTTTCTTGCTTATTGGAGGAAAGTTTGAAATCTGATAAAGCTTTTGTAATTCGTTATCCCAAAGGTGGAAATTTTAGTAAGGACCAAAAGGAAATCGGCCTTGGATTTGGAAAATTAAGAAAACTTAAAAAAGGAAAAACGAAGGCTTTTATCAGCTATGGGGCAATTGGTTTGGAAGTGCAAAAGGCATTAAAAGACTTGAAATATTCTCATTATGATTTGGTTTACCTGAAGCCAATTGACGAGGACGCCATAGCGACTATATTTTCAGAATATGATGAAGTTATAAGTATTGAGGAAAATTCTCCTGCTGGTGGTTTGGGAGAAAAACTGGCCTCATTAAAAGCAAAGTGGAACAGTCCAATAAGGTTAAAATGTCATTCTTTACCAGACCAATTCATTGAACATGGATCCAATAATCAATTATTGGAATTGGTGGCTTTGGATGAAAAATCGATTAAGGGATTTTAAATTAACCTCTGGCCTCTATTAACCGGGCAACATATTTTCCAATAATATCAAATTCTAAATTCACTTCGGTTCCAACCTCAATGCTTTTGAAAGAAGTGTGTTCGTAGGTATAAGGAATAATAGCCACCGAAAAGGAATTATTATCAGAATCTACAACAGTAAGACTAACACCATTTATGCAAATGCTTCCCTTTTGAACGGTTACATTGGATGGGTTTGGCTCGTATTCAAAACTAAATTTCCAACTTCCATTTAGGTTTTCCACACTTTTACAAACTCCAGTTTGATCTACATGACCTTGAACGATATGGCCGTCTAGCCTTGCTCCAATTTGGGTACATCGTTCTAGATTTAATTCATCCCCAAATTTAAGATGCTTCAAGTTGGTTCGTGCCAGGGTTTCATCAATAGCCGTTACAGTATAACTGTCTTTATCAATATCTACAACCGTAAGGCATACCCCATTATGAGCAACACTTTGATCAATTTTTAGCTCTTTTGTAAATGGACAAAGTAGGCTTATATGTAAATTACTTTGTTCCTTTTCAAGCTTAGTAACCTTCCCTAAAGCCTCAACGATACCTGTAAACATTATTGTGAAATATGATATTAACGGAACAAATGTACAAAGCCATTTACCACTCTTTCTTTAGATTCTGAAATACTTAATGGACTGTATTGGCAAACGAAATAATAAACTCCTTCCGAACAATCCTTGCCCGTAAAAATGTCCTTACCATCCCAGCCCGTATTCAAAAATTCGTTTCCATCGCTAGTTTGGTAAACTTCCGTACCCCAACGATTTCGTACACTTATTCTGAGCTCTTTAATATCCTTAAATTCCGTTGCTGTAAAGAAATCGTTCTTAGAATCTCCATTCGGACTAAACATATTTGGAAATTTAATAAGAGGACAAGCCTGCACGCAAATAATATTGCTAAAGCCACTTTCATTGGCCTCACCCGACGGGTCTTGGTCGGCATCATCAACGGCAGTTACCGCATAGCAACCCACAATTGGCCTACCATCATTTACAGCAAATAAAGTATGGCTGTTTTGGGTATTGTTAAACTGAAAAATCGGAGTTTCAAGGAAATTGTCACTTTCATTTTCCTTGTAATAAACATTGTAAAACTGAATATCATCAGCGCAATTTGGATCTGGTGGAATAAGCCATGTTAAAACCAAAGAATCTTTTTCGCAATAAAAGTCAGATAGCAAAAACGGAGGACAAGGGGCGCTGGTGTCAACAGGACTTCCACAATTTATCTGGGAATTATTGAAAAGTGGCTTTGGCACTAAATTTCCGCCAGCGGTATATTCTCCAATGGTTAAAACTTTATAACAGTAATTATCACCATTTACCAAACTGTCATCTACATATTCTTCTGAATTAGTAGTATCAAGAATCACAAAGTTTCCACTTCCAGTTGGACTTTCACGAGAAATAATGTATTCGTAATTATACCAAGGGGTATTATGCGAAAAAACCAATAAATTACTTTCATCCTGACCTTCAACTTCCAAATAAACTGAGCTAGCCGGGTCCGAGTCGCCAACTAGATCGAGGTTAATTCCTGAAAACATTTCAACTTTGTATCTAAATGAAGTGTCAAGGGTGTTTAAACTTTGATCAAGGTAAAACGTATCGGTAAGGCTTTGAATTTCAGCGTAATCCACACCATTCATACCTGTGGCTCTAAATAACTTATAAGAATATGGAGGAGGGTTTAGCGTACTGTCTATTTCTGGTGGATGAATCCAATGAACAGATACTTCACCATTATTTGGGTCGGTATTTAATACATCCACATTTGTAATAAGAGGATCTGTTAAGGGCAATGAGGCACAAAACTCAACTGAAGCATAACTTTCGGATTCATCTTGAAAAAAAGCATAGACCATATAGCAGTATCGCACTCCTTTTTTCAAATCAAAATCGTCGGCATAGCTAACCGAATTAAGTCCTTGAACCTCAGCTAAAAATTTATAACCAGTATATTCAGGCACTCCAGTTTCACAATCGCCTGGTATAAAACCAAAGCTATCTTCCCTTCTATAAATTCGATATCCAATGGCATCGGTGCAAATTTCGGGATCCCAAGAGAGATTTATTTTTTCTAGACTTGCCAGGGCTATTGGGTTTTTGGGCGATGGAGCAACTACGGTTATTTCAGTTGTATACATGTCCACCAAAGCCTGTTCGCCAAATTGAACAGGATTGTCCTCGGCCTCAAAAGTTAAAAAATAAGGCTGCTTACGTACGTGATGACATTCGGTTTGCCAAATGAAAGTTGCAGTGCGAGGACTAGCGCCACTTGTATTAATAGGCTGCGCTGGATTTAATACCGAAAAAGGCCCACCAAATGCAGTTAAGCTTAAGGGGTCACCATCTGGGTCGGTTGCTGTAACGTTAAAGGTTAGGGTTTGTCCAGCTTCAATACAAAATGGCCCAACTGGACTTATAACAGGAGGATTATTTCCACAACCTTTTATATCAATTTGAAGATCCCTTATTACATAACCAATTCGTGTAGGAATACCGCTTATAGGGTCATTTCGCCATTCGTTTATTTGAATTGCAAAATTAAATTGTCCAATTTGTTGGGGAAGGTCCCAAACTAAATCACCTGTTAAAGCGTCAATTTTTATACTATCCGTAACAAATGCAGGATCGTAAATAGTAGGAATTTGCTGGCCTTCAGATCCACGAGATAAAACCAGTTGATAGGATAGACTATCACCGTCAATATCAAAAGCACCGGGATTATGTTTAAATAATTTTCGGGTACAACCGTCATTTATGGGGGGATTTAACAATTGCACCGAATTATTCCCGCCCAAAGTAGAGCTTACCACTAGTTCTGTTTGAACAAAGAAAGGCACATTTACCGATTGAATAATATTTGCAACACCGAGGTTTCGGTTTGGATCCTCAAATGAGATGATATAAATACCTGAAGCCGAATAGGTATGTACCCCTTTATAAATGTTTAATCGAATATCCGTACCAGAAATTAATTCGCCAAGTTTTGCATTGGATGGACACCCAGTCCCTGAAGCACCATTTGAGCGAGGTAAATTTTCGGTGTTGGTATCTCCCCAGTCTACCGTTAGAAGGCATCTATCAGCAGGGACAGAATTTTTTGTGTAGGTGGTAATGGTAACTTCATAGGTATTCCCTCCTAACCATCTATAGGTAATTTCTCCAGCCCTATTGTGCGTAGCATAGCTAGACAGGGAAAGAAAAAACAATACTAAAAAGAAAATAAACTTCTTCATAAAACTCAGTGGAAAGTCCAAAAATACGACTTTGGTCTTGGACTGCTATTAACAGAATAATAAACCTCTTATTTTACTAGATGTTCACAATCCGCATTAGTTGCCTCAAATAATAATACTTTTGTTATCAAATTTAATAAAACTCTTTATGAAAATTAGTGCAGGAAAGTCTACGTCTTCATCAGCACATACTATATATCTGTTCGAATCCCTTAAAGATTTGGATAAACTAGGCTTAAGCGGAGAGGAACAAAAATACCTCGACAATAAGTTTAAAAAGCATAAGAAGGATGAAGCTTCTATAAATCATTATGAAAATGGTTTGTATTTTATTAAAGTAGAAACCTCAAAAAAAGGAAAATTCCAAACTTTTGAAGCTTTGAGACTCAAGGGTAAATCAGCGCTTAGCTGGATTGGGTCAGAATCAATTTCAAAAGTTGAGGTTGAAAGTCTTAATGAGCGTTTAGACCCCATAGCTTTTGCTGAGGGACTCGCCTTATCAAACTATGAATTCCTAAAATACTTTAGTGACGCCAAGAAGCGAGCTAAGTCATTAAAGGAAATTGTAGTGATTGGCGCAGGTTCAAAAGAAATACTGAATTTGAATTCAACTATTACTGGAGTTTTTAAAGCAAGGGATTTAGTAAACGAACCTGTGATGCACTTAACCGCAACTGAATTAGCGAATGAAGCTAAAAGGGCAGGTGAGAAATATGGTTTTAAGGTTGAGATACTAAACAAGAAAAAGATTGAATCCCTTAAAATGGGCGGGCTACTTGCGGTTAATAAAGGAAGTCAAGACCCTCCAACCTTTACAATAATGGAATACAAGCCTAGTAAGTCATTGAATAAAAAGCCAATTGTACTTGTAGGAAAAGGGGTTGTTTACGATACAGGAGGTTTAAGTTTAAAGCCAACAGCGGGATCCATGGATTCGATGAAAAGCGATATGGGTGGAGCAGCAGCTGTTATAGGCACAATGATAAGTGTGGCAAAGGCGAATTTACCATTACATATTATCGGTCTTACTCCAGCAACGGATAATAGACCGGGAGAAAAGGCTTACACCCCAGGCGATGTAATTACAATGTTTGATGGATCAACCGTTGAAGTGTTAAATACCGATGCTGAAGGAAGGATGATTTTGGCTGATGCTTTGGCTTATGCTAAAAAATTCAAACCAGAAGTAGTAATTGATCTTGCTACATTGACTGGTGCAGCCGCTGTTGCTATTGGTAAATTTGGAGTTGTCGCTATGGGAAATGCAAAGGATCAAGTTTTTAATGATTTAGGGCATGCAGGAAAAGAAGCCTATGAGAGAATTGCAAGATTTCCTTTTTGGGATGAGTATAATGAACTTTTAAAATCTTCTATTGCCGATGTAAAAAACATAGGAGGAAGAGAAGGTGGCGCCATTACAGCAGGGAAATTTTTAGAAAGATTTACAGACTACCCTTATGTCCATTTGGATATTGCCGGCCCAGCTTTTTTGAATGCAGATGACGGGTATAGACCTAGAGGAGGAACAGGGGTTGGGGTTCGTTTGTTATTTAATTATTTAAAAAATAGAGCCTAATGGACGCCAAGCCAATAATAGGGATTTCAGTTGGAGATTTAAACGGAATTGGAATGGAAATCATTATGAAAACCTTCCAAAACCCCGATGTATTAAGTATTTGTACTCCAGTGGTTTTTGCTACATCTAAAGTTGCCTCATTTCATAGGAGAGCACTTAAAATTGAAAATTTCAACTTTAATATTGTTCACGAGATTGATAAAATCCAAGTGAACAAGGCAAATTTGTTTAATACTTGGAAGGAAGATGTAAATATTCAGCTAGGTGCGGAAAACGCTCAGGTTGGTAGTTTTGCCTTGAAATCAATAGAAAAGGCCTGTGAATTTTTAGAAAATGGAAAAATTGATGCTTTGCTTACGGCACCAATAAACAAGGCCGCGATTCAAAGTGAGGATTTTAAATTTTCCGGACATACAGATTATTTGGAAGAAAGATTCAAATCCAAGGCAACAATGATGTTGATAAGCGACCACATGAGAATGGCCTTAGCAACGGTACACATTCCAATTTCTGAAGTTGCAGCCGCGCTAAATGAAGAGTTAATTGTTTCCCGATTAAAAACCATTCATAATAGTTTAAAAACAGATTTTAATATTTCTAAAGGAAAAATTGCTGTTTTAGGACTTAACCCCCACGCTGGAGATAATGGTGTAATTGGAAAAGAGGAAGAAGAAATCATTAGGCCGGCTATTCAAAAAGCTTCGGATCAAGGAATAATGGCTTTCGGGCCCTATAGTGCAGATGGTTTTTTTGGTTCAAATGCCTATTCTAAATTCGATGCTATACTAAGTATGTACCACGATCAAGGTTTAATTGCCTTTAAAAGTATTTCTTTTGGTGAAGGTGTAAATTATTCTGCTGGTTTGCCAATTGTAAGAACCAGCCCAGATCACGGGACAGGTTTTGATATAGCTGGTAAGGGTTTAGCAGATGAATCATCTTTTAGACAAGCCCTTTATATGGCTATAGAAATAGCAAAAAACAGAAAGGAAAATAAGGCGCTTGAAAAGAATGCACTAAAAAAACAGAGAAAACAAGATCATTAAGCTTGTCAGTTAAAAGATTTTATATCTTTGCGGGCTGTAACTTTTTGAAGGTGAGATATGAAGACTGATAAAGATTTCAATATTAAGTTTACCGGATTGAAGTTGGGTTACCATAAGTTTGATTTTCAGTTAGATAAATCGTTCTTTGACCTTTTTGAATTTTCCGATTTTGAAGATGCAAATCTGAAAGTAGACCTAATTATGGAGAAAAAAACCAATTCATTGGAATTGGATTTAAC
Organism: uncultured Cryomorphaceae bacterium; assembly: GCA_937129395.1. Taxonomy (GTDB): domain Bacteria; phylum Bacteroidota; class Bacteroidia; order Flavobacteriales; family Schleiferiaceae; genus CAKZNE01. The sequence goes on along the minus strand of CAKZNE010000134.1, from coordinate 41,045 downwards.
TCTTTCCGGGACTGTTTTGGTACCATGTGATGTTACCAATGACCTTTTTGATTTGCCTTTGGAAAACAAAATTTCGCTTTTAGTGAAGTTTGGAGAGGAGTTTAATGATGAAAACGAAGAAATTTTAATTCTTCCCTTTGATAGTCATTATGTCGATATCAGTCAAGTTGCCTATGAACTTGCCGTATTAACAGTTCCTTTAAAGAAAATTAATCCTGATGTTTTGTCGGGAAAAAAGGGAGGAGATATTTTAAAGAAGATTGAAGACTTAAGTCCTGATGTACAATCGGAGACAAAAGAAGGTGAAGTTGACCCAAGGTGGGATAAATTAAGAACATTACTAAATTAAAATAAGAAGGAAATGGCTCATCCTAAGAGAAAGATTTCTAAAACTAGAAGAGACAAGAGAAGAACGCACTACAAGGCTGTTGCCCCAACCGTTGCTATCTGTCAAACAACCGGCGAAGCGCATTTATATCATAGAGCGCATTGGCACGAAGGAAAACTTTACTATAAAGGTAAAGTGGTAATGGAAAAAGAAGCAGCCTAGGCTGATTTCTTAGAAAGTGTTTCCTAGATGGTTACACTTTCTTTCCATATGACAAAAATAGGAATAGATATTATGGGGGGAGATTTCGCTCCCCTTGCAGCTTTGGAAGGGGCAATTCTTGCCTTGGATAAACTCAGCGACGATTCTGAATTGTGGTTAATTGGAGATCAATTGGCTATTTCGGATCTTTTGCAGCAATCAGGTATTGATTCTGAACGTGTGAAAATTGTACCTACCACCCAAGTAATTGGAATGGAGGAACATCCAATAAAAGCCCTTCAAAGTAAAAAAGACAGCAGCCTTGCTGTTGGATTTGGTTTATTAGCTCATAAAAAACTTGATGTTTTTGCTAGTGCCGGGCATTCTGGTGCTGTAATGATTGGTGCCATTCATTCTGTTAAGCAGATTGATAGTGTGTGGAGACCTTGTGTGGCTTCTGCCTTTCCATTACCAGATGGTAGTAAAAATATTCTTTTGGATGTTGGTATCAACGTAGATTGTAAGCCAGAAATGTTAGTTCAGTTTGCAAAACTCGGAACGGTTTACGCTCGCGAGGTTTTTGGTATTGAAAACCCGAAAGTAGGTTTATTAAATACTGGCTCCGAAGAGTCCAAAGGTAGTTTGATGTACCAAAAGGCCCATGAACTTTTAAAATTAGAAAGCTCCATTGAATTTATTGGTAATATGGAATCCAGAGATTTCTTCGATGGGCATTGCGATGTTACCGTTTGCGATGGCTTTGCAGGAAATTTAATCCTCAAACAAACCGAAGCTTTTTATAAATTGCTGAAGAAAAGAAATATTGAAGATGATTACCTTAACCAATTCAATTATGAGAATTATGGTGGTACTCCAGTTTTAGGAGTAAATGGTAATGTTCTTTTAGGGCATGGCATTTCAAATGCTAATGCTATCTGCAATATGATATTGGCAGCGGAAAAGGTGGCGAAGGCAAATTTGGCAGAACACATAAAGAAAGCATTCAACTAAATGGGAATAAAAGCAGCGATAACAGCAGTAGGAGGGTATGTGCCAGATTATAGGCTTACCAACTCAATCCTTGAAACTATGGTAGATACTACCAATGATTGGATTATGTCTCGTACAGGAATTGAAGAAAGAAGGATCCTAAAAGAAGAGGGTGCGGGAACTTCATTTATGGCCATTAAGGCGGCTGAAGAACTTTTGGAAAAAAGAGGCATAGATGCAAGTGAAATTGAGCTTGTAATTTGCGCCACCGCAACACCAGATATGATGGTAGCTTCAACAGCGGCTTATGTTGCAACAAAAATTGGAGCTGTAAATGCTTTTAGTTTTGACCTACAAAGCGCCTGTTCCAGCTTTCTTTATGGCTTGGTTACTGGAGCCCAATTTATTGAAGCAGGTACTCATAAAAAAGTACTTGTAATTGGAGCCGATAAAATGTCCTCCATAATTGATTATACAGATCGTACCACTTGTGTTATTTTTGGAGATGGAGCAGGAGCGGTTTTACTGGAACCCAATGAAGAAGGTTTAGGTCTTCAAGATTCTGTATTGAAGAGCGATGGTTCAGGTAGAGAGTTTTTATATATCAAATCTGGCGGATCTATGCATCCTTCTAGTGAAGAGACTGTTCAGAAAAGAGAACATTTTGTACACCAAGAAGGGCCACAAGTATTTAAATTTGCAGTTACCAATATGGCGGATGTTTCTGGACAAATAATGGAAAGAAATAATCTTAGCGCCGATGATGTAGCCTTTTTAGTTCCTCATCAAGCAAATAAGCGTATTATTGATGCCACAGCAAGGAGAATGGGCATTGGAGAGGATAAGGTAATGTTGAATATCCACAAATATGGAAATACAACAAGTGGTACTTTACCCCTTTGCTTATGGGATTATGAGAAGAGATTAAAAAAGGGAGATAATATTATTTTTTCAGCCTTTGGAGGTGGATTTACATGGGGATCTGTGTTTTTAACATGGGCCTACGATCCTTCTTAGAGCTTTTTTTTTAGATTTGTTAGCAACCAACATTCCGATACATTTATGGATATTAAAGAAATTCAAAACCTCATTAAATTCGTAGCTCGTTCTGGAGCTTCAGAAGTGAATCTAGAAACGGAAGATTTCAAGATTAACATTAAAACAGGAGCAGCCGCTGGCGACCAAGCTATTCCCCAAATAATCTCCATGCCCCAAGCGGCACCTAGTGCTCCGGCACAAGTTCCTGCAACAGCTCCGGCTATTCCAGAAACTCCAGCGGTGGCCGAAGAGGACGATTCAAAATACATTACTGTAAAATCACCAATGATTGGTACTTTTTATAGAAGACCAACACCAGACAAACCTTTGTTTGTGAATGTTGGGGATGAAATCCAACCTGGAAGTGTTGTGTGTATTATTGAAGCAATGAAGCTTTTCAATGAAATAGAAAGTGAAGTATCAGGGAAAGTTGTAAAGATTTTGGTAGATGATCAAACTCCAGTGGAATATGATCAACCATTATTTTTAGTAGATCCTTCTTAGGATTAATAAACCCTTATTAAATACTGCTATGTTCAAAAAAATATTAATTGCCAATCGTGGCGAAATTGCTTTACGTGTAATCCGTACATGTAAAGAAATGGGTATTAAAACTGTTGCAGTCTATAGTACAGCAGATAAGGATAGTTTGCATATAAGGTTTGCAGATGAAGCCGTTTGTATTGGGCCTGCAGCAAGTAATGAATCCTATTTAAATATTCCCAATATTATTGCTGCTGCGGAAATTACCAATGCGGACGCTATTCACCCTGGGTATGGATTTTTATCAGAGAATTCTAAATTTTCTAAAATCTGTACCGAAAATGGAATAAAATTTATTGGACCCGAACCGGAGATGATTGATAGAATGGGTGATAAAGCTTCGGCTAAAGCCACAATGATCGCCGCTGGAGTTCCTTGTATTCCAGGATCTGAAGGTTTGCTGGAATCTTTTGAGCAAACTGAAAAATTGGCCGCAGAAATGGGCTATCCAGTAATGCTAAAAGCTACCGCCGGTGGTGGTGGAAAAGGTATGCGCGCTGTTTGGGCTGAAGATGGGCTTAAAAAAGCCTGGGACGATGCTCGCCAAGAATCCGCTGCTGCTTTCGGAAACGATGGCATGTATATGGAAAAGTTAATTGAGGATCCTAGGCATATCGAAATCCAAATTGTAGGGGATATTGACGGAAAAGCCTGTCATCTCTCTGAAAGAGATTGTTCCATCCAAAGAAGACATCAAAAACTTACCGAAGAAACTCCTTCTCCTTTTATGACCAAGGAATTGAGGAAAAAAATGGGTGATGCCGCAGTAAAGGCCGCGGAATATATTAAATATGAAGGTGCTGGTACTATTGAATTCCTTGTGGATAAACACAAGAATTTCTATTTCATGGAAATGAATACACGTATCCAAGTAGAACATCCAATAACCGAACAAGTAATTGACTATGATTTAATCCGAGAGCAAATAAAGGTTGCTGCCGGGATTAAAATAAGTGGAAAGAATTATGAACCCCAATTGCATTCAATTGAGTGTAGAATTAATGCAGAAGATCCACATAATGGGTTTAGACCTTCACCAGGAATGATTTCTACATTTCATGCTCCAGGTGGACACGGGGTAAGGTTGGATACTCATGTTTATGCTGGTTATGTTATTCCTCCTTTTTATGATTCTATGATTGCTAAGTTGATTACAACGGCACAAACAAGGAATGAGGCCATCGACAAAATGAGAAGAGCTTTGGATGAGTTCGTAATTGAAGGTGTAAAAACAACTATTCCTTTTCATAGAGCCTTAATGGATGATCCAAATTATTTAGCTGGGAATTATACCACTGCCTTTATGGATACTTTTGAGTTTGAATAAGGTGTTAATTGAATTATATTTAAAAGCCTGGCCATCTGCTGGGCTTTTTTTTGCCCTTATCTAAATAAAAAGACCCATCAACATTTCAGAAGATGAGCCTTTCAATCCTAAGTAAAATAGATTTAATCTAAGAGCCAAGCATGGTTACCGAACCCTGTAGATCTTTTGTTTTATTTGTTAAAGGATCGCGAAATTTTGCCGTATAGTAATAAACGCCATCCGCTAGTTTTTTACCTGTATAAATACTGGTTCCATCCCATCCTTGTTCTGGGTTATTGCGAGAAGAGAAGTCTTCATCTTCATAAACCAATTGACCCCATCTGTTGAAAACAGATAGTTTTACCTCCTCATATTCCCTAGCGCCATTTACAGCCGTGATATAAAACTTGTCATTTTGATTGTCATCATTTGGTGTAAATACATTTGGAGCAAACAGACTTGGTAAGGAAACATCGGGTATTTCAGAGTATTTTACCAAAACATACTTCCAATTCGATTCTGAAATCCAACCGGCAGGTGGTGGGTTTTGATTGTTTGTGGCATCTACACGGAAAACAAAAAGACCATCGTTTGCAATTTTGGAATTATCTACATCAAAATGATTGTAAAAATAGCTGGTATCTTGACCCTCGTATTTTTCCCAAGCCGTTGCTAAAGAGCTGTCTGGATTACATTCTGCCCACCACATTTGGTATTCAGTTTCACTACTAGACCATGCGTTATAAGCATTCCAACCAAAGTCAACCGTGGAGTGTTGAAGGCCTTTAAAAGTAATTGTATCCCTCAGTTTTATAGTAATTAAATTATTATTTGCAGGAGCCTTAAAATCTGAATTTTGAACCAATTGAACCCAATATTCAAAATTTTGATGATCCACCTGATCTGGAAAAAACTCTTCAGTATCTAAAAATGACCTAGCGTTGATATCATTAATGGTTCGTACATAAGTTGCCCCTCCAACAGTCATTCCTACCTGCCAGTAATTAAAAAGACTAGGTTGTAAATAGTTGGGGTCGGCAATGGACCAATCAATTTTTCGATTTCTGTCATTAACAACAGTAAGATTATCCAAGTTGTAATCTAAGCTTGGGCAATTGATAACGGTAATGAGCATTATTTGGTTTGGAGGTAATTGAAAACCGCATTCATCCTGCAGGGTATTTCCATCCGACCCTTTTTTTATTTGCAACAGATAATTGCCATCAGTATCTAGAGGTTTATGAAGTTTTAGATAAATTTCATTTGTTTGAACAGCTGAACCTGGTTGGGGTAAAAATGTAATATCAACAATTGGCCGACTAACCCCATCTGGCCCAAGGATTCTAAACTCATCCTTTGCTTCCGAAATTGAAGGTGTGTAAATTAGTGGGGAATCATCGAATTTTAGGGTAACTACATTATCAAAACAATTATATTCAATTTGTGATATTTCAAATAGGTATTTACCTGTTATTGGCTCAAGAGTGGAATCATTGCTAATTTTTGTAAAACCATAGGTTTCCCTTAAACTGTCTCCATAATAAGAGCCAGTTGAGAAACCAGCTAAAGATGTATTTATGGAAGGCCCATTTTCAGCATTTGAATTGCAATTTGTTAAGACAGGGATTTGTAAATCACGAGTTGTATTACCCACAAAAATCCAGACTCCAGAATTTGCATCAAATCGATATTCTTTTACCACAATTTTTAAAACATCAACTTCAGGAGTATTTGGGGCGAAAAAGAAAGTAGCCGTCTTTTGATTAATAGTAGGAGTAGTCCAAGAAGATATTGGCGCCATATTGCTGTACCCATTTACCCAAGGAATCAGTGCCCCTCCGGCACCCTGAGGTTGGGCTAGTTCATAAACAATAGAATCGCCGTCGACCTCGATAGCGGTTTGGACCAATGGAAAAGGAGGGTCATTTGGCTGTTTTACGCAAAATTGTTTTACTGGGGCAGAGGTGAATTGTGGGGAACTATTAGGTCCAAAATTACTATTCAGAAGCGCCTCAATATGTAAGGCTTGGCCACCGGGGTTTTGAATATTTGTTATTGCATTGTTTCGAGCAAAGTTCTCCCAAGAAAAAACCCAATCATTACAATCTACAGGAAGTGTAACGGTCATTTCAAAAGTAAAACTGTAAAACTGCACCGAGTTTGGGTCATTAGGATCGTAAGGAGCACAAGGATATGCCTGAGTATATATATAATCTGCACGGTTGTACCCCGCCGTTGCTCCTTGGGAATTTTGAATATTTACTATTCCTCCGGGGTGACAAGAGCTAGAATAGCTTATACTCTCTTGGACTTGTAATGCCGCTGTACCATTTAAATCGCCATAGACGATTAGGGTGACATGGTAGGCTCGAGCAGAACCCGGAACGTGCTCATAAAATATTTCGGCACCAGCGTAGTGGGTAGCTGTAGCACTAAGGGTGGTAAAAATGGCAACCAGTGCTGCGAAAAGCTTTAAATTTTTCATATAGTGGTGGGTTTTTAGATCACTATAAATTTAAAGTTACCACCAGCGAAAATTTAATGTCAATCATTCAAAAGCAGCCCAGACTTAGTGTAAATACGGTAGTATTAGATTTTAGGTCTTTATTTAAACGGCATAATTTATTTTTGAACCTCTAAAACTATTGTTCGATAGACAATGCGATTTGTCGAATTTAGCCAAAGGTTGAATTCCTTATTTAAGGTATTTGTCCCTTTTTGTTTTCTTAAGACTTTAATGAGAAAACCATTTTTTTGCCTTGGAAGGAGAGTGAAACAAATGACCATTCATTTGAAGCAAAAAAAAACACCCAAGCCGAAACTTGAGTGTTTGAAATATTATATACAATTAGCAGTTTAATTGGTAGATCCCATAATTGTTACAGAACCTTGCAAATCTTCGGTTTTGTTGGTTGTAGGGTCACGAAATTGAGCAGTATAATAATATACACCATCGGCTAATTTCTTTCCAGTATAAATACTGGTTCCATCCCATCCTTGCTGAGGATTGTTTCTGGCAGAAAAGTTTTCATCTTCATAAACCAATTGACCCCATCTGTTGAAAACAGATAATTTCACATCTTCAAATTCTCGACCCCCATTTACCGCAGTAATATAGAATTTGTCATTTTGATTGTCATCATTGGGTGTAAATACATTTGGAGCAAATAGCTCTGGTAAGGATATGTCTGGATCCTCAATATAAGTTACAAATACATACCTCCAATTGGATTCTGAAGTCCAACCCGCTGGAGGAGGGTTTTGATTATTTGTAGCATCAACACGGAAAACAAATATTCCTTCATTTTCAATTTTGGAATTATCGACCTTAAAACGATTGAAAAAATAGCTTGTATCCTGTCCTTCGTATTTTGACCAAGTGCCAGCAATTGTAGTATCAGGATTACACTCTGCCCACCACATTTGGTATTCAGTTTCTCCAGAATCCCATGCGTTATAAGCATTCCAACCAAAATCAATATCAGCATTTTTATCTCCCTTAAAAATAATGGTGTCACGTAAACGAACCGTAATTAAAGTATTATTTGTTGGAGCTTTAAAATCAGAATTTTGTACTAATTGTACCCAATACTCAAAGTTCTGATGATCTACTTGGTCTGGAAAGAATTGCTCAGTATCTTCAAATGAACGAGCATTAATGTCATTTATGGTTCTAATATAAGTAGCGCCTCCAACGGTCATTCCAATTTGCCAATAATTAAACAAACTTGGTTGTAGGTAAGAAGGATCTACAATTGACCAATTAATTTTACGGTTGCGATCATCTACAACAGTAAGATTGTCCATTTGATAATCTAAAGTAGGACAATTTTGGACACTGATAAGCATTGTGTAATAGGCATCCAGTTCAAATCCACACTCATTTAAAAGAGTGTTTCCATCGGCACCTCTTTTAATATACATAACATAGATTCCATTTTCATCCAACTTTTTGTGAAGTTTAAGATAAATTTCATCTGTTTCAATTGGTGAAGCTCCAATTTTCCAGGTAGCCTCAACCACTGGTCTTAGGATTCCGTCAGGACCTACAATACGAAATTCATTTCCATCAGGAGAAATACTACTAATATCTATTTGAATATCAAATCGTAGGGTTACAACATCATCAAAACAATCATATTCAATAACCGGAACATCATAAACTTGTTGGCCATTAACAACAGTAGAGGCATTGCTTACACTATCGTGTTGGTATACATTAGAAAGGCTATCTGAGCTAATATTTCCTGTAGAAAAGCCGGGAAGTGAAGTGTTAATTTTCGGACCAGCAGCTGTAGCTTGATCACATTGTGAAAGAATCGGAACCTGCATTTCTCGAGTTGTACTTCCTACAAAAATCCATTGCGTAAGACCAGGATCATATCGATACTCATTTACATCAACTTTAAAAACGTCTACTTCATTTTGGGAAGGTTTAAAAGTAAAAGTTCCTGTTGCATTGTCTAAAGCAATCCCGTTCCATGTAGTCATTGGAGCAGTAAGGCTATAACCATTGGCCCAAGGAATTGCAGTACCTGGAAATGGATCATCTAATGGAGCACCAAAACTATAAACAATAGAATCGCCATTTGGCTCAATTGCCGCTTGCGACCAGTTAAATGCAGGGTCGTTTTGACCTTTTAAACAAAACTGTTTTACAGGTGGAGTAATAAATACAGGGGAAGAATTTTGACCAAGGTTGTTGTTTAATTTTGCTTGAATTAAAAAACCTTGACTTGAAGGATTCACAATATTTGTAATCGCAGGGTTCCTACAACAGCTAGACCAATAAAAAACCCAGTCGTTACAATTTGTTGGGAGTGTTATAGTTCCACAATAAGAATAGCTTGAAAATGGTACCGAACCGGGAGAAGACAAAGCAACACAAGGGTAGGCTCCAGTTACAGGGGCGTTTAGGGTTGTGCCAGGAGTAGCTTGTAAAACACTATTACCACCTGGGTTACAAGAGGACGAGTAGTTTAAGTTAGCAGTAGTCCCTAAGGCAATACCATTCAAATCTCTATAAATGATTACGGTAACTTTATAGTCTCTTACAGTACCCGCAACGTGCTCGTAAAAGATTTCTCCACCCGCAAGGTGAGAGGCTTTTGACTCAAAACTAAATGCTACTAAAAGCGCGGTTAAGGCAATTATTATTTTTCTCATGTTCGGCAATTATTTATTTCTCGGTCTAATTAAGAGAGTAAAAATACCTTATTGTTAATAAACAGCAAGTTTCATTACCTAAAAATTACTCATTAATTAGTTACTGCTAGTATTTAGCGTTTTTTCGAAACCGTTAATAACTTTCATTTGAGAGCTTTTGAGTCAACTTTCAATTTTGGTGATATAAGAGGCTTTTTTCTTGTAATTTCGCGCCACTTGAAATGAAGCCTGATTATAGCGCAATGAAAAATATTAGAAACTTTTGTATCATCGCCCATATCGACCACGGAAAGAGCACTCTTGCTGATCGATTATTGGAAACAACTCAAACTGTAAGTGATCGAGAAAAGAAAAACCAGTTGTTGGATGATATGGATTTGGAACGAGAGCGAGGCATTACCATAAAGAGCCACGCTATACAGATGGACTATGTTAATAAAGAAGGGTCTTTTGTCTTAAATCTTATCGACACTCCAGGACATGTTGACTTTTCTTATGAAGTATCTAGAGCAATTGCCGCTTGTGAAGGAGCTTTGTTGGTTGTTGATGCAGCACAGGGGATCCAGGCCCAAACCATTTCTAATCTTTATTTAGCATTGGAACACGATCTGGAAATAATTCCTGTTTTAAATAAAATTGACCTTCCTAGTGCGAATCCGGAGGAAGTTATGGATCAAATTATTGACCTTATTGGTTGTGAAATTGAGGACATTATTCCGGCAAGTGCTAAAACAGGTGTCGGTATAAAAGAGATTTTGGAAAGTGTTGTGAAAAATGTTCCAGCTCCAGTTGGAGATCCTGAGGCACCCTTGCAAGCCTTAATTTTTGACTCTGTTTATAATCCATACCGAGGTATTGAGGCCTTTTTTAAGGTTATTAACGGCAGCATCAAAAAAGGTGAGAAGGTAAAATTTATGGCCACGGGTAATGATTATTTTGCTGATGAAATTGGAGTCTTACGACTAAAACAAGAGCCAAGGAAAGAAATATTCACAGGAGATGTAGGCTACATAATTTCGGGAATAAAAAATGCAAAAGAAGTTAAAGTAGGAGATACAATTACGGCTGTTGATCGCTTGTCGTCTACGGCTATTTCTGGTTTTGAAGATGTAAAACCGATGGTATTTGCTGGAATTTATCCCGTGGATACTGAAGAGTTTGAGGAACTAAGAGCTTCCCTAGAAAAGTTACAGCTTAATGATGCCTCCTTAACCTTTGAGCCAGAATCATCTGTAGCACTTGGTTTTGGATTCCGTTGTGGTTTTTTAGGAATGCTCCATATGGAAATTGTTCAGGAGAGATTGGAGAGGGAATTTAATATGACCGTTATTACAACCGTACCAAACGTTTCCTATAATTCCTTTTTGAAAAAGGATCCTAATACAAATATTGTCGTAAACAATCCCACTGAATTTCCAGACCCTTCTTCATTGGAAAGGATGGAAGAGCCTTATATTAAAGCACAAATAATTACAAAATCCGACTACGTTGGATCTGTAATGAGATTATGTATTGAGAAAAGAGGGATTCTTAAAAATCAAGTTTATTTAACCTCCGACAGGGTTGAAATGAGTTTTGATATGCCTCTAGCCGAAATAGTATTTGATTTTTACGATCGTTTAAAAACCATCTCCAGAGGATATGCCTCTTTCGATTACCATCCCATTGAATACCAGGCTGCAGATTTGGTTAAGGTGGATATTATGTTAAATGGAGATCCTGTTGATGCCCTTTCTGCATTAGTTCATAAGGATAACGCCTACGATCTTGGAAAAAAGATGTGCGAAAAACTTCGCCAGCTTATCCCAAGGCAACAATTTATGATTGCTATCCAAGCCGCCATTGGTGCAAAAATTATTTCTAGAGAAACATTAAGCGCCTTGCGAAAGGATGTTACCGCTAAATGTTATGGTGGCGATATTTCCAGAAAAAGAAAATTACTTGAAAAACAAAAAGCAGGTAAAAAGAGAATGCGTCAAGTGGGAAATGTCGAAATTCCACAAGAAGCATTTTTAGCTGTTTTAAAATTAAACGATTAGGTTTTTAATAACCCAAAGACTTTCTTACCCTTTTAAGAACATTGGCTGCAACTAATTTTGCCTTGGCCGCGCCTTTTTCCAATTCCAAATCCAATAAACCCCTATTGTCCATAAAGTGATTAAAGCGTTTTCTGGGTTCTTCAAATTTTTCCAGGATTATTCGCAGCAATTCTAGTTTTGCATGTCCATAACCATAACCGCCCGAACGGTATTTTTCTTCCATATCCTTAATTTGCTCAGAATCCGCAAGTAAAGAATAGATGGCTACAACATTACAAGTTTCTGGATCCTTAGGTTCATCGAGGCCTTTGCTATCCGTTTCAATAGCCATAACTCGTTTTTTAAGCTGCTTTTCCGGTAAAAAAATATCGATAGTATTTCCATAAGATTTACTCATCTTCTGTCCATCTATTCCAGGCACGGTCATTACATCTTTGCGAATTTCCGCCTCCGGCAAAACCAAAATATCTGCTTTCATTTGATGGTTTAAACTCCCTGCAATATCCCTGGTCATTTCCAAATGTTGTCTCTGATCCTTTCCTACAGGAACAATGTTCGCATCATAAAGAAGAATGTCTGCTGCCATTAAAACAGGATAATCAAATAAACCGGCATTTACATCCGACAAGCGATCGCTTTTATCTTTAAAGGAATGCGCATTACCCAACATTGGAAATGGGGTGAAACAGTTTAAATACCAAGTAAGTTCTGTAACTTCAGGAACCGAACTTTGCTTGTAAAAAACGTTTTTGTCTGTATCAAAACCAAAAGCCAGCCAAGCTGCAGCCACAGCATATACATTTTCAATTCTTTCTTCTGCATTTTTTATTGTTGTTAGCGAATGCATATCCGCAATAAAAAAGAAAGACTCATTTTCGGAAGATTGAGAAAGCTCAATTGCGGGTTTAATTGCCCCAAGGATATTTCCTAAATGTGGTTTTCCACTACTTTGTATTCCTGTTAAAATTCTGGCCATGAAGTTTTATTATTTGGCAAAAGTACTAAGCCTAATTATAAACCTAATCAAAAGTTTACTTTTGCGGCGTGAAATTTATCGGATACATATTTTCTTCCCTCTGGAAAGCATGGTTATACCTTAGTATTCTTATCGCCATTCTAGTGCTTTTTCCTTTTATTTTGGCCACTTCATTAAAGGAAGAATGGTATCCTAAATTCTTTTTGTTTGCCAAAATTTGGGCATGGATGGTGTTGATAATGACCGGTTTAATCCCGAAAACAGAATGGCTTGAAAAACCTGATAAAGACAAAGTTTATATTTTAAGTTCCAACCATACCAGCCTTGCGGATATATTATTGATGCTGGCTTTATTCCCAAACTGCTTTTTATTTATCGGCAAAAAAGAATTGACGAAATTCCCTCTTTTTGGCTTCTTTTATAAACGAACAAACATTTTGGTAGACCGAAAAAGCCTTCGAAGTAGAAGGGATGTTTTTGATAGAGCTGGGAAAAAAATTGATGAAGGGATTGGTGTTTGCATTTACCCTGAAGGAGGGGTCCCAAAAAACAAACCTTTACTCGGGGAATTTAAAAATGGAGCTTTTAAGCTTGCTGTGGATAAACAAATACCTATTATTCCAATAACATTTTTCGACAATGAAAGAAAATTACCCTTTACCTTTGCCGAAGGTGGTCCGGGAATAATTAGAACCAAAATTCACCCTTTTTTGCACCCAAAAGAAAATTCTTCCGAAGAGGTTGGCAGATTAAAGGGAGATTGTTTTGAAATTATTGAGAAGGAATTGCTTCAAGATATTAAAAGAAAGAAAAAATGAAACTAGATAAAAAGGAAGTTGAAAAGTTGGCCCATTTGGCAAGGTTGGAATTCAACGAAAAAGAAAAGGAAGAAATGATTGAGGATATGGACAAAATCATTGGTTTCATAGAAAAACTTGACAGCCTTAATTTAGAGGGTGTAGAACCGTTGGTTTATATGACCGAAGATGAAAATAGGCCTAGGGAAGACAAAGTTCTTTACGAAGTAACAAGAGAGGAAGCTTTGCGAAATGCCCCAGATAAAGACAGTGATTATTTTAGAGTTCCTAAAGTGGTAAACAGAGATTAAAAAAATTATCCCCAAAAAATAGAAAACCCCCAACTGAAAAGTTGAGGGATTTTTTATGATTTAAAGTATTGGCTTAAACCAATCCTTGATCTAACATTGAATCGGCAACTTTTACAAAACCAGCAACGTTTGCACCTTTTACATAATCAGTGTAACCATCACTTGTTCCATATTTTACACAAGCTTTATGGATACTAACCATAATCGAGCGTAATTTGTTATCCACATCTTCTGCATCCCAATGTGAGTGCATAGCATTTTGAGCCATTTCTAAACCAGATACAGCAACACCACCAGCATTAGAAGCTTTCCCTGGAGAAAACAATACTTTGGCAGCTTGAAGATTGGCAATAGCCTCTGGTGAAGTTGGCATGTTTGCACCTTCGGCAACACACATTACACCATTATTAATAAGCATGGTAGCTTCTTCACCATTAAGCTCATTTTGTGTAGCACAAGGAAGTGCAATATCACATTTTGTAGCCCATGGTCTAGATCCAGCGTGGAATTCACAACCAAACTTATCAGCATATTCGCTAATTCTACCTCTTCTTACATTTTTAAGATCTTTTAAGAAATCCAACTTCTCAGCCGTAATTCCATCCTTATCAAAAATATAACCCGAAGAATCCGAAGCCGTTACCACTTTTCCTCCTAAATGATTAACTTTTTCAATGGCATACTGAGCAACATTACCAGAACCAGACACAACAACCGTTTTGCCTTCAAAAGTTTCAGACTTTGTCGCCAACATTTCTTTAGCAAAATATACAGTTCCATATCCTGTGGCTTCCGTTCTTATTAAAGAACCACCCCAGCTTAAACCTTTACCAGTTAAAACACCAGTAAATTCATTGCGAAGTCTTTTGTATTGACCATACATGTAGCCAATCTCACGGCCACCAACACCAATGTCCCCAGCAGGAACATCCGTATTTGCACCAATATGGCGTTGCAATTCAGTCATAAAAGACTGGCAAAATTTCATCACTTCATTATCCGACTTTCCTTTTGGGTCGAAGTCAGATCCACCTTTTCCACCACCCATAGGAAGGGTAGTAAGGGAGTTTTTGAAGATTTGCTCAAATCCTAAAAATTTAAGGATGGATAAATTTACACTTGGGTGAAAGCGTAAACCTCCTTTATAAGGTCCAATTGCAGAGTTATACTCCACACGGTAACCGCGATTATATTGTGCATTACCCGCATCATCCAGCCAGGGCACACGAAACATAATAACACGCTCGGGCTCTGTAATTCTTTCCAGAATATTGGAGGTTTTGTATTTGGGGTTTTCCTCTATAAAAGGAATTACGGTTTCAGCAACTTCTTCCACCGCTTGAAGGAATTCAGCCTCATTAGGGTTTTTGGCTGTTACCTTTTGCATAAATGCATCAATCTGTACTTTGTATTTTTCAGACATAGTTATTTGTCAATAAGATGATTTAACAGGGCAAAAGTAGTTTTTTTATTGAACCAAAAGAAAGAGATTTAAAAGGCCGTGATTACTAGGCTATTAATACGATTATTAGATTGTACGGGAAATAATTCCAAGTTTCTTTCTGCCAGACTTGGATAGTTTTACTTTTGCAGAAATTAGAAGGTAATACTATGAATATTTTGATCCTAGGAAGTGGCGGAAGAGAACATGCTTTGGCCTGGAAAGTAAAGCAAAGCCCAAAATGTGAAAAGCTTTTTGTGGGACCGGGAAATGCGGGGACAAAAGATTTAGCCAATAATGTGGAACTGAATGTAAACGACTTCAACAGTATTGCCGCCTTTTGCCTTCAAGAAAAAATTGAATTGCTAATTGTTGGTCCAGAAGATCCCTTGGTAAATGGTATTAAAGACTTCTTTAAAAAGGATGAAGCTTTAAAAAACATCCTCCTAATCGGACCAGATGCAAAGTCTGCTCAATTGGAAGGGAGTAAGGATTTTTCGAAAGATTTTATGTCGGAATTTGGTATCCCAACCGCAGCGCATAAAAGTTTTACGAATGATAATGTTGCAGCAGGACAAGCTTTTTTAGAAACCTTAAACCCTCCCTATGTTTTAAAAGCAGATGGTTTGGCAGCAGGAAAAGGGGTTTTGATATTGGAAGATTTGAACAAAGCCAAAAGGGAATTGGCAGAAATGTTATCTGGTAAATTTGGCGCAGCAAGTTCTAAGGTTGTAATTGAAGAATATTTGGATGGAATTGAATTTTCCGTTTTCGTTCTTACCAATGGTAAAGAATATAAAATATTACCCGTGGCCAAAGATTATAAGCGAATTGGAGAAGGGGATAAAGGTTTAAATACAGGGGGCATGGGAGCTATATCTCCTGTCGCTTTTGTAGACGAAGCTTTGATGAAAAAGGTGGAGGAAAAAGTAATTCTACCTACCGTAAAAGGAATAGAAAAAAGGGGAATGGATTATACGGGCTTCGTTTTTATTGGGCTTACCAAGGTAAATAACGAACCCTATGTTATTGAATACAATGTACGAATGGGCGACCCGGAAACGGAAGTGGTAATGCCAAGGATTAAAAGTGATTTTGTAGATCTGCTTCTTGCAGCAGGCTCAAATAATTTGAATTCTATGGATCTTGAAATTGACCCTCGCTTTGCCACAACAGTAATGACGGTTTCCAAAGGCTACCCAGAAGCTTATGAAAAGGGAAAAGAAATTACAGGGCTAGACCAACAAATGGAAAGTATTGTTTTCCATGCTGGGACTAAAAATGAAGGGGATAAAATTAAAACCAACGGGGGTAGAGTATTGGCTTTTACATCCTACGGACCTAGCAAGGAAATGGCACTTTTGCATAGCTACGAATCCATCCAAAAGGTAAATTTTGAAGGAATGTGCTACCGAGAAGATATAGGTTTCGACCTATAATTATTTTTCTCCGGCTTTGGAATGTTTTTTCATTTGTCCCATCCAATAAAGGAAAAGAACAGAACCAATGGCTAGAAAAATTAGATTCGGAATATTGCCTAAAGCTTCCAGTGACTCAAAAGCCCACCAGAAAAATTCTCCTATTCCGTACATGATTTCCTTAACTTGCATCTGATCTAAATTTGGCGTCAAAACTATACAAAAAGGCTCATGCTTACAAGGTTATTTAACAACATTAGTGTCCAAGCAGGAATAATTGCCTTTATCAGTCTGATTGTGTTAAATGCAGTTGGTATCTATCTGATAGACATTCAGGACGTTACCCTTAGTTTTGGAGAACACAAAATTGTATTTGGAACAAGTATAATTAGGCTTTTTTATGTTTTGATAAGCTCCTTTGTGCCTATTATCTATGCCACAAACGTAAATTCATTAGGAGTTTTCCCCGGTTCCTTCCAAAAATCCATTCTTTTTGGAATTTCCTTTTTGCTTTTAATTGAATTACAATTTAGCATTGAACTTATTCTTGCCCTCCCTTTTATTTTACTTGCTTTTCAAAAACTATTTAAAATTGGAAACTTAGCAGATCCAAGACCCTTGCTTTTTGATATTGGGGTAATTGCTGGTTTTGTGAGTCTCTTTTTTGTAGAGGCAATTGTTTTGATAGCCTTTTGTTGGTTGGCTATTTTAGTTTTCAGAACCTTTAATGTAAAAACGATTCTTATCCCAGTTGTGGGCCTTTTTGCAGCTTATACACTTGCCTTTTTTGTAAGCTTTATTTGGGACGGTTTTGAATTCTTAAACATTCTTAAACATCAATACCAGAAAATAGAATGGGGTTTTATTGATTATGATTTTGGGGTATTACTAAACTTGCTTGGCTTATTGTTTCTTGGCCTAGTTTCCATGATCAATGTTTTGAAATCTATAGTAAAAGCAACAGTTTTTAAAAGACAGGTAATCACACTTTGTATTGGTTTAATATTATTGAGCATTCTTTTGGCGAGTTCTCAAAAAAGTTCTGTAAACCTCCTGGCTTTTATGATTTTTCCCCTTTCAATACTATTGTATGATTTCTTACTTAGCCTAAAAAAATGGTGGCAAAAGGACCTAATCTATTTAGTTTTGATTTTCAACCTTGTTTTAGTCCTTATTTGAATCAGGCTCTTCGTCCAAAAACAAAGCCTTCAATTCCGTAGCCTCCGAAGGTTTCATTTTTCCACTTAAGATTAAAGACAATTGCCTTCTTCTCAAAGCACCTTCAAAACGAATTTTTTCTTGTTCCGTTTCGGGCTCAATACCAGGAATATTTATGGGGTTTCCCAATTGATCCACTGCAACAAAAGTGTAAATAGCCTCATTGGCTTTCGCTTTTTTACCCGCAATGTTTTGATCCTCAATAAAAACATCTACAAAAACCTCCATACTCGAAGAAAAAGCACGAGAAACTGAAGCTTCCAGAGTAACAATACTCCCTTGAGGAATAGGTCTATTAAACGAAACATTATTTACGGAGGCGGTAACAACTATTCTTTTGCAATGACGATGCGCAGCGATGGCAGAAGCTCTGTCCATCCAACTTAACAATTGGCCTCCAAATAAATTGTGAAGATTATTGGTGTCGTTAGGAAGTACAATTTCGGTAACTATTGTTCTGGACTCGCTAGGTTTTTTGGATTTCATTGCAGGAATTTGCTGCAAAAATAGATCAATTATGATAAACCCAAGCGCTTGGATTCAAATCCTTTTTGATGTTTACTAATATTTGTCTGGCTTCCAAAGAATTCGAAAAATTCCCGATGGCCACTCTTGAAAATTTGGTTTTCCCATCTGCAATAAAAGCATCATAACCTTGACTTTGCAAAACTTTTAAATAGTTTCTGGCATTGGACTCCTCTTTAAATGACCCTACAATGATATGATAGGAATTGGAGGAAATTTCCGGTTTTGTAATTCTTGGTTTTGAACTGGCTCTTTCTGGAGTTTTTGGCTCAACTATATCTTCAACTTTTCCCTTGTCCTTTTTTTCAACCTCACTGGTAGAATTAGGTTCCCTTAGTTCAGTAGTTGCCAATTCCTCACTAGTGGTGCTTTCATTTTTTGTAGGAGCACTAAATGTAGTTTTACTTTTTTCTTTGGCCTTGCTATCGACCGAGTTTCCGAAAAAAGAAAATGGGTTTAGTCCAGAAATGGACTGAAAACTTTTATTAGCATCCGTGAAATATAAAACAGAACTTAATGAAAGACCCAATAAAGCTGTTATCGCAGCTGCCTTAAAAAACAAAGGCATGGTCCTTCTTTTCTTTTCTTCTTTAGATTTGGACGGAATTTCCATTTCAATGGCTTGATGAATAGTTTGTTCAATTTTTATTTCCCTTTGCAAAGAAGGAGCCCTAAAAATATTTAAACCATAAGAATAACGATCGTAATTTATTTCTATAGCTGGATTAAATTGCAATCTTTTGGACTCATCCATATACAATCTACCAATACCGGGTAAATTTACCTTCTTACCACCTTTAAGCATTCTTTGCCAAGAGCGAACAGAGATGGAAATACTCTCAGAGGCTTGTCGATAGGCAATGTTTTCTGAAGAACTAATTTGCTTGGCCAATAAGCCATCATTTTCTTTAATACTAGGATTAAAAGAAACACGCTTCGTTGCTGGTCTAAACATATGGGTTGCACCATTTATTTCTGCAGGATACTCTCTAATTATGAAAGATCCAAAACCAGAAACGGTTACGCACTCATGGTCAAATAATAATTGACTAATATGTTTATCAATGGTACTGCTCATAGAACCAACAAATATAATAATTCTTTGTTCACATCAGAAGCGATATGAAATTCCTGAAAAAATTGATAGTTGATGTTGTCGTGTTGTAGTTCCTTCTTGAACGCTTATTGGGCTTAGACCATAAGAGTAGGTAGGGATTAGGTTTAAATTCCACCTTCCAACAATCCTGTAAGAAATACCCAAACCAGAATTAAACTGGAGGCTATACCTTTCGGGTATTAAATCGTCGAAATCCTCTTTTGTACCATCTGGAAACTCAAGCTGAACTGTAGATTTAGTTAGAAACCGATTGTTAACTCCTAATTGGAGTTTTAGTTTAAATCGCTTATCAAGCATATAATAAGAGGCGGAAACGGGGATGTCTAAAAATTGATACTCCTGTAAAATGTTCGGTAATAATAAAAATTGGCCAGACTCCAAAGTGGGTTGAATTGGAGCTCCTGTTGCAATGTTTAATGTAAAATCACCAATGGAAGTGGTTCCTCTAATCTTACCTGTATAACTAGTTGCAGCATTTCCTGAAGGTTCTCCTTGAAGAATAATATTATTGCTTGTTTGATTCCATTCACTTCGGAAAAATCCAATTCCATATTCTATGCTTCTCCACCTTTTGGAAAGTTGAATTCCATAACTATTGGTATTTGCCAATTGTTCATTAGCCACATTATTCTTGGCTATTTCATCTGCATTGCTAAAACTTACAGTTCTTGAGGGAAAACTTGGCCCTGCATAAATACCAACTTCAAAATCATAAAAAAGTCTCCTTATTTTGGAAGGGTAAATTCCTAAACTAGTATAGTCTTCATTTGGCAGGGCTTGGGTTTTTAGTATTTCCAAGATATAATCATCAGGAGAAAGACCTAAATTAGAATTCGTTTCATCTAACGAAACCTCAAGTTGAGCGACTTGCAATAAATCCTGCTGTGGCCTTTTAGGGATTTGGGCAAAATTTGGATTGTCACTTGTGCCACCAACATTAGGGTTGACATTTTTAGGTGCATTTCCAGTAATAGGGTTTTCTTTTGGACTATTTTTCCCACCTGGATAAGTACTTAATGATTGATCTGTGCTATTCCCCTTTGATCCCATTTTTTCCAATTTCGAAATTGAGCTTTCAAAAGGTTTTTCATTTTCTGAATTGATTTTTTCGGTACCTATTTCATTGGCATTATTATCCTTTATTAAATCTTGACCTTTATTTGTTATTTGCTTTTCATCCATCGCTGGAATTTGCTTCGGGTTTGAATTCAAATACTGCAATTTGTATCCTGCGAAAAAGGCCAATAGAATTGCCAAGCATACAGCACTCCAACGGATTAGTAGCGCTCTCTTTTTTTGCTTGCTTTTGGCGATTTTTGCTTTTACAGCTTGCCAGCCATCAAAAGGAGTATCAGGCTCAAAACCCTCGAAGCCTTCGCTAAATAGCTTATCTATGTTTTCCTTATTATCTCCCATTGCTACTCATTCTATAAGATTCCGGAAATTGCTTCATCACCTTTTCCTTTAATAAAGCCCTTGCTCTAGACAAATTACTTTTGGAGGTACCTTCGCTAATATTCAGTTTCACACTAATCTCTTTATGACTATAACCCTCAATAGCGTACAGATTAAATACAAGCTTATATTGAGGCGATAATTCTTTAATAATATCCAAAAGATCTTTTGTTGTTATCTCATCAATAATATTTTCAGAACTAAACATTTCTGATTCTATGGTTTCAATTCCTGTCGGATAAAGCATTTTTTTGCTCCTGAAACTTTGTAAAATCAAGTTTACAAAAAGCCTTCGCATCCATCCTTCAAAAGAACCCTTAAAGGAATACTTTTCTATTTTTTGAAATAAATGAAAAAACCCATCCTGTAAAAAATCCATGGCTTCTGTCTCATCCTTAGCATAGTACATACATACCCCGTACATTTTCTTATAATGCAGAGTATATAATTCGCCTTGTGCTTTTTGACTTCCTTTTTGACAAGCTCTTATAAGTTCTTCAGATGCCAACTAATGCTTTTCTTTTGCTTTTGATGCTCTAAAGGTAAAGAAGGTTGCGCCTAAAATGAATTAGATTTGAAAAGCAACCTTCAAGACCTTACCTTCATCACTAAGAAAACAGAAAAGCATGAAAACAATTCCAAAGCAAATTTTTTTTGTTGCCTTCCTTTTGATTTATACAGGATTGGCCAAAGCTCAAAATTTATATTCATCCTTGGTGGATGTAAATATCCGATGGACTTTCGAAAAGGACTTTCCATCTCAGGTTTTTGAATTACAATCTGAGGATAACCCAATTCAAACACACCTACTTCTGGTTCAGCAAACCTTAGCTTCCAGAAGCGTGGATCATCTTAATAAAAAACAAAAACAAAACAGGTTTGAATCCCTGGAAAAATTGAAGGAATATGCAATTAAAGGGCAATTCCCGAACAATATCACCCATCAAAATAGAAGGCCAGTTTTTATTGGTTCAAATGGTAATTATTGCGCGGTTGGTCATTTAATAAAAGAAAGCGGATTTAATCTTTTAGCAATAAAAATAAGTGCCAAGATGAACTATGAGTATTTATTGGACATGAATAATTTGGAACTGAACTCTTGGGTAGCCAAAAGTGGATTTACAGCAGAAGAATTGGCATGGATTCAACCCGGTTATCCGCCGCAATCCACGGCAGAAAAAATGGACATGGGTTTCAATGGTCCAGTTCATGTAATTTTCAGTAATTCTTCCCAAGAAATTATGGCCGGAGGAGTTTTCGATTCTTCTGGAACAACGGCTGCAAAAGGAATTGCAACTTGGGTAAATGGTATCGCTGGTTATGATTGGTTAAGGTTTGGAAATACGGGATTGCGATATTCTGTGGAAGATATGGTGGAGTTTAATGGAGGAATTGTTGCCGCAGGAAATATTTATCAAGCAGATTCTGTTTACGTGAATTCGGGGGTTGCATTTTGGGATGGAACAAAATGGTCGGAAATGGGAAGTTTTTATGTTGGTGCTCTACCCAATATAGTTTTTGATGTGGAAGTTTATAATGGGGAGCTTTATGCAGCTGGGATGTTTAGACCCGATTTTAACGCCCCAGTACAATTTCACAATTTTGCCAAATGGGACGGAACAGATTGGACTGCACTTCAAGGAAGTCCACAAGGTGTTGTTCATTCTTTGGAAGTTCATAAAGGGGATCTAATATTGGGAGGTACTTTTAATTCAATAGATACTGTAAGCTATGATCATATTGCCGCTTATGATGGAAGTCAATTTAAGCAATTGGGCAATGGCCTTAAAACAACAGTTTACGCACTTAAAAGTGTTGGTGACACCTTGTATGCAGGAGGAGATTTCTTAAACGGTAGTCAGCAGGACACCTTTGGTTTTGGCTATTATACAAATGGAAACTGGACAAGAGTTTTGTCTCCTCACCTTGCTGTTGCTGGATGGGGCACCAGGGTGGAGTGTATTGAATCTACTCCTTATGGAGTGTTTTTAGGTGGAAATTTTAACTATCAGCCCTTGGTAGGAATCTATGCTAAAAATTTGTTGCGTTTTTCTCAAGGAGAATTAGAAGCCTTTGCAGTTTTGGATTCAACCGTAAAAACCTTAAAGTATATGAATGGAAACTTGTACGCAGGTGGAAATTTCACCAAAAGTGTTATAGGATTTAGCCCAAGCGACTCATTAAACCATATTGTTTATTTTAATTTAAGCCAGCAGTTTAGTTTAAATGAAAAAACAGACGATTTCAGAAGTGAATTATATCCCAACCCCACAAAATCTGAGTTTACACTTCGTTTGGAAAGTCAGGAAAAAGTTTTGGGTTTTGAGCTTTTTGATTTAATAGGAAAAAAGGTGGGATTCCAGGTGGAAAAAATTTCCAATGAGGAGTACAATTTTAGAGCTCCAAAGCTGGCAAAAGGGGTTTATATTCTTAAAATTCAAACGGAAAACGGCATTGCAGATAAAAAAATAATTTTAGGAGAATAATCCATAAAGTTCTACAAACCCAAATTGCCAATTTTGTATTTTTCCTCTTGTGAATACCGAAAAATTGGCCTATCAAATTGCTCTAACTTTAATTCCAGGAATTGGGAGCAAATTGGCGAAAAGTTTAATTGCTTACTGCGGAGGTGTAGAAGCAGTTTTTGAAGAAAGTAAAAAATCCCTCCAGAAAATCCCCGGAATTGGGCCTGGAGCGATAAAAAATTTATCCACAGCATCTACAATGGCTAGAGCCGAAAAGGAGCTGAAATTTATTGAGAAAAATAATATTTCAGCTCTTTTTTATTTAGATGAAGATTATCCGCCATTATTGAAATCCTGCGGAGACTCACCTATTTTGCTTTTTAAAAAAGGAGATTTTTCTTTTCAAGGCAAAAATCAAATTGCAATAGTTGGGACCCGAAATGCCACGGATTATGGAAAGAGGTTTTGCGCTTCATTTATTGAGGATTTAAAAGCCTATGAGGTGCAAGTGATAAGCGGACTGGCCTATGGTATTGATATTTCTGCGCATAAGGAATCTGTAAAAAATGGGATTGAAACCATTGCGGTTTTAGGTCATGGCTTGGATAGAATTTACCCGGCCCTTCACAAAAAGGTTGTAGAAAAAATGCTTGAATCCGGTGGAGGTCTTCTTAGCGAATTTCTAACAGAGACCAATCCTGATCGCGAAAATTTCCCTAAACGGAATAGAATTGTTGCCGGCATTTCTGAAGCCGTAATTGTAGTTGAAGCGGCAAAAAAGGGCGGTGCATTAATAACTGCGGAAATAGCAAATTCCTATAATCGGGATGTTTTTGCGGTTCCGGGGAAGCTAAGCGACACCTTCTCTGAAGGTTGCAATCAACTCATAAAAATTAATAAAGCGGCGCTACTTTCTGGCGTTTCTGATTTGGAATATTTGCTAGGTTGGGAAAAAAGGAAAATTCAAAATGCCCAAAGGGAGTTGTTTCCAAACCTTAACCCTTTGGAAGAGAGAATAAAAGACCTGTTTGTCGTCGCAAAAAGAAAATTGGAGGTAGAAGAAATTTGTATCGAATTAGATTTGCCAGCAAGTCAGATAGTTCCTACATTGCTAACCCTTGAAATAAAGGGCCTGGTAAAGTGCAATCCAGGAAAAATATTTGAACTAAACTAGCTTTGAAAAAGAGCCTTTTAAATAAAGTAAATACCACTTGGGCAGCAGTGTTTTTAATTTCACTTTTGATTGGTATTGCTACCCTTTTACTTTATTCTAAAGATTTAGAAAATAGCAAAAGGGAATTGGTTTCGAATGCCCAAATTAAAACCAATAACCTTAAATTATTTGTTGCAAAGGAATATTCGGCAGCTCTCCAAGATATTTATTTCTTTTCTAAAAACCCAGCTTATTCTGAGTACTTATCAGATGAAACAGCCCCGTACATCACTGCATTAATAGAAAAAACCAGTTCAACCTTCCTGCAAATTCGACAAGCCTATTCGCAATTTGGAATACTTGACACCTTAGGAAGATTCAAGCTGAATTTGAACATTCAAAAGGACAAGAGCCTTGGCAATTTCGAAATTTCGGAGACTGGAAAAACATATAAATACTTCAATGAAATTAAAGATCTTTCCCGAAATGAAGTTTTTGTTTCACCTATTAACCTTTCACAAAATGTAAGCGACAATTTTGATGTTCAGTTTGTTATGCCTGTTTTTAAGTTTAATTCTGAACTGAAAATGGGCTATATTCGGTTCAGTTATTCAGCGGAAAGAATTATAAACTATATTCAACAAGAAGAGGAAAAAGATTCCATTGTAATTTCCTTTATAAGCTCTAGAAAGGATGTGGTTTTTCGCCAAAACCTTGGCTTCAAAACCCTTTCGGAAAAACTTTTTAGCCCAAATGGACTATTGTTAAATGGTGATGATGGCGTTTTTAAGGAAAGTAAATTTGGTCTAATCTCAAATGAGGATGCCTTATTTTATGCTGAACCTTTAGACCCATTAAATAAAGTAGACAGTCCACAGGGTCAGCTTATTAAATCCAAAAGCAAATACCACGTAATGGTTCACTATACCCCAGAATATTTGTGGGCTAGAAAAAAGGAAATCATTGGGGATAAAATTTTTCTTGGTTTTATTCGAATCTTCGTTTCCTCAGCGGTTCTGCTTTACTTTTTGCGTCTTTTAAGGATTAAAAATAAATTGTTGGAGGAAAAATCGGAGGCCTTGGAAAAGAGGAATACTGATTTGGAAAATAGCCGAGAAAGGATGGAGGAAAACCTTCAAAGAATAAGGGAGTTTGCCTTCGAAAAAAATTCAGCACTTTCCACGCTTAGACAAAAAGAAAAGGATCTAAAACAGGCCCAGGAAATTGCTCAATTAGGCTATTATGAAAGGGATTTGGTTACTGGTGTCTCCCAATGGAGCGATAATTTACCCTCCATTTTTGGCTTAGCTTCAGACTATGATTTTAATACCCAAAGTGTTGAAAACATAATGCACAAAGAGGAGTTTGAGGAAGTGGAGCGAGCATTTGACGAAGCTGTTGCCCAGGTTAAAGAGTACAAGGTCGTTTATAAAGTTTACCATAAAAATGGGAAAGTTGAATATCTACAGGATATAGCCAAACCAATAGTTGAAAAAGGAGTGGTTGTTTCTATGAAAGGAACAATCCAAAACCTTACGGAAAGAGTAAATATTGAAAATGAGCTTTTGGATGCAAAGGAAAAAGCCGAAGCAGCGGTAAAAGCAAAATCTGATTTTTTGGCGACCATGAGTCACGAAATTAGAACTCCACTTAACGCGGTTATTGGCATGAGTATTTTATTAAATGAAACCCAACTTGACCAAAAACAGGAGGATTTTGTTGAAACTATTAAGGTGAGTGGAAATGCACTTTTGGCGGTAATTAACGACATCCTCGATTTCTCCAAAATTGAATCAGGAGAAATGGAATTGGAAAACGAACCCTTCCGTTTGATTAAAATAGTAGAGGATTGCTTGCAAGTTATTTCAGTAAGCGCCGCTCAAAAAAGGATTAAATTATATTCCAAAATTGATAAAAATGCTCCGAGCATTATTTATGGAGATGAGAGCAGAATTCGTCAAAGCATAATCAATTTAGTAAATAACGCTGTTAAGTTTACTGATAAAGGGGAGGTGAAAATTGTTATATCAGTTCTCGATTCCTCCAAAGAAAAAGCAAAGCTAAAGGTTTCTGTAATTGATACAGGTATTGGTATTGAAAAGGAAAAACAGGAAACCATTTTCTCGGCATTTCAACAAGCGGATTCTTCAATTACCAGAAAATTTGGAGGTACAGGTCTAGGTTTGGCTATTACCCAGAAGTTAGTCCAATTAATGGGTGGCGATTTAAAAGTAATTAGCAAGGTAGACGAAGGCTCCGAATTTTATTTCATTTTGGATTTAAAAGCAGAATGGGAACCAAAAAACCAAGGCTTGAAAATAAAATCCTTACGAATTATTTCGGATGAAGGAGGGGAAGCCCAAACGGCTAAAGAAATTTTTGAGGAAAAAGGAGTTGAGGTGAAAATGACGAATTACCGAACTGGAAATTTTGAAAATATTGAAAAGGAAGAGATTATTGTTTTTTGTGAAGAAGATAGAAAAGAAGAGTTTATTCAGCTCGGCGAAGGATTGGCAGCGTCGAATAATAGAATTCATTTTGTTTGCGATATCCAAAAGGATATGGTGGAATGCAAATCCTTTCGTTTAGTAAACCGTCCTTTTAAAATTTCCTGGGTAGATAAATTATTGTTTGGTTCAAAAGTCCAAGAAATTGGGAAATTGGAGGTAGTGGGAAGAGAAAAGGAGTTAAATAAGGATCTTAAAATTTTGGTAGCGGAAGACAATCCAATAAATCAAAAGCTGATTCGCCTTCTTTTTGTGAATTTAGGGTATCAAATTGACTTAGCTGAGGATGGAGTTATGGCAGTAAAAGCAGCTCAAAACACCAAGTACGATCTTGTTTTTATGGACATCCAAATGCCACACATGGGTGGGGTAGAAGCAACGGGTTTTATAAAGACAGACCATGGCGAAAACGCACCGCCAATAATTGCTTTAACTGCTAATGCCCTGGATGGTGATAAAGAGAAATATCTAAATGAAGGCCTGGACGATTATTTATCTAAACCCATAAATCTTGCAGAATTAAAAGCTAAAATTCTTCAATGGCAAAAGTCAAGGGTCCAAAACGAAGCTGGTGAAGGAAATTAATTAAATTCAAATTGTTCCTTATTACCAAGGAGTTTAGTTAATTTCGATGCCTGAGAAGTTACTTTTCAAATGCCCCTTATGAATTCAGAGAATCTGTTGTTAATTTTTATCAAAAATCCAATTCCGGGAAAGGTGAAAACCAGGTTGGCAAAGGATTTAGGTGAAGAAAAAGCAGTAAAGTATTATAAGAAATTGCTGAAAATCACCCGTAAGGAATCTGAAAAAACCGATGCTGTAAAATGGTTGTGTTACGGGGATTTTATCAACGAGAATGACAATTGGACAAGGGAGGTATTTGTGAAAAAACAACAGTTTGGAAATAATCTTGGAGATCGAATGTCAAGCTTTTTTAAAGAAGGTTTTGAATCTGGTTTTAAAAGAATAGTCATTATTGGCAGTGATTGCCCAGATTTAGTAAGCTCAGATTTGGATCAAGCATTTAAAATACTTGCCAAAGCTGATGCTGTAATTGGTCCTGCGAATGATGGAGGGTATTATCTTCTTGGCCTTTCCAAAAATGTAAATTTGTTTCAGGACAAAGAATGGAGTACCGAAAGTGTTTTTAAGGATACTTTAGAAGATTTTAAAAAGGAAAATTTAACCTTTGAAATATTAGCCGAAAAAATTGATTTAGATACCGTAGAGGATCTTAAAAATTTCCCAAACTTATGATACAACAGCTTGAAGAGTCAGTAGCGTTTTTAAAAAAGAATGGATTTGTAAACTTAGAAACAGGAGTGGTTTTAGGCACAGGACTTGGTAAATTGTTGGAAAAAATAGAAGTAGTAAAGAGCATTAGTTATAAGGATATTCCAAACTTTCCTGTAGCTACAATGGAGTACCATGCTGGAAATTTAATTCTGGCTAAAGTTCAAGGGAAAAACATTGTAGCGATGCAGGGGCGATTCCATCTTTATGAGGGTTATAGTGCAAAAGAAATCACCTTTCCCATCCGAGTTTTAAAAATGCTAGGGATAAATCAACTCCTACTTTCGAATGCTGCAGGAGGAGTAAACCTCGATTTTGATAAAGGTGATTTGGTAATGATTGATGATCATATAAACCTACAACCTGAAAATCCGCTAATTGGAGCGAATGCAGAATCTTTAGGACCAAGGTTCCTGGATATGAGTGAGCCTTATAGCCAAAAAATAATGTCCCATTTGGAGGAAATTGCCCAAAGGCATCATACTAAAATTCAAAGGGGGGTTTATGCCTCCGTTACTGGGCCCAATCTTGAAACAAGGGCAGAATATCGCTATTTAGGAATAATTGGAGCTGATATGGTTGGTATGAGCACTGTTCTTGAAGTTATTGTAGCAAACCACATGAGTCTACCCTGCATCGCAGTTTCTGTTATTACGGACGAATGTGATCCTAATAATTTAAAACCTGTGGATATTTCAGAAATAATTGAAGTAGCAGGGCAAGCAGATGATAAACTAAGCAATTTATTTATTGATTTAATCGCCGAGCTTTGATATTAAGCTAGGTTAACACATCTTTAAATTCAGTATCCTTAGCGGCCAATACAAATATTTTTCGTTTAATGTCAGAGGTATTCTCCTGTAGGTTTTGGTAGTAATCTTTAAAGCCAGCTTCCAAAGGAGGAGCCATTCCGATCATGGTTAAACTGCATTTTTTAGACTCCTGTTTTAATATACTCCAAAAATTTTCCCCTTCTTCCGCTACTAGGATTTTTGTGTTAAAACCCACCCGCATTTTGGACAGTTTCTCACCCAAGTTGCGTTGGGCACTTTCCGCTGCTTCCTTTGTGGGGACAACCATTTTAATATTTATTTGAATGCCAGACCACAGTCTACCGCTCTTCAAAAGATGCCCTAAGATCATCATTAAGGCGCCATTTCCTTTTAGCCCTCCCCACCAAATATCAATGGCTTCTACAGACCCAAAACTATCATTTTGCTCGTCATGAAAAATGATTACGTTTTTGCGAGAGTGGTAAATATGATGGATCATTTTGCAATAGGTATCCATATGGCTAGAATCTTCGGTGTCGCCAAGCAAAATAGTATTCGGTACCATTGGTCCTAAACCATAGGCATTTACCAAATGCTGGGCTCCAATAAATGGATCTGTAGATTGTATAACCCGGACTAGAGCGCCAATTTTTTTGGTTTGGAGGTAGTCCGAAATATGAGCCTCATATTCTTGTACCTTTTCTTGTCTAATACTGTCTTCGGATAATATAGTGGCCACTGTGAAAAGAGCCTTTCTTTGACTCAAGGCATTGGCAAATTCTATTAAATGCCATCTTTTTGTTGGGGCTCCAGAAAAAACCAAAATATTAGGACGCCAGCTTTTTGCATCTTGGTTATTATCTAATCTTAAGGTGGCGTATCTGATAATACTCAATAAAACACCTTTTCTAACACCACCCATTGCTGTTTGAAAACCCTTGCGTTTGAGGTAAACAAAAACACTTGCAATTACAATAAAAGCCAAAAAAGTGGCTGTTGCGTTTATAAGGAACATTACCAATGCACAACCGATTGCTCCAAGCACAGAAAAGATCCAATGAACTTTAAATTTGGGTCGAAAAGACGGGTTACGCAGAAAGCGTTCTAAGCCTGCGGTTATATTTAAAACGGCATAAGTGGTTAGAAAAAACATAGTTAGGATTGGAGCGAGTAGATTTAAGTCGCCAAACCACACACAAACCAATGCAATAATTATTGTAAAGATGGTCCCCGCTCTAGGTATATTTTCTTGGCCGGATTCCTTGGCAAAAAAGGACAATTTTTTGGGTAAAACAGAATCTGCGGCTAAGGCCTGAAGGATTCTAGGAGCACCTAAAAGACTACCCACCGCACTTGATAAAGTTGCCCCCCAAATCCCTAATAAAATGGCATGTCCCCAAAATGCAATTTTTCGCATAATCATAGGATCGTTGATCAATGCAGATTCGCTTGCATTGTAGGCCAGAAAAATAGGTAGGATCATATAAATAATAAACCCTACACCAACCGCAAGAAAGGTACCTTTGGGAATAGATCGAGCCGGGTTTTTTAAATCTCCGGAAAGGTTAACCCCAGCCATTATGCCTGTAACTGCAGGAAAGAAAACGGCAAATACCCGCCAAAAATCCTCTTTCCTTTTTACGATCATTGTCCAAGGCTCAGAATCTGGATTGTCTATAGGGCTACCAAAAAACAAGGATAGCATGGAGAGTAGGATTACCGCTAAAACAATATATTGTGATTTAATGGTTGCTTTTGTAGAGAATAGGGTCAATGCGCCGAGAGCAAGAGTTGTAATTACCCCAACTATTTTCACATCCAATCCCGGAAAAATAAGGGACAAACTTTCAGAAAAACCAATTATATATAAGGCAACCGAAAAGGCTTGCGCCAAATAAAGTGGAATTCCAACAGCTCCACCAATTTCTACACCTAAGGATCTGCTTATCATATAGTAAGCCCCTCCAGCTTTTACCGGAGCATTGGTAGCAATGGCGGCTATAGACAGAGAGGTGAAAAAAGTAATAAGAGTTGAAAGGACAACAATGATAAGGGTTCCAACCAGGCCAACATTACCTACTACCCAACCAAATCTTAGGTACATAATAACCCCTAATATGGTAAGCAAGGAAGGGGTAAAAACACCACCGAAGGTGTTTAGTTTCGTATCTGTACCTTTTTTAAAAATCGGTCCTGTTTTTTAGAGTATCCGCAAAGTACAGAATAGAATTATACACAAAGGAATTTCTTTGTTGGAAGAATTTTTTTATTCGACATTAAACCATTTTAACTTTTTACCATCTATAGGTGGATTGTGACTAAATTGCAGCCTTAATTTCAGATTAACAATTGATTAACAAGGACTAAGTTTTATTATCAGCACTTTTGGCCATCAAAATTAATACAAACCATTTATGAATATTTTAAAGGCTCTTGCCTCCTTAACTTTTGCTTTTTTCATCTCCTTTAATTCCAATGCCCAGAATTTTCAAGGGATAGCAACGTACCACACAGCTACAACTTTGGACATGAAAATGAAAGTGGACAGTTCCAAATCAAATCCGAAAATGGATCAAAGAATGGCACAAATGAAAAAGAGAATGGCCGAAGCCATGCAAAAGGAATATGAATTAAAATTCGACAAATCCACATCAACTTACACGGAAGTTGAAACTCTGGAAGGAGGAGCTGGAGGACGCGGTGGAAGAGGCGGAATGAAAATGTTTGCGAGCATTATGGGTGGTAACAGCAGTTATTACAAAAACATTAGCACCACAGAAATGCTTGAACAAACTGAGTTTTACGGGAAGCAGTTTCTTATTACAGATACCCTAACAAAATGGGATTGGAAATTAGGAAAGGAAACTAAAAAAATAGGATCCTATACTTGTTATAAAGCAACCTCTACCAGAATAATGAAAACGAAAACATTTTCGAGAGGTTCGGACGGGAATAGCGAGGAAATAGAAAAAGAAGTAGAACAAGAAATTATTGCATGGTGGACCCCAGAAATTCCAATTAGTCAAGGTCCAAGTAGGTATTGGGGATTACCTGGATTAATTCTGGAATTAAACGATGGAAAAACAACTATGGTTTGCAGTAAGGTCGTTTTAAACCCAAAGGAAAAGGTTGAAATTGAAATTCCTGATGATGGAAAAAAGGTAACCAAGAAAGAATATTCAAAAATAATGAAAGCCAAAATGGAGGAAATGCAGAAGGTATATGGAGGTCGTAACCAGGGCCGAGGTGGTAAAGGTGGTAGAGGTGGATCTTTCACTATTGAGGTAAGATAATTTCACAAGGAAGTACATTAAAGAAAATCTAAGTTCATTTTATGAAATTGTTCAATTTTTCTCTAACCCTAGCTATTTGTTTTTTAGGGTTAAACTCTGTCGAAGCCCAGTCAATTAAGGTTTCAGGTTATATTCAAGATTCTACTGGTGTGGGTTTAGAAATGGCTAATGTGCTCGCCTTGAATGCTGCCGATAGTTCAATGTCTGGTTTTGCCATTTCCAATACTGAAGGAAGATTTGAAATTGGCCTAGAGGAGGATAAAAAGTATATTCTACGCTTTAGCTATTTTGGATATGTAACCAATGACATTCCTTTTTCTACACAGGGAAAGGAAAAAGAAAACAAATTGGATGTAATCCTAAAGGAAAACAGGAACAAGCTGAATGAAGTGGAAATAGTAGAAAATATTCCTATTGCCGTTTCTGGAGATACCATCATTTATAAAACAGATGCTTTTACAAATGGTGAGGAGAAAAAGTTGGAAGATGTACTTGAAAAATTACCCGGTTTTGAGGTGGATGAAAATGGGGAAGTAAAAGTACAAGGAAAAACGGTGGAAAAGGTGATGGTAGAAGGCAAAGATTTCTTTGACGGAGACACGAAACTTGCTACCCAAAATATTCCCGCTAGTGCTATTGATAAAGTACAGGTATTGAGAAATTACAATGATGTTTCTCCAATGAGCGGATTAGATAATGATGATCGTATTGCGATTAATATCAAATTAAAAGACGGAAAAAAGAACATCACTTTTGGAGATATGAAAGCTGAAGGAGGGCTTGACGAAAGGTATTTAGTGCATCCTAGTTTATTTATCTATACCCCAAAAGCCAGTTTTAATATTATTGGTGATGTAAATAATATTGGACAACCAGCTTTTACTTTTCGCGATTATTTTAGGTTCACCGGTGGATTTAAAAACATTTCCCAAAAATCTGGATCAAGCATCAGAGTGGCAACGGACGACATCGGATTTTCTATGATTCAGGGAAATAGAGCCGAAGAAATTACCTCACGTTTTGGGGCAGCAAACTTTAGTTATAACCCAAATAAAAAGTGGAGCATTTCAGGTTTCGCAATTGGAAACCAAACCCAAACAATCGCTTCCAATACCAACTTCAGAACCTATTTAAGACAGGATACTTTAGCAAATACTGAAGAACTAACAACCAATAATATCCAAAAAAGTAATTCTGGCCTTTTCAAAATTTCGGCAACTTATACCCCTAGTACCGCAATGCATATTGGCTACGATGCGATTTATAAGGTTACCAGCTTGGAGGAGGATAATAACAAAGAATCAACCATTAATAATTTTACAAACGATATCAATACCATTAACTCTCAAGATCCAAGGGAGTTAAACCAAAGTCTGGAAGCCTATTATAATATTGACGAGAAAAATGTAATAGCCTTTGAAGCGCAGCATTTGTACAAAAAGCAAGACCCATTAATTGAATTACTTTCTGTTTTACCAACCTTCGGATCTTTAATTCCATTGATTGACACCTCGAATTACAATTTGCTTCAGAATAAAGTGATTACCACCAATAAGGTGGAAGCCTCTTTAAATTACTATTATATCATCAACAATAAAAACC
Organism: uncultured Cryomorphaceae bacterium; assembly: GCA_937129395.1. Lineage (GTDB taxonomy): Bacteria > Bacteroidota > Bacteroidia > Flavobacteriales > Schleiferiaceae > CAKZNE01. The sequence continues at coordinate 7,090 of CAKZNE010000134.1, read as the reverse complement.
ACATTAATTTTAGTGTAGGAACCAGTAATAGCAACCAAAGTTTTACTTCATCGATTACCCAACTTTTAAATGGTACTACCTTGGCTCAATTTGATGGAGACACCTTAAACAACAATGTACTTTTTAATTTGAATGACATTTTTGTAGGTGCACATTATAAAACAAAACTGGGAAAACTAACCATGAGTCCTGGTGTGAACCTTCACCGTTATTCAATTACTGATCAGCAGCAAGGTTCTTCAAATAATAAGGAGAAAACCCTTTTATTGCCAGATTTCTTTGCGAAATACGATTTTAAATCCAGCGAATCCCTAACCTTTAATTATGGAATGGTAGCCCAATTCACAGATATTAATAATATCGTTTTGGGGACAACAATTTCTAGCTACAACAGTCTTTTTCAGGGAAATAGAGATTTAGATAATTCTTGGTACCACAATGTTTCTTTGAATTATTTCAATTTCAATATGTTTAATTTCACCAATATTTTTGCTGGAATGAGCTATAATAAAAGAGTTGGAGATATTACAAATACAATAGTTTATAGTGGATTAGAAAGAATTAACCAACCCATAAATACCGATGCTGCCAATGATATACTTTCCGGTTATGGTAGTTATGAAAAGCGTTTTGGTAAGTTCAAGGCAAAAATTAGAGGAAACGTTTCCTATAGCACCACCAACAACACCATTGACGGCCGTGAAAACACCAACACCTCCTTAACCCAATCCTATACAGCAAGTTTTGAAACGAATTTTAAAACCGCTCCAAACGTGGAATTAGGATTTCAAAGAACTACCAATAATTATGAAGGAAGTAGGTCTCAAAGTGGGTTTATTACAAACCGACCTTTCATTGAAGTGGAAGCGAGATTTCTAAAATATTTTTCGGCTGAAGCTGATTATTCTTTTAGCGACTATTCAAGTGAGGACAAAACAACCCAAAGCGATTACGACTTTTTAAATGCGGCCTTTTACTTTCAAAAAACCGATAGTAAATGGGAGTTTAGCTTAAGAGGTTTAAATCTATTAGGTACAGAAAATATCCGTCAAGATGCATTTTCTGATAACCTGATAAGTACAACTTCAACCAATGTTTTGCCACGTTATGTTTTGTTCGGTGTGAAATATGAACTGTAAACTATTCCACCTTTAAATTAGTTTTTAATTTTTTGACGGTTTTTTGATCGGCTAAGGTCCACGAAGGAAATCCCAGATTACGCCTTCCAATAAGGTAAACTCGTGCTCGATTATCCAAATCGTGCTTAAACTCCTCAATATTTTGATACCCAATCCATCTTACCTTATTGCTTTGGTGGTTTAAGATTTGAGTTTCAATTTTATCAAGGTTTTCATAAAGCAGGGGGTAAACCTGTGGGCTTAAATGCAGGTAATTATTTACATCAATTTGATGTACTATCTTATGGTTAATATTGAATTTTGCCGTAATGGAATTCCATGGAAGAAAGGCAGCAACAGACAGAACCACATATGCCATTAAAGAATTCCATTTTAGTATAAAGCCGAAATTTTTCTTGTTTTTTAATTAATAAAAAAGGCTGCCTAATCCTAGGAAAACAATCAGCACAAAGATAAAAACGCCAATTCTTTTGCTGGCAATTCCATGGTATTGGATATAGTAAACGGTTCGGTACAACACGGAAATTGCCAATATCATATTCTGAAATGTCCAGGCATAGGCTAGTTTCTTTAAGAAAGTAGATTGAGGGTAAAAATTCAAATTTCCTCGGAAGTAAAATAGAATAATGATCATCGAAACCAGAAGGGAAAAAATAAGCCAGCCCACTCCTTCATGTAAAAAGGATTTTAGACTTTCCACCTCATTAATATCGAATTGAAACCATACGTTTTTTACGTCTATAAAGTTAACTACGGCAAAAAGTAAATTCAATAATGCAAAAACACCAATGGCTGTGAGGTATTCATATTTTAAATCTAAATTTCTAAACGATTTTTTAACCCCAGTTTTTCGTAAAAGGGAGTTTTCAAAAGGAATGCGAATGGCGGAAAACCAAGACTTTCTATAAAACCACCGAATAATAACCATTCCCACCAATAAAAAGATAATGTAGGATAGGGAGAAAAACCGCTCAAAGAATTCGCCAATCCCGTTAAGGAAGTCCAAAGAAAGTTCCCCAAAAATGGAATTCCCGAAAGAAAAAAGAATAAAATAAAGAGCAAATATTAAAATGGGGATTATCGCAATTCTAGTGATTGTTTTGAAACGACCAGCCTTTTTATTTTTCTTAAAACCGAAATTGGGGAGCAGATTGCCCTTAAGGTTTAAAAAGTTTAAAACTCCATTAAGTAAATTTTCAAAAAGGGCGATAGCTCCAGTTTGAAAACTAAGATGCAGCGTTATAATTCCAACTAAAAACATCCATTTGCTTAGCAGGGTATTGAATAGTAAAATGGAAATACCACTACCTAAAGTAAGAAGTAAAACCAACCATTGCTGGCTGCTTAGGGATTTTTGAGATTTAGTTTTATAAGAATATAAAATTCCAGCTGCTCCAAAAAGGAAAAGGTTGATTCCCAGTTGTTCATGCCAGAATAAAAAATTATAAACTATAAGAAATGCGACATAGCTTACTAAGGTTTTCATACAAGGTATTCGGTTAAAATTACAAAGGCCCAAACGAGAATAAATCAATTTTTATTCTGGCTTGGGCCTATTAAAATGTGTTTTAACAATGCCTTAGTAGGCTTTTGGGAAATCCTTAAGTTTTTAGGACCTCACTCTTTTAATGCTACATCCTGTTTGTTTTGTTTCTGCAGGGCTGATCTTCTCACCTTTCGACAAAGCCTTAATGGCATCGTTTAAATAAAACTCAGTGGCAACATCATCCTGTGTTTCGTACATATTATCAATGGCACCGCGATAAACCAATTTCATTTCTTTATTGAAAAGATAAACATGTGGGGTTGTTTTTGCTCCAAAAGCATTAGCAAGTTTACTATTAGAATCCAAAACATAAGCAGAATTGTAGGAAGCTTTTTTATAATGCTCCTTCATTTCTTTCATGGAATCATCTCCTTTTCTTTTGGCTTCATTGCTATTGATTAATGCCATACCAACTTTGTTTTCTTTGCTGAGTAAGCCTAATTCTGGATAGGTATCTTCCCAGGCAATTACATAAGGACAAGTATTGCAGGAGAAAACTACCAATAGTCCATTTTCACCTTTTAAATCTTCCAAAGAATATTCTTTTCCAGATACATCTGCCATTTTAGTATCGGCCATTGGTGCTTTTTCACCAAGGGCTAACATTTCATTTTTACCAAAGGAATAAACTCCAAAAAGTAGGGCCGAAGCCGCTAATCCAAAAATGATTTTTTTCATAATGTTTTAATTTTTTCTTACCCTACGAATATAATGATATTATAGCCCTACATTTCTAAAAGGGAGATTAAGGTAAAAAAAATGCCCTTTATTCAGGACATTTTCAAATTGCAAGAACCATAGTGCAGCTCTGCATATTTAGGGAAAAATTTAAGGAGATTTCCGACTCCAAAGGATGAGAATAAATTTTAGGCTTAGATTAATTCTCAACAAAAATCTTTACGGTTTCACTTGTGTTTTCTGTGCTACTTAAAATATAAAGCCCTCCCTTAAGATGAGAAACGGAAAAATAATTCTGATGTGTAAGATCAATATCCATTATTCTTTTGCCGCTTAAATCCCTTAAAATAAAACTTGATTCACCAGAAGGGGATTTTATAAAAACATGGTCCTTTGCAGGGTTTGGATATAGAGAAACTTTAGAAACCTTTTTATTCAACAATGATAATTCAGAAGTTCTAAGGCTTCCAAATGTAGCGTCAGGGATAGCATCACTAGGACCAGCACCTACCGGGCTAATATCAAAGGAGCCTGTAAAGGCAATAATATTTACATCGTAATTTCCTCCAATATCATTTAAAGAAACTCCAAAAGTTGCAAAGTGGGCGTCTGTAGTATCAAAGGAAAAGCCAATTGTACTAGCGCTTCCATTTCCATCGTATGCCTCTGTATAAACGCCAGGGAAAAATCCATTTTGGTAGCCATAAAGGGCCAAATCGTAGGACATGGAATTATTTGGAGTTTGATTTTTCAGATTATGTTGCGGCATAAAATTTCCGTCTTGGGTATTTAGATTTGTATCTAAAGCAACGGCATAACCAAAATCTCCACCACGAGGATTATAGGTGTAAATCCGAATAAAAAGGGAATCATTTGTGGAGTTTGTCGCATAACGAACTTCCTTAGCATCCATATAATGGTCATCCCCTGAAGGATCAACTATTAAAGAGACGAAATTTTGGGCGGAAAGATTTCCTGCGCAAAGGATAATTAGGAATGGAAGGAATAGTTTTTTCATCATTCTGTTTTGTTTGCTAGAATGATGCATTGCTTCACTTAAAGGTTGCGAAGTTCTTTTTTGCCTCCAAAAATCCGTTTTAGTTTTTTACAATGGAATATTTCCGTGTTTCTTTTTTGGAAGAGTTACGGCTTTGTTTTCAAGCATTTTAAAGGCCTTAATAAGCTTTTCTCTCGTTTGGTCCGGACGAATTACTTCATCAACATAACCTCTAGCTGCTGCACGGTAAGGGTTGGCAAAAATATCTCCATATTCCATTTCCTTTTCCTTCCATTTTCCTTCCGGGTCTTCCGCGTTTTTAATTTCTTTTTTAAAGATAATTTCCGCAGCGCCCTTGGCTCCCATAACAGCAATTTCAGCACTAGGCCATGCATAATTCATGTCGGCTCCAATGTGTTTGGAGTTCATAACATCATAAGCACCACCGTAGGCTTTTCTTGTAATCACGGTAATTCTAGGAACAGTTGCTTCGCTAAAAGCATAAAGAAGTTTCGCACCATTGGTAATAATGGCATTCCATTCTTGGTCGGTTCCCGGTAAAAATCCTGGTACATCTTCAAAAACCAAAAGAGGAATATTAAAACAATCGCAAAAACGAACAAAACGCGCAGCTTTTGTAGAACTTTGAATATCTAAAACCCCAGCTAAATAGGCTGGCTGATTGGCTACAATCCCGATTGATTTTCCAGCTAAATGGCCAAAACCAACAACAATGTTTTCGGCATAACTCTTATGAACCTCGTGGAAACTGTCTGCATCAATGGTACTTTCAATTACTTCACGAATATCATAGGGTTGGTTTGGGTTTTCTGGTATAATATCATTTAGTGAAGGTCTGCTTTCATCCGTTGCAACATAGTCCAAGGAAGGAGCATCCTCCTCACAATTCTGAGGCATGTATTTCAATAAAGTTTTAATTCCATTGATACAAGCAATCTCATTTTCGTAGGTAAAGTGAGTTACTCCTGATTTGGTAGAATGCGCTGAAGCACCTCCTAAATCCTCAGAACTTACCTCTTCATGAGTTACGGTTTTTACCACATTAGGACCCGTAACGAACATATATGAAGTGTTTTCCACCATCATAATAAAATCGGTAAGAGCTGGAGAGTAAACAGCGCCGCCAGCACAAGGCCCCATTATGGCAGAAATCTGTGGAATTACACCACTAGATAATGTGTTTTTATAAAAGATATCGGCATAACCTCCTAGAGAAACCACTCCTTCTTGAATACGAGCACCACCAGAATCGTTTAGTCCGATTAAAGGCGCTCCATTTTTCATGGCAAGATCCATAACCTTGCAAATTTTTTCGGCATGAGCTTCTGCTAGTGATCCACCAAGGACGGTAAAATCTTGTGCGAAAACGTAGGTTAATCTTCCTTCAACAGTTCCATAACCAGTAACAACACCGTCGCCTAAAACCTTTTGTTTATCCAATCCAAAATCTGTGGATCGGTGGGTAACTAGCATTCCTATTTCTTCAAAACTCCCTTCATCCATCAAAAAATGAACTCGTTCTCTGGCCGTTAACTTGCCTTTTTTATGTTGAGCTTCAATTCTTGCTTCTCCTCCACCTAATTTGGCTTCCTCAATATGTTTGTTTAGTAAATCGATCTTCTCTTGCATAGGAATGCTAATGTTCATTTGTGATATGATGGAATCCATGTCCATCAAAATTCTATGCAAATTAAAGTAATTCCTTTTTTCCTTTTCTCAACAACTTAAAAAAAGTGTGAATCCTTCGTTTTTTAAAATAAAAAACCCCGCCGAAGCGGGGCAACCAAACCAAACTCTACTCAATCTTCTTTTTCGATTTTTTTAAGCGCTCTTTTTTGTTTGCGCTTTTTTCGTTTCTCTATTCTTTCTTTACGCTCTCCTTTATTGCGCTTCATCTTTTTCTCCAATTTGGCCATTTGTTCCTTATCTAAAACCTTGGCTAATGCTTCTTTATGTGCCTTTTTATTGGCTTTCATTTCTTTGCGCATGGCCTCTTTTTCCATAACCATCTTCAAATTGGCCTCATAAACTGCTTTTTGTTGATCTTCCGATAAATCCAGTTTTTCAGTCATTTTCTCCGTAATCTTTTTTGCCTTTTGCTCAGGGTCAAATTCTTTTTGGTTTTGTCCGAAGCTCATGGTGCTAATGCAAACCATCAATAGCAGTGCGAAAATGTTTTTTACGTTCATAATGTTTTTGTTTTGCAGCTTTGACGACAGTCTCCTAACAAGGTTTAATTTTAAAAACTTAAAGCTTTGTTAAATAAAAAAGCCCCACCAAATGGCAGGGCTTCTACATTCCGAATGGAAAATGTTTTATTTCGTCATAGTAATAACGGTAAGGATATCAATATCTCCAACAATTGGAGCGGCCTCCGTAACCGTGGTTTCATATTTCTGACGAGAATCTGTGTCTTCTAATATTTTCAATTGGCTGGTTTCTCCATTATCCAATTGCATAAAAATAATTGTTTCGTCGCTGCTTAAAGTCCAGGTTCCACTTTCCTGAGTGCTGATAGGAATAGTTCCAATTCCATTTATGGAAACATCAAAACTATAGTCGTACGAAATAGTGTTTGGGTTACTATTGATAATAAAAAATGGGTTAGCAGGAGTATTAAAAAAGGAACGGGCTTCAGCATCGCATTAAATGAGACGACATTATTAATTTGTAACGTTTGCATTAGGTGATTGTAGATGAACGATTGAT
>CAKZNE010000133.1 GCA_937129395.1 uncultured Cryomorphaceae bacterium | reverse complement strand
AGTCCCTAAAAAAACAATAATGCGTTTTTAAAGTATTTCGGCTACCACAAAAGTACTTCCGCCAACGAAGATTAAATCCTCGGTATGGGCATCAAGTTGTGCTCTTTTATATGCTGATTTTACTTCGTCAAAGATTTTGATTTCTAAATCAGGCCTATACTTTTTAAAATTCGATTGCAAGTCTGATATTTTCATTGCTCGAGGAATACTTGGCTGGCATAGATAATAAATGGCCCTTGGTAAAATCTCCAAAATGGGTTGAAGGTCCTTGTCATCCACTGATCCCCAAACCAACCTAAGATCACGAAATTCTTCGGTTTCTAATTGTTTTACAATTTGAGTTACTCCAGCGAAATTATGGCCCGTATCACAAATAATTCTGGGTTTGTTGCCTAAGGTCTCCCATCGCCCTCTGAGGCCCGTAATTTCGGACACCTTAGTAAGGGTTTCCAAATGTGGTGAAAGATCAAAGCCTTTTCCTTTAAGGCCCTTCAAAGCTGTTAAAACTGTTTTAATATTTTTTTTCTGGTAAACTCCTTTGAGATCAGATTCTGGAAGTTCTTCTTTAATTCCAACAAACTCCAAAGGTGCTTTTCTTTCTTTGGCTATTGACATGAAAACAGAATCTGTTTCTGGATCATGTTCTCCAATTATAACAGGAATACCCTCTTTTATTATTCCTGCCTTTTCAATTGCAATGCTGGCCTTTGTGGTGCCTAAAAAGGCCGTGTGGTCTAAGCTAATATTGGTGATTATACTTAATTCTGGTAGAACGACATTGGTGCTGTCTAATCGACCTCCCATTCCTACTTCTACAATGGCAATGTCAACCTTTTGACTCGCAAAATAATCGAAAGCCATTCCTACCGTCATTTCAAAAAAGGATAAACCAATAAATTGGAAATCAGATTTATACTTTCCGACAAATTGAACGACCTTATTTTCTGGAATCATTTCTCCATTAATTCGGATTCGTTCTCTGAAATCTTTGAGGTGTGGGGATGTGTATAGGCCAGTTTTATAACCAGCAGATTGAAATAAAGCGGCTAACATATGGCTAACAGAACCTTTGCCATTTGTTCCTCCAACGTGAATGCTTTTGAATTTGCCTTCAGGATGTTGAAGTAAATCCATTAATTTATAAGTATTTACTAAATCCGCTTTATAGGCAGACTTGCCATCTCTTTGATACATTGGAAGTTGCTGAAACAGCCAATCCAATGTTTCCTTATAAGTCATTAGCTCTTATAGAAATTGTAAATAATATAGCCTTTTTGAAGTTCATTGGCACTTGCATCTGCCTGCCAAAGAGTTTTCATTGCTTTGTCCCTTGCTAGGTCAAACAAACAATCGCTTGTTGTTGTACTTGCGATACCATTATCACTTCTAACTCCTGGGGTTGCTCTAATTACTTTTCCTTTTCGGTCCACCATAATTTTTACAACTATGCGCCCTTCATCTTCACAAGGATATGTATTGTCACCCTTATTAATAACTTTTCTTCCTCCCAATCTGTAATTCCCATCTCCATTTTGACCATTACCACCAGATCCATTTTGATCCAATGAGTTTACATCTCCCTCAGGCCTGCCTTGATCTCCCGATCCTTTTGTTTCGCCTTGGCCACCTTTTGTGGCGTCTACGTTTTCTAATAATTTTGTAAGATTATCGCTGGGTTGAGGTTTCACATCTTTTGGCTCTTCCTTTTTAGGATTTTCGCTATCAACCTTTTTAGATTGTTGTGAATTTACAGCAGGAGCATCGGTAAAATCCTGAGTTTGCAAAGTTTGATCGCTTTGGTCCGTACTTTCTACTTTTTCGCTTTTTACAGGAGGTTGTGGAGTTACTTGTTTGGCTGCTGTAGCCCCATCAAATTGGTCCCCAAAACCATTTTCTGAATTTCCGAAGTTGATGATATAACCATTTCTTGGTTTAGGATCTTGATAATTTAATCCGAAAAAAATAAAAATAATTAGCAAAACACCATGAACCGCTGAAGTTATGATTAGCGCCTTCTTTTTATCCTTTTGATCTTTTTCAATATCCATAATCCTTTATTTTGGGTCAGTTGCAGCAACCATTTTTAATTTATTTCTATAGGCAATATCCATTACCAAAACAATTTTCTCATAAGAGACTGATTTGTCAGCTCTTAAAAGTATTACCGCTTCTTTTGGATCAACAATTTTATTTATAATTGCTCTTTCCAATTCAGCTTCTGAAACAATGTCATTTTCCACGGAAAACCTTTCGTCTGGAGAAATATTTACAACCACATCTTTTCTATTGATAACAGTTCCATCACTTGATGGAAGGGTTAAATCTAAAGCGCTGCTGGTAACAAGGGTAGAGGCTAGCATAAAAAAGATAAGCAATAGAAATACGATGTCCGTCATGCTGGACATGCTAAATTCCGCGCTTACTTTACTTCTTCTTTTTAATTCCATAATTAAGCTGGTTCATTAAGTAGATCTAAAAATTCCATGGCATTTGCTTCCATATTGTAAACGACTTTGTCCACTCTACTCACAAGATAATTGTATCCTACATAGGCAATAATTCCTACAGCTAATCCACCTACGGTTGTTGTCATTGCCGTATAAATTCCTTCTGCTAATACTTCAATATCAATTTGTCCTCCTGCAGCAGCCATTTCGTGGAATGCTAGAATCATTCCTATAACAGTACCAAGGAATCCGATCATTGGCGCAGCTCCTGCTATGGTAGCCAGGCTAGGGATATTTTTTTCCAATTTACTTACTTCAAGTTTTCCGGTGTTTTCAATTGCGGCGTTAATGTCTTTTAAAGGTTTCCCAATTCGGCTAATTCCTTTTTCAATCATTCTTGAAATAGGGCTGTTTTGGTTTTGACAAAGTGCAATGGCAGAATCCAAACTACCCTTTGAAACATGATCTTTTATATTCTCAATAAAATGGTCATCAATTTTATTTGCCTTTTTAATGGCATTAAATCTTTCTACAAAAATGTAAACTGCAATTATCGATAAGAGAAATAATACCGACATGATTAAGATACCACCAGGTCCACCTCCAAAAATGAGGTCCATAATGCTTAATGTTTTTTCTACAGGTTCTACAACGGCCTCTAAGTTATCAGGGCCTTGTGCGCTTAAAAAAGGAATATTCATTGAAAGATATTAAAATGTCTTCCAAAGATAACGGTGCTATAAGAGCAATGATTGTGGTAGAAATAGAATTAATGAACAAGCGACCGTTTACAAATGGTCGCTTGTTCATTAATATAAGAATACTATAGTTTGATGATCCAAGCATCAGCAACAACAGATTTTACACTTGGTAAATCCTTTTTGGCTGCTGCATAGGTGGAGTAAGACTTGTAAATAATTCTGTAAGTATCAATATCATCAACATAAAGAACTACCATCTCGGATTGGTCTAAACTGGATTTGTTAATCCATTTTGTAGCTCTTTCCCTTGAAGGCATGCTTCCAACAATAATTCGATATTGTGGAGTAGCTAATATTGCTTCAGCATTTGGACTTGATTTGGTTCTTGGATTTTCAGTATCAATGGCAACTACTCTGGTCTCCATACTGTCAATCTTCATTTCTAAAGAGCGAATTTTTAAATCCTTTTCTTGACTTTCCATTTCAAGTTTGGCCATCTTTTCGGGATTTCCTCTTTTGGCAGCGCCATCCAAACTATCAATTGTGGAAATTAAATTGTTATATTTTTTCTTGTTAATTTCTACTTTGGATTTATCTCTCACCTTTTTAAAGGTAGCTATCATTCCAACATTTAGACTTCCGTAATAATCGTTTCCAGATCCGTTTTTGAAGCCATCCATATAATCGTTGAACAGAGTGAGTTTTTGAGTGTATCCCACATTGATCGCTAGATTGGGAGTTAAGGCGTAAACAGCATTAAACCCTCCGCTTAATATTGGGTTTATTGAATAACTTGAGGTGCCTGGAACTGGAGATTCTGTAATTCTATTTCTGGTGGCGATATCAAATAATTTGGTTTGATACGCTACTAGCCCAGTTCCTCCATTAATATAAAATTCCAGTTTTTTACTCAACACTATATAGGGTAGAATGTCATATTCTGCAAAAAGAGCAGTTTCAATTAGGCTGGTTTCGTAAAAGTTTACATTATTATCACCATTTAGAATTCCCATGGATAAATCACCACGAAGTCTAAATTTATCGGCTAATACATATCCGAGGCCTCCAGCCACAAACGTATTTGGTCTAACTCCTTGGAAGGTGTTGTCGGTAAAGTCATTCAGGGGAACGTGAAGCCCAGTATTTAAATGAACCGATATTTTACTTTGTGCATTGGTGTTTGATGAAAAAAAACCAAAGGCAATTAAAGCAATAATTGATATTCTCATATTCAAGATTTTTACAGAACTGGGTAAATGGGTTAGTGTTTAATTTTTATTGCGGCCTTAAAAGTAGGAAAAAATAAGAATTTTCCGACTTTATTCTAGCCGAAAAGAATTAAGTAGTGGTTTGAACCCGCTAAAAGATGGATTTTAATTATGTTTGCACTCCCAAAAAATTGGGGTAATAGAAATTCAATTTGCATGAATGTAACCGTTAAGAACACAAGCGATTTAAGTGCTGTGTTAAGTGTAGAGATTAAAGCAGAAGATTACCAAGCGAAGGTAGAAAAGCAAATAAATGATTACAGAAAGAAGGCCAATATTCCAGGGTTTAGACCAGGGCATGTACCAGCTGGCTTAGTAAGAAAGCAATATGGTAAAGGAATTCTTATTGAAGAGGTAAATCATATGCTTCAACATGCTGTTGAGGATCATTTGAAAGAAGGAAAGATTGATATTCTTGGAAATCCACTGCCAGTTTTGCAAACTGATATTGATTGGGACACCCAAACGGATTTTGTTTTTGATTTTGAATTGGGACTAGCTCCTGAGTTCAGCTTAACCGTTGATTCTAAAATCAAGATTCCTTATTATAAAATAACTGCCGATAAGGAAATGATAGCACGTTATGCTTCAGATTATGCAAAGAGATTTGGTAAAATGAGCTATCCAGAAGCTATTGAAGAAGACTCTATCGTTAAGGCATATATTGTTGAGGTTGAAGCTGACGAAAATGCAAAAGAGAATGGGGTTTCTGTGGAGGCTACCTTTACAATGGATAATATTACAGGAAAGAAAAACATCAGTTCTCTAATGGGAGCTCAAAAAGATGCTTTTGTTATTCTTGATGTGAATAAAGCCTTTAAAAAGGATTTTAGCGTTTCTGGATTATTAAAAATCAGTGATGAGGAATTGGCAACTACTACTGGTAATTTTAGATTTAAAGTTGAAGAAATCAGCAAATTGGAGCCGGCAGAAATGAATCAGGAACTTTTTGATAAAGTTTTTGGGGAAGGTACCATGGCTGATGAAAAAGCATTTTTAGCACGAATTAAAGAAGATGCTGAAAATATGTTTATCGGTGAGAGTGAAAGAAAATTCTATGAGGATACTAGAGATGTTGTTTTAGCTAAAACAAATTTCGATCTTCCTGACGAATTCTTGAAAAAATGGATGCAAACTTCTGGGGAAAAACCAATTAGTGAAGAAGAAGTTGAAATCGAATATCCAAAAATGAAGGATGGTCTTAAATGGCAACTTGTGGAAAACAAAGTTGTAAAAGACAATGGTATTGAAATAAATAGAGAAGAGCTGAAGGATTTTACCAAGGAGATGATCACTAGGCAAATGGCTCAATACGGACCTCTTCCAGAGTCTATGGATTTAGATTCCATCGCAGAAAATGTGATGCAAAGCCAAGAAGAAGTACAAAGAATGACAGAGCAATTATTCACTGAAAAAATTGTTCGTTTCTTTAAAGAAAATGTGAAGCTTGCTGAAAAGGAAGTGACTTTTGATGACTTTATAAAACTAGCTACTAAGAAGTAGTCGGAACTTTTGTCATAAAATTTTGAATGGCTCGATACTTGTCGAGCCATTTTTGTTACTTTAAAAAAAATTAGACAATGGATTTTAGCAAAGAATTTGAAAAATACGCCGTAGGGCACAAAGGTATTTCCTCTTTACATGTTGGAAATTATATCGATGCATCTTTAACTCCTTATATTATAGAGGAAAGGCAATTGAATGTTGCACAAATGGATGTATTTTCTCGTTTGATGATGGATAGAATCATTTTCCTAGGAACAGGAATTAATGATCAAATTGCCAATATCGTTCAAGCCCAATTATTGTTTTTAGAGTCGGTTGATTCCAAAAAGGATATCCAAATTTATTTGAATAGCCCGGGTGGCTCTGTTTATGCTGGATTGGGAATTTACGATACCATGCAATTGGTAAACCCTGATGTGGCAACAATTTGTACAGGAATGGCTGCTTCTATGGGAGCTGTTTTATTATGTGCAGGAGCCGCAGGAAAAAGATCTGCCTTAAAGCATAGCCGGGTTATGATTCACCAACCAATGAGTGGTGCTCAAGGACAGGCTAGTGATATGGAGATTGCAGTGAAGGAAGTATTGAAAATGAAAAAGGAACTTTACAATATTATTGCAAGCCATTCTGGACAAGATTTCGCCAAGGTAGAAGAAGATTCTGATCGTGATTATTGGATGAGTTCACCAGAAGCTAAAGAATACGGAATGATCGATGAGGTTTTAGAATCGAAAAGGAAATAAACCTATCGCAAAATATTGATAGATAAATCTTATAGTACAAAAATCCGCTCTAGTAAAATTGTAGAGCGGATTTTCTATTTTTGTAAAGTAGAACGAAAGCATTAAGCATGAGTAACAAGAAAGAAAATTTGAATTGTTCTTTTTGTGGAAGAGAGAAAAAGGATACAAATGTTTTAATAGCTGGTATCAACGGTCATATTTGTGATCATTGTATTCGCCAGGCACATGGAATAGTTGTAGAGGAAATGGACATGAAGGATAAAAAAGATCTTTCTAGCTCATTAAGCTTAATCAAACCAAAAGAAATTAAAGAGTTTTTGGATACCTATGTTATTGGCCAAGAAGATGCTAAAAAGGTTCTTGCCGTAGCTGTTTACAACCATTATAAAAGATTGAGCAACCCTATTGATACCAAAGATGTGGAAATTGAAAAATCCAACATTATGATGGTAGGGGAGACTGGTACAGGGAAAACTCTTTTGGCAAGAACAATTGCCAAAATGCTAAATGTTCCTTTTACAATTGTTGATGCAACCGTTCTTACAGAGGCGGGTTATGTAGGTGAGGATGTAGAAAGTATTCTTACACGTTTATTACAAGCTGCCAATTACGATTTAAAATCTGCCGAAAGGGGAATTATTTTTATTGATGAAATTGATAAAATCTCTAGAAAAAGCGATAATCCTTCCATTACCAGAGATGTAAGTGGTGAAGGTGTTCAGCAAGCTTTATTGAAATTACTAGAAGGTGCCAAAGTAAATGTTCCACCCCAAGGAGGAAGAAAACATCCAGATCAAAAATTCATTGAGGTAGATACTGCCAATATCCTTTTTGTTGCCGGTGGTGCTTTTGATGGTATCCAAAGACATATCGCTAAAAGGTTGAACACAAAATCTGTAGGCTTCCATAGTACCAAAGAAAGAGAAGATCATAACAGTTCTAATTTCTTACAATATTTAGTACCTCAGGATTTAAAAACATTTGGATTGATTCCTGAATTGATCGGTAGAATTCCTGTTTTAACCCACTTAAATCCCCTTACCGAAGAAAGCTTAAAACAAATTCTTACTGAACCCAAAAATGCAATTATCAAGCAATACACTAAGCTCTTGGAATTGGATAAAGTAAGCCTTGATTTTACAGAAGAAGCTTTAAATTTTGTAGTTCAAAAAGCATTGGAATATAAACTAGGGGCAAGGGGTTTAAGATCCATTATCGAAACTATTTTAACGGATGCAATGTTTGAACTTCCAAGTGCAGACAAAGAGCAAACCTTAAAGGTGGATGCTGATTATGCCATGCAGAAAATGAATAAAATGTCTTTAAAAGAACTTAAAGCGGCCTCTTAATATTTAGGATTTTATTTTTTGATATTTCTGAAAGCGCATATTGTGCTTATTCTTTTCATCGGCAGGATAATTTTCTTCTGAAATCAGTTTCCAATTTTCTGGATTTATTTCGGGGAAATAAGAATCTCCTTCGTATTCCGAATCTATTTGGGTAAGTTCAATGGAATTTGCATATTTCAAAGATTGCTTATAAATCTCCGCCCCACCAACAATAAAAGCTTGTCCGTCGCTACTGGCTTTTTGAATGGCTTCTTCCAATGAATTCACAATAATACATCCCTCTGCTTTATAGTCTTCCTGCCTGGTAACAATAATATTGGTTCTATTTGGGAGCGGTCTACCTACACTTTCAAATGTTTTCCTCCCCATTATTATATGATGACCACTGGTTAAAGCTTTGAAACGTTTTAAGTCTGCCGGTAAATGCCAAATCAATTCGTTATTATTTCCAATAACGCGGTTTTGAGACATGGCAGCGATAAGAGTGAGATTCATGGGGTTTTAGATTTAAGGGTATGGATAGAAAATCTGGATTTTTACAAAATTATTGCAATTTCAAATTAAAGGGAAGGGTGAATTGCGATCTTACTGGTTCCCCATCTATAATTGCACCTTTTGTAAAATCCTCAATTAAGGAAACTACTCTAATGCATTCTAAATCCAATAATGCGCCTACTGGTTTAATTACTTCAATGGAAGAAATTTCTCCATTTTTTTCAATAGTAAAATTTACAAATACCTTCCCTGATAGGCCTTTTTTTCTTGCCTTTCGAGGGAATTTAAACTCCTTGGGTACAAATCCAGCAATGTATTTATTAAAACATTTGTTGATTTCCTCTACGGATTTTAAACCTTCGCAACCATATGAAATTGGTGGTATTGTTAAGGGCACTTTTGGTTTATCCTCTATATCGAGCTTAATTTTTTCTTTGCTTCGGGTTTTGAGTTCATCGATTAATACAAACTCACTACCATTCCAAATTTTTGATAAATCTCCAAATCCATATTTTTCCAAATTGCTAAGAACAAATTGAGATTTCGCAGGTTCCACTGGATAGTAGCTTTCTGCCATTTTAAAAAGTTCTTTGCCAAACCACTTGTTATCAAATAATTCAGCAAGTTTTTCCAGTTTCTTAAATCTGTATCGCCTACGGCTAATGCTATCTTTAAAAGCACCTTGATATTTAAAAGTCAATTTAAAATCCTCCGATTTTCTTTTTGTAGATTCTTTTAAATGCTCTTTCGAAAGAGTTTGATAAGTCTCAAAAATTTTATCGTTAAACTCTGGTTTAAGACTTGGGTTTTGGAAATACATCCCCACTAGTTCTCCTTTTGAAAAGTAAAGATCAATTTCTGTTTCAATTTTAGTCTCCGCAATTTGTTCTGCAATAGCCAGAATTAAATATCTAAAACAAGCTCTTTTTCCTTTTTCGTTGAACCTTTTACAGTCCATGTAAATGGGAAACAACTCTACCTCTTCCAAATCTTTGTAAGAATTAAAAGATTTGGGGATACCTAGCTTTAGGTCAAACCCATAAGTAATGAACTTATTATGGTAGCTTAACTTTCCTTTAAGGGAGAGAAGATGCTCCTTTAAAAGTTCCAAGGCCTTATTTGAAAAGTGACACTGTTTGCTTATTATTTTAGGCTCTCCATTTGGTAATATGCTAAACTCAATTGCATAAGAATCACTAAAAGAATAGGGGATTTTTTCTCGAATCAATTCAAGTCCCGCTGCTTTAAATGCCTGCCATTTTTTTATACTGCAGATCAGAGAGTCTGGCCCAGAACAATCTTTAAAAACTGGAATTTCTATGGGAAAAGTTTGAGTTGCGGAAGAATTTAGAGCACAAAAACAAAGAATAAAAAAAAGTAAAGTTCTGAGGAATGTCATGGTTTTGGTTTTTGGATAGGACTTTTTACACAGCAACAACAGCCCGAATCGCCGGATGTGGATCATAATTCAACAATTCAAAATCCTCATATTTAAAACTGAAAATATCCTTTACATCCGGATTTATTTTCATTGTTGGAAGGGATTTTAATTCTCTCGAAAGCTGTTCTGTAGTTTGATCCAAATGATTGTTATACAAATGAGCATCTCCCAAAGTGTGTACAAAATCTCCATATCCTAATCCGCAAACTTGTGCCACCATCATGGTTAATAAAGCATAAGAGGCAATATTAAAGGGTACGCCCAAAAATATATCTGCACTTCTTTGGTAAAGTTGACAGCTCAATTTTCCATCTGCAACATAAAATTGAAATAGAGTGTGACAAGGCGGCAATCCTGATTTAGCCATAACAGGAATCTCCTTAGGATTCCATGCGGAAACTAATAATCTACGGGAATTTGGACTGTTCTTTATGTCCTCAATCAATTGGCTAATTTGGTCAATGCCTTCAAAATTTCTCCACTGTCTTCCGTAAACAGGGCCGAGTTCCCCGTATTGTTTCGCAAAGTCATCATCCACTTTTATTTTTTCAATAAAAGCTTTCATATTCTCCTTCCATTCTGGAGAATACTTCGGGTATTGATTCTCTAAATTATTTTGTTTTAAATAGCTTTGATAAGGCCATTCATTCCAGATGTTTACCCCGTTTTCCACTAAGTATTTAATATTGGTATCGCCTTGTAAAAACCAAAGCAACTCCTGAACGATGGATTTTAAATGGACTTTTTTTGTCGTAACCAATGGAAAACCCTCTGCCAAATTAAATCGCATCTGATGCCCGAATACAGATTTGGTTCCTGTTCCTGTTCTATCTCCCTTTTCTGCGCCCTCTTCGAGCACTCTTTTCATTAAATCGTGGTATTGCTTCATCAACCAAATATTTGCAATTCTCTTTAGCAAGAATCTCTTCCAAAGATATTTTTAGTAGGATGGTATTCCAAGAAAGGAAAAGGAAAAATTGATTAACTTTTTAACAGTTTATCCATAAAATGAAGAGTTTCTAAATCAACATCCCCACTATTACCGCAGTAAATAGGGAGGCTAAAGTTCCACCAATTAAGGCTTGAAAACCTAGTTTAGCTAAATCTGCTCGCCTGGATGGAACCAAAGCCCCAATCCCCCCAATCTGTATTCCGATACTTGCGAAATTGGCAAAGCCACATAAAATATAGGTGGCAATAATTATGGATTTTTCGGAGCTGAATTTTTCGGCGGCCATAAGATCACCTAAACTAGCGTAGGCATAAAATTCGTTTAAAACTGTTTTTTCTCCCAGTAATTGGCCAACCAAAACAATGTCTTCATCTGCAACTCCCATCAACCATGTTAGGGGTGCTAAAGTGTATCCTAATAAAAACTGAAAACTCAGTCCATCATATTGGCCATTGCTAATGCTTACCACCCAGTCGTTGATACCTGTCCAACTTCCGATCATATCGTGCAAAACAAAATTACCCATATACATTAAGGCCGTAAAAACAAGAAGCATGGCTCCAACATTTACAGCTAATTTTAAACCATCTGTAGTTCCGTTTGCAATAGCTTCCAAGGCACTAGATCCAACATTAACCTCGGTCATTTCCATGGTTTCGTCAAAATCTTCTGTTTCTGGGCGTAATATTTTTGCAGCAATTATAGCTGCTGGGGCACTCATTAATGATGCTGCTAAAAGGTGCTTGGCGAAGAATAATTCTTGTACCTCATTTCCATCCCCTAAAAATCCAATATAGGCGGCTAAAACTCCACCAGCAATGGTTGCCATCCCTCCACTCATTAAACAAAGTAGTTCGGATTTGGTCATTTTCCCGATATACGGCATTACCAATAAGGGGGATTCTGTTTGGCCTAAAAACACATTTCCAGCTGCTGCTAAACTTTCTGCACCGGATAGTTTCATGGTGTATTTCATTACCCAAGCAAAACCGAAAACGATCTTTTGGATGATTTTTAAATAGAAAAATAAACTGGTAAGTGCAGAGAAAAATATGATGGTAGGTAATACTTTAAAAGCGAAAATATAACCCCAAGATCTGGATGGATCTACTAATGATCCAAAAAGGAAATCCGAACCTGCATCTGTAAAACTTAATAGGGTGACAAAGGCTTTGGAAATATAGTCAAAGCCAATTCTTACAAAAGGGACATAAAGAATGGCAACGGCAAAAATGATTTGAATAACCAATCCTTTAGCTACTAAAGCCCAATTGATATTTCTTCGGTTGGAGGAAAATAGGAAACAAATAAAAATTAAAACAGCCAGGCCCAATAAACCTCGCGCAACCGAACTAAAACTGATATTACTTTTACTAAAATCGTAGTCAATTTTAAAACTTTTGGGCGGGCCTTCTTTTGAAAAAGCAAAAATGACATTCCCTTCTTCAAAAATTAAAGAAGTATCATTTATTTGAGTAATATGGTATTTGCGAATATTGGTGTTTGGCTGTGAATAGCTGAAAACTAAGGTGTCTTGTACTAATTTCCAACTTCCACGAGCTTGCAGATTTCTATTGGATCTTAACTCATATATAAAGGACCCTAAACTGTCAATTTTTAAATAATCGGTTTCGGCAATTTCAAAAAGGGATTGCCCTTGTTTGTTGCTAATTCCTTGGAAAGACCAATTATGTTGAAGGGGTTTTGCCTTAGTTCCTGGAGCCTCTGGTTTTGTCCCAAAACTCGGAATCGCTAAAAAACAAAGGAAAATTAAAGGGGTACTTTTTAATAAAAATCTCATGATATAGGCTATGCTGCAAGCTAAACTAAATTTAGCTTTCTCGTTTGTCGATTTCATCCCGGATGCTAGCGGCAAGTTCGTAATTCTCATCGCGCACAGCTTGATTCATCAATTGATTTAATTCTTCTATTGTCTTTTTACTGATATCCCCCTTTTTAACAGGTTTTTTGGCCCTTGTGGGTTTTTCTTCAGCAAATTCTTCTTTTGGTTCTTTGCTCGGTTCATGGCCTTCTTTTAAAATCACCCCTGCTTTATCCAATATTTCTCTATAGGTAAAAATGGGGCTCTTAAAACGGATGGCTAAAGCAACTGCATCAGAAGTTCGAGCATCAAAAACAGTGTCTTTGCCTTCTTTTTCACAAACAAGGATGGAGTAAAAAACCCCATCCTGTAATTTGTGAATAACAACTTCTTTTATTTTAATTTCGAAATTGTCGGCAAAGTTTTTAAAAAGATCATGGGTAAGAGGTCGGGGAGGGTTTACATCTTTTTCCAAAGCAACAGCAATGGATTGAGCTTCAAATCCTCCAATGATTATTGGTAATCTTCGTTCACCATCCTCCTCACCCAAAACCAAGGCGTAAGCGCCTGATTGGGTTTGACTGTAGGACAAACCTTTTATATTCAGACGAATACGATCCATTAATTAGTTGCTTTGAAATTGCGGATAGCTTCAGTAAGTTTTGGAACAACTTCAAAGGCATCACCAATAATTCCATAGTCTGCCGCTTTAAAAAACGGAGCTTCGGCATCATTGTTAATGGCTACAATTACTTTGGAACTGCTAACACCTGCAAGGTGTTGGATAGCTCCCGAAATACCAATAGCGATATATAAATCTGGATTAATAGCGATTCCTGTTTGACCAACATGTTCTGTGTGGGGTCTCCATCCCATATCCGAAACCGGTTTGGAACAAGCAGTTCCTGCATCTAAAACTTCAGCAAGTTCTTCAATCATTCCCCAGTTTTCAGGTCCTTTTAAACCTCTTCCGGCAGAAACAACTCTTTCGGCTTCGGGTAATGGAATTTTTCCTTTTATGCGATCAACTTCATTAATTGTTGTTGTTGGAGTTGCATCCAGACTTACATTTCCTTGTACCACTTCACAGCTTCCAGAGCCTTCTGTTACACCAACAGAATTTGGAATAAAACAAACAATTTTAGTTGCTTCTTCGCTAGAGTAGTTCACAAAACCTTTACTTGAAAATACACTTCTTTTAAGCGTAAGCGGACTTACCGATGATGGTAGTTCTGTAACATTTGTGATTAATCCTGCATTTAACATAATGGATGCAATTGGAGCAACAGATTTTCCATTTAATGTCCCACTAATAATTAGGGTATCCGCAGAATTTTGTTCCGCAATACTTTTTAAAGCGGAAGCTGTTTTGTAATTATCAAACTGACCAAAATCTGCGCCCCCAAGGCTTATTACTTTTGAAAGGCCATAAGCGCCAAATACTGCTAAATCATCTGTTTCGCCAAGAGAAACACCAATGGCTTCGGTGCCCATCATTTCTGCAGTTTTTGCAGCATATTGAGCAGCCTCAAAGCTGTTCTTCTTAAATTTTCCTTCCCAATTTTCTAAGTATACTAATACTGACATGTCTAATTCTTTTAGGGCTAATTAAATTACTTTGGCTTCGTTGTGCAATAGAGAAACAAGCTCTTGAACATTTTCAGCATCTACCATTTTTACGGCACTTTTTGGAGCAGGCTTTTCAAAATCCCCAACCTTAGTTCTTGAAGAAGAATCTATGGCTGGTCTTACTTGCAAAGGTTTTGTACGGGCACTCATAATCCCCCTCATATTAGGAATTCTTAAGTCTTTTTCTTCCACCAAACCTTTTTGTCCCCCTATAACTATAGGTAGATCCGCAGATAACTTTTCTTTTCCACCATCAATCTCTCGGATCATTTGGGCATTGTTACCTTCTAGTTCTAAACCGATACATCCATTAATAAAAGGTTGGTTTAATAGGGCGGCTATCATCCCAGGTACTTGTCCACCATTATAATCAATAGATTCTCTTCCAGCTATAATGATGTCGTAATTATTTTCTTTTGCAAGAGCTGCAATTTGCGAGGCTACAAAAAATCCATCGCTAGGATTAGCATCAATTCTTACGGCATCATCAGCACCAATTGCCAATGCTTTTCTCAGCGTAGGCTCTGTTTCTGCGCTACCAACATTAACTACAGTTACGGTTCCTCCGTTTTTTTCTTTAATCCACATGGCTCTAGTAAGGCCAAATTCATCGTAAGGATTAATCACAAACTGAACTCCATTTTTATCAAACTCGCTATTATCACTTGTAAAGTTGATTTTCGAGGTGGTATCTGGCACATGGCTGATACAAACTAATACCTTCATATGTTTAAAAATCTATGTTTTTGTATACGGTTTGCGAAAATAAGCTAAAATTGCCCATGAGAAAAATTAGAAATAGGTATTAGTCTGAAAATTAAGAGCTCGATACCAAACATAAATTTCTATTTTTGTGCTCGCTTGAAATATTATTTTAGAAATGGGTAGAATATTACAATACAGAGAGGCCGTTGCAGAAGCGATGACCGAAGAAATGAGAAGAGACGAAAATGTTTATCTCATGGGTGAAGAAGTAGCAGAATATAATGGTGCCTACAAAGCTTCCAAAGGAATGTTAGATGAATTTGGAGCAAAAAGAGTTATTGATACTCCAATTGCTGAGCTTGGTTTTTCTGGAATTGCCATTGGTTCTGCCATGAATGGTTTAAGACCTATAGTGGAGTACATGACCTTTAATTTCTCCTTAGTTTCTATTGATCAGATTATTAATAATGCAGCCAAAATGTACCAAATGAGTGGTGGTCAGTTAAATGTACCTATTACATTTAGAGGACCAACGGCTTCTGCTGGTCAGCTTGGTGCAACTCACTCCCAGGCTTTTGAAAATTGGTTTGCCAATACGCCAGGTTTAAAAGTAGTTGTTCCCTTTACGCCTTATGATGTAAAAGGTCTTTTAAAAAGTGCCATTCGCGACAATGATCCGGTTTTAGTAATGGAATCTGAGCAGATGTATGGTGATAAAGGCGAAGTTCCTGAAGAAGAATACCTTTTGGAAATTGGGAAAGCAAATATTATCCGCGAAGGTTCTGATGTGACCCTTGTTTCTTTTGGAAAAATTTTAAAACAAGCCATAATTGCGGCAGATGAATTGGCAAAAGATGGTATAAGTGTTGAAATTATTGACCTTAGAACTGTTCGTCCTATTGATTACGATACTATTATCAAATCGGTTAAGAAAACGAATAGAATGGTATTCTTAGAAGAAGCCTGGCCTTTAGGTTCCATTGCAACGGAAGTAACTTACGTGGTGCAAAAGGAAGCCTTCGATTTTCTGGATGCCCCTGTACACCGTCTAACTACGGCTGATACGCCAATGGCTTATTCTCCAACCCTAGTTGAAGAATTTTTACCAAATGCCAAAGAAGTTATAGACGCTGTAAAAAGTGTTATGTATGTAAAATAATAGGGTTTACCCTAAATTGATACTTTAAAAAGCCGCCGCTTCTTGTCTGGTGGCTTTTTTCTTTTTGCGTATTAGGGAATTTCGGTTACTTTTGCGCCCCTTATAATTAATATTTTGTATATCAATATTTTGTGAATATGGATAATTGGATGATTTATTTAATACCTGCTCTTGGAGCGGTTGGCCTTTTGGTAATGCTTGTAAAATCCAAATGGGTTGTAAAGCAAGAAGAAGGTGACGATAATATGAAAGAACTTGCTGGTTACATCGCGGATGGTGCCATGTCCTTTCTAAAAGCAGAGTGGAAAGTAATGACCTACTTTGTACTTGTAGCTGCTGTACTATTAGGATTTTCTGGAAAATATGTAGAACACTCAAGTCCAGTTATTGCCATAGCTTTTATTCTTGGAGCTTTTCTTTCCGCTTTAGCTGGATTTATTGGAATGCGTATCGCAACTAAAACCAATGTAAGAACAACACAAGCTGCACGTACCAGTTTGGTGCAAGCTCTTAAAGTTTCCTTTACAGGAGGATCTGTAATGGGATTAGGAGTTGCTGGTTTAGCCGTTTTAGGTTTAGGAAGTTTATTTATTGTTTTCTACCAAATGTTTGTTCCAGAAGGTGAGGCAATTACTGGAGATGGAATGAGAACTGCCATTGAAGTATTAGCAGGTTTCTCCCTAGGAGCAGAATCCATTGCATTATTCGCAAGAGTAGGTGGTGGTATTTATACTAAAGCAGCAGATGTTGGTGCCGACCTTGTAGGAAAAGTAGAAGCTGGAATTCCAGAAGATGATATTAGAAACCCTGCAACTATTGCAGATAATGTAGGAGATAATGTAGGTGATGTTGCCGGTATGGGTGCTGATTTGTTCGGTTCTTATGTAGCAACAATTTTGGCTACAATGGTATTGGGACAAGAAATTGAATCTGTTGACGAATTTGGCGGAATGGCGCCTATTTTATTACCAATGCTAATTGCTGGTCTTGGTTTAATATTCTCAATCATTTCCATGGCCTTGGTAAGAATTTCCAAAGAAGACAGTTCTGTACAAAAGGCTCTTAATATGGGTAATTGGACTTCCATTATCCTTGTGGTAGTCGCTTCTTTCCCAATTTGTACTTGGATGTTGCCGGAAACTATGAATTTAAGAGGATATGAGTTCTCCAATGTTGATGTATTCCTTGCCATTTTGGTAGGATCCATTGTTGGAGCATTGATGAGTTGGATTACAGAATTTTATACTTCAATGGGTAAAAAACCTGTAAACAGTATTATTCAGCAATCTTCTACTGGTCATGCAACTAATATTATTGGTGGTTTGGCTGTAGGGATGCAATCCACAATGATTCCTATCCTTATTCTTGCAGCAGGTATTATTTTCTCTTATTCTTTTGCAGGATTATATGGAGTAGCAATCGCTGCTGCAGGTATGATGGCCACAACAGCTATGCAATTGGCTATTGATGCATTTGGACCCATAGCAGATAATGCTGGAGGAATTGCCGAAATGAGTCAATTACCGGAAGAAGTTAGAGGACGTACAGATAATTTAGATGCTGTTGGAAACACTACTGCTGCCACAGGAAAAGGATTTGCAATTGCTTCTGCTGCTTTAACAGCTTTGGCGCTTTTTGCAGCTTTCGTAGGAATTGCAGGAATTGATAGTATAGATATTTATAAAGCTCCAGTATTAGCGATGCTATTTGTAGGTGGTATGATTCCATTTATATTTTCTTCATTGGCAATTGCGGCAGTTGGACGTGCAGCTATGGCTATGGTTCATGAAGTGAGAAGGCAGTTCAAAGAGATTCCAGGAATTATGGAATACAAGGCTAAGCCAGAATACGATAAATGTGTAGAAATTTCTACAAAAGCTTCCATTAGAGAAATGATGTTACCGGGCGCAATTGCCTTAATCACTCCAGTTATTGTAGGCTTTGGTTTTCAAGGAATGTTTGAAGAAACTTCTTCTGCAGAAATGTTGGGAGGTTTATTGGCAGGTGTTACTGTATCAGGTGTGTTAATGGGAATTTTCCAAAACAATGCCGGT
This sequence comes from uncultured Cryomorphaceae bacterium, assembly GCA_937129395.1. Classification (GTDB taxonomy): domain Bacteria; phylum Bacteroidota; class Bacteroidia; order Flavobacteriales; family Schleiferiaceae; genus CAKZNE01. The sequence goes on along the minus strand of CAKZNE010000133.1, from coordinate 12,636 downwards.
GGTGCTTGGGATAATGCTAAAAAATCTTTCGAACAAGGTGTAGAGATTGACGGTAAAATGGAATACAAAGGTTCTGAAGCCCATAAAGCTTCTGTAACTGGTGATACTGTTGGAGATCCATTTAAAGATACTTCTGGTCCTTCCATGAATATCCTTATTAAATTGATGTCAATTGTATCCTTAGTAATCGCTCCACACATTCATGTGGATGGTGGTCATACTTCAAGCACGATTCCAACGATTAACGCAGAGAATGTTGAAATTATTGATCGTACTTATGAAGTGGAAGGAGCAAATTCATTTTTAATTTTAAATGATGGTGCCAAGGAGCGTAAGATCGATGTTATTCAAACTGAATTTAAAGGAGATAGAGATGGATTAATTCATCAAGTTTTGATGCAAATCGACGAATCTTCCATCAATAATATGTTGAATTTAGGAAAAGGCGATTATAAGCTTTATGCAGAACACGTGCAGAAGCTTGAAAACGGGTACATATTTAATGGAGAAGCAATTTTGTTTGTGATCCTTGAAAATGGAGATAGAAAAGAAATTCCAATGTCCGTTAGTTTTGATTTGAACGATTTTAATTCAAATATACTAAGAGCCCAAGCAGAAATTCTAGGCTAATTGGATTTTAATATTTTAAGACTAGTTGAAAATTGCCTTGCTTTGCAGGGCAATTTTTGTTTTTAGAAGACTATGAAATACAAAACTTCGGTAAAAAATTGGGAAGGTTTAGCACAAAATGATGCTTTATGGTCAATTCTAACTGATAAGTCCAAGAAAGGAGAAAAGTGGAATCCAGAAGATTTTTTCAAATCTGGACAAACGGAGGTTGATGCTGCCATGGATATTCTTCTTAAAAACAATGTTGAAGTATCCAAAAAAGATGTAGCCATTGATTTTGGATGTGGAGCTGGTAGGTTATCTAGAGCGCTAACAAATCATTTTGATAAAGTTATTGGTGTAGATGCCAGTGAAACTATGGTAGACATCGCCCGAAAGGGAAATGAAGATTTAAAAGAATCCTTGTCTTTCGAATTAAATGAAAAAGGAGATCTCTCATTTTTGCCATCCAAGTCTGTTTCTTTTGCATTAAGTTTTATCGTTTTACAGCATATTCCATTTCCTCAATCCTTAGGCTTTGTTTCCGAATTTGTAAGAGTATTGGAAAAGGATGGTATTGCCATGTTTCAAGTTCCTGTACTGGATGTGAGGAAGCTAAGTTCTTGGCAACGTTTTAAAAGCTTTGTAAGAATTAAAGAAAGATTGGCCCTAATTGGCATTGGAAAAGGTTTTCAAATGGATATGCATATCCTTACAGAAGATCAGATTAAGGAGGTTGTTGTGGCCCAAAATGGTAGGATTGAGAAGTCGTTTTTTTCCAACCAAACCCTGCCTGATTATAATGGTGACCTAAAAGTTTACCCAACCGAAACCGAAGCCTGCGGTTATATCAGTAAGATTTTTGTAATACGGAAAAACTAATCTTATTATTTCCTTTGGTTTATCACAATTAGGGAATAAAATAGGCCAAAGAATAAAGTCCCGGCTTGTCTTTCTAGCATGGATTCTGTCATAAAACTAATGGCAACTAAGACTAAAAATACGCTTTGAACCATGGAGAATTCATGGCTCTTACTAAATAGGGGTATTAAAAGTAGAGCCACCAAAAATAGAAAGGCTAGTATTCCATTGGAAGCGAAATGTTGTAAAAAGGCATTGTGGTAATTGTATTTTTTTTTGGATAAAGTATAAACTCCAGTGCCATCCCAAAATTTCGCCTTTTCATTTTTTAAATATTCGTAAAGTGCATTGTTCGCTTCACCTGTTCCGGTGCCCAGCCAAAAATTTTCTGAAATAACCTGGGAACCATATTTCCAAAGAAAAACGCGATGGTTCATTTGTTTCAGTTCCTCCCTCCCTCTAAATGCAGAATATTCATCCAAGGTTTCTGTAATTCTCCTTTTCGATTCCGGAATTAAAAAAGCAATTAAGGAAATTAGAAGAATAGATCCGAACAAGCTCAAGGCAATTTTATAATTGGGCATTTTACCTCGAAACTGACGAATAAAAAACAGGACTAAAACCAAAATGAAAGCTATAAACTGAATTCGAATGGAGCAGAGGTACAATGCGGAAATAAGCAATAAGCTTAAGGCCCCAAAAAGTAGCTTTATCGCGAAAGGACTTCCCTTAGTTTTATTGAATAAAAAATCTAGGGAAATAAAGAGAGCAAAATTGCAATAAAGTGCAAAATAATGGATGGGTACTCGTTTTAAAGAACCAAAATTTCCGTAAAAGAAATGATTTAAATCACCATCATCTAAAAATTTGGAGCCAGCTTTTAATATTAAATACAAAACGGCCAACCCCATCGCGAAGGCAAAAGTTTTTAGCAGGAGATTTAGTTTCTCCTTTCGGATTGGCGGGTAGCTCCCTAAGGCAATGGGGAAGAAAAAGAGACTTATTTTTACTGTGACATCTTTCCATCCTTCTTCCGGACTGGGCGTATAAATCATTCCTACTAAACTCATTAGGAACAGACCAAAAACAATTTTAAAGAGGAGGTTTTTGCTTAGGTATTTTCCTTTTTGTCTAAAATCAAAGGAAAAAATCCATGTGAGCATAAGGAAGATGATTCCTAAAGTTGGGGGGAACCAGATAAACTGAAAAGGTAAGCTAAGCGCCAAATAGAGCAAGCAATAGAAATAAAGCTTTTCTCTTAAATTCTCTTTAATCAGTGGTTTCAATAAGCTAAAATTTAGAAGGACTCAAAGGCTAAACCAATTTTAAAAACGGTTAATTTTTAAAATTAGTTTGAGGGTTTCTAAAAGAGGCCGTTCATTTCAGCATCAATTTTAGTAATGATATTTCCTAAGCCTTCTGGATCTGCAGCAAATTTGTTTTCATCAACATTAATGATCAAAAGTTTTCCTTTGTCATAATTGCTTACCCAGGCCTCATATCTTTCGTTCAAACGGTTCAAATAATCCAAGCGGATATTGTTTTCATAATCCCTTCCTCTTTTTTGGATTTGTTCTACCAAAGTAGGAATGCTTGCCCTTAAATGAATTAGTAAATCTGGTGGTTTTATGAAGCTTTCCATCAATCGAAATAAAGACATGTAATTCTCATAATCTCTGCTTGGCATTAGTCCCATTGCATGAAGGTTGGGTGCGAAAATATGCGCATCTTCATAAATGGTTCTGTCTTGAATTACAGCCTTACCAGAATCGTGAATTTCTTTTACCTGACGGAATCTAGAATTCAAAAAATAGATTTGAAGGTTGAAGGACCATCTTTGCATTTCATCATAAAAATCATCCAAATATGGATTCTCCTCAACATCCTCATATTGTGGCTCCCACTTATAATGTTTAGCCAATAATTTGGTTAGAGTTGTTTTTCCTGATCCAATGTTTCCTGAAATGGCAATGTGCATGTTTCGATTCTTTTTCCCCGACTAATTTCGTTCTTGCTTCTTTGAAAAAAGCAGAGCAAATCTAAGGTTTTCACCTTAATTTATTGCCCTTATTTCTACTCTACTATTGTTCACCAAGAAAATTTTATTATCAAATATATCAAAGGTCTTGCAATCAGTAAGATCCTTACAAATAATCTCGCTTTTTCCCTGCTTGTCTAGTTTGTATATAGTGTTTTCTTTCTGATAATAAATTTTAGAATTGTAAAGCGAAAAATATTCAATTCCCTTTAGGGCAACAAGCTTTTCAAAAGCCCCTACAGCATCAAAAATTAGAATCCCCTTTTCCGGAACATTCAAATAGGTTTTTTCAAAAGTGCTTCTGATTTGGATAGGATCATTCTCCTCTCCGAGAATTTGAGAAATGTTTAAACTATTATTTGTTCGTTTATTAGACTCGGTGCTAAATCGGATAATTTTATCCTCGCTCTGGTCGTAAATCCAAATGTTTCCATCATCCGAAACACTAATTAATTTTGGATCTCGAAAACCCTGGTCCAATAAATTTATCGTCCTAGATTCATTTAAGCGATTATCTAAAATATTGATTCGATATGTTTCTCCAAACCATAATACTGGGTTTAGGGCATTGCTAGCATCAACTTTTGTAATGTCCCCCAGAAGTGGTTGACTGTAGGAAGCAATTTCTTTAAGGTCCTTGTCGTACCGTGTGAGTTTGTCTCCTACCGTAATGAAAATAGAACCAAATTGGTCCACATCTAGGCCATCAATGTTTTTAATTTTTATTTCTTGATTCTGAATCGTGGAGATAAAAAAAATGAAGCTTGAAATTAATATTGTTTTTTGCCAAATCATCCTACAGCTTGCAATTTGTTTATACTCAACAACTCTTCCATATAAATTCTATTGTTGGCCAATCGAGGTACTTTATGTTGGCCACCAAGTTTTCCTTTTTCTTTTAACCATTTATAAAATAGGCCCCTTTTGGCCGAAATAATTTGAGGGTCCTTCAAGGCCATGTTTTTATGCCTTTTAGCTTCATAGTCACTATTTAAATTTTTAAGGGACTGGTCTAGAATATGACCGAAAAAGTCCAGATCCTCGGGATTTTTGCTAAACTCAATTAGCCATTGATGAGCGCCAGATCCTTTGTCGTTCATATAGATTGGAGCGGCCGTATATTCCAATATTTCGGCATTGGTTTTTTCACAAGCAAGCTTTAATGCCTTTTCCGCATTGTCAATAATTAGCTCCTCACCAAAAGCGTTTATAAAGTGTTTGGTTCTACCCGAAACAGAGATTCGATAAGGTTCGATGGAAGTGAATTTTACGGTGTCGCCAATAATATAGCGCCAAAGCCCGGCATTTGTGCTGATAACTACTCCGTAATTTTTCTCAAGCTCCACCTGAGAAAGACTAATAGTTTCCGAATCTTCAGCCAGATACTTATCCATTGGAATAAATTCATAAAATATTCCGTAATCAAGCATGAGCAATAATTCTTCGCCTTCGCTTAAATCTTGAATTCCGAAAAAACCTTCGGAGGCATTATAGGTTTCTAGGAAATTGAAACCAGCATTTGGCAATAAGGCCTGAAATTGTTTGCGGTAGGGACTGAAATTTACACCTCCATGCATATATACCTCTAAATTTGGCCATACCTCATGAAGATTTTGTTTGCCCGTTTTTTCCAAAACCTTTTTGGCAACTACTAACATCCAAGAAGGCACTCCAGCAAGGCTGCTAACATCTTCCTTTATGCTCGTGTTTGCAATAGCTTCTATTTTAGCCTCCCATTCGTCCATCAAACTAATTTTATTGCTGGGCGTACTTCGCATTTCTACCCAAAATGGAAGATTTTCAATAATAATGGCAGAAAGATCGCCGTAAAAGGAATTGTTGTCCTTATTATTCATAAAAGTGCTCCCGCCAAGCCTCAGACTCATCCCCGAAAAAATGGAGGTTTCGGGGTTGTTATTGCAATAGATACTCAAAAGATCCTTGCCTCCTTTAAAGTGGCAATCTTCAATTGCTTCCTGACTTACAGGAATAAATTTACTTTTATTGGATGTAGTTCCGCTCGATTTTGCAAACCATTTAATTTCTGTTGGCCACATGATGTTTTGTTCTCCAGACCTCAATCTTTCTACATCAGGTTGAATAGACTCATAGTAGCAAAGAGGTATGTTGGTTTTAAACTCCTCGTAGGTGTTGATGTCTTTAAATCCATATTTAATACCCCATTCTGTGTCTTTGGCGAAGTCTAGCAATTGAAATAAAAGTTCATTTTGCACTTCGGAAGGGTATTTCATGAAAAGCTCGATTTGGTGAAATCGTTTTTTCATTCGCCAACTAATGAAAGAATTTACAAGGTCCAGCTTCATAATTTGTAGTATTTTCCCTCCCTAAAATTAAACATTTCATTTACTATGGAACTGCTTTCCACCTTAGAAAAAATGTCATCCTATATCAACTCTCCAATTCAGTACCTCTTACAAACTGAAAATGACTTCATTAAAATGAATGAATTAATTGGAAAAGAAATTGAAATTCAATTTTTGGGAAAGAAATATTGCGCTTCCTGCCATTTAGAATTCAAGAATTTGTACAGAATGGGATTTTGCAGAAACTGTTTTTTTACCAAACCAGAAGCAGGTGAAAGTATAATTAGGCCAGAATTAAGCACAGCACACGAAAATATTGGAGATCGGGATTTAGATTTTGAAAAAGGATTTCAGCTTCAGCCTCATGTTGTCTATTTAGCTAATTCGGGAGGCTTAAAAGTTGGAGTTACACGGGCTGTTCAGAAAACTACAAGGTGGACAGATCAAGGTGCTACGGAAGCCATTGTGTTAGCTGAAACCTCCAACAGATATGAAGCGGGAATTATTGAAGTATTTCTAAAAAACCATGTTGCAGATAAAACGGTTTGGCAAAAAATGCTAAAAAATGAAAATGCCGAAGTTGATTTGGTAGCCGAAAAAGGACACATGGCAGACTTGTTAAGTGAGGGTCTAAAAGGCTTTGTTTCTGCAGACCAAGAAGTTTATAAAATGGATTTTCCAGTTGCCGAATACCCTATAAAAGTGAAAAGTATAAACCTCGACAGGGTCCAGAATATAAAATCTACTTTAAAGGGAATTAGGGGGCAATACTTGATTTTTGAAGGAGGAAATGTTCTAAATATTAGGTCTCATTCGGGCTACGCCGTGAAAATTTCGTTTTAATAGACCTGTATAAATCTGTTTTCAAAATAAAATATAAGCCCAGAAAGGAAGGCAGTGCAACATTCGCAAACCAGAGGCTAAGGCTCGTGGCAACCAACAACCCTTCATTGCTGGTAATAGGTTCGAATATCCAAACTGCAATCGCACTTTTTAAAATAAAATCCGCGAAAGCAAATGAAGGCAAAAGAGCACTCACAAAATAATATACCGGAATAGCTAGCCAAATATGGGAAGGTAAATCCCCATCTGAAAATAGAAGTAGTATTAATGCAAACTGCCCGTTAAAAGTTAAAAACCGCAGCATGGCAATCCCTAAGAATCGAGCCTTTTCAATACCAGTTGGACGTCCGTCTAAAAGATAATGTTCAAGTTTAAAGGATCTTATGTTTTTTAATTGAAGTTTCTTTTGAATTTTTTTCAAGGAAAAATAGGCAAAGAATAAAAGGGAGCAAAAAACAAAGGTTAGCAAGAAGGATAGCCCAACATCGGCAATTTCTAGAAATGGAAGCAAAACCCCCAATGCAATTCCACCAATAATAAAACGAGCGAAAAATTTGGGGAGGTACATCCAAAGGTTTAGGAAAAAAGATTTTTTTCGATTGCTAGCTTCACTCATCATTACATAACGAACGGCTAAGTCACCACCTTGAGCTGGAGTTACGAAATTGAGACTATAACAAATCAGGTTAATTTTTAGAGCTCTTAAAAGTCGAACCTTTTCAATCATACCGTGAACTTTTTTCCAAAACAAGGCATCAAAATAGAGGTTTAAAACCCAGAGAATCCAAAAGCCAATAACGATTAACCAAAGTTGATCCGGAAGATGATCAAAAATTCCCTCGAAGGAATTGAGGTCTACCTTTTGGTATAAAAACCAAATGGAAACAGCCAATAATCCAACCTTTATGAGAAGGGGAAAAGCTGATTTATACCATTTGTCCTTCATGAAAATTAAATTGGTAGTTCTTCATTGGACTTTAATCCAAAATAGGATCTAATGGCATGAACTAAAGTGTAAATGATCACCGTATCAGCTGCTGCAAATAGGAATTTGAAAAACCAACCATCCCAAATCAAACCGCTGATAAAATCAAAATCTTTAACACCTATAAAAATCACGCAAGTTACAAGGATGGTATCCAGCAATTGTGAAAAAATGGTGCTGAGGTTATTTCTAATCCACAACTTTTTGCCCTTAGTAAGTTTTTTAAAAAAATGAAAAATATGAACGTCTACAAATTGAGCAACAGTATAGGCCAACATTGAAGCGAGAATAATTCTACTCGAATTTTGGAAAACAAAACCATAGTTTTCATCACTAACGGGGCTATCAGTTATGGCAGGAAAAATACTTCCTAAATAAAGAATAAGGAGGGCTAATAAAGAGGCAAAGAGTCCAACCAATACAACGGCATTGGTTCTTTTTTTGCCATAAATTTCGGAAAGAATATCAGTAATTAGAAAAGTAAGGGGGTAGGGTAAAACTCCAGCAGAAACAATAAAGGTTTTAAAACCGAGGTCCACGCTTACAAACTTATTTGCAATGAGGTTGCAGGTTACCAAGGCAGAAATAAATAGGCCGCCCAATATTAAATAGAGCAGCCTACTATTTTCCAGTTTATTTTTCTCCAGGGAGATAGATGCCATCTTAGTCAATCAACAGGTCATAATCCAACCTTGTTTGGTAACCTTGCATGGCTTTGGCTTTTTCTAATAATTGCAGATAGCGGGCATATTCTCCCAATCTGTTTTCAATAATTTTGGTTTCATATCCCAAGCCAAATTCTTTTAACATTCTTTGGATAGGATCCTCTAATTCTGGGTATTCCACAACTCTATAATCATCTCCAAGATTGGCCATTTCCTTTGCAATTGTAATAGCGTCATCCAAGCCTCCTAAAACATCTACCAAACCAATTTCAAGGGCTTCTTCTCCTGTCCAAACTCTACCCTGTCCAATAGCTTCTACAGAATCAACAGAAAGATTTCTACCTACTGCAACTCTCGATTTAAAGGTGCCATAGATTTGATCAACGGAAGCAATTAAAATGGCCTTTTCATTGTCTGTTAGAGCCCTGTCGAAAGTTCCTAAATCAGCATAGGTATTTGTTGGTACAGTTTCAATATTTATTCCCAATTTGTCGTGCATTAATTCTTCTCCAGTCATAAATAGGCCAAAGGCCCCAATGCTACCTGTAATGGTATTCGGTTGAGCTACAATTGTATCGGCATAACAGGAAATATAATAACCGCCACTTGCTGCTAAATCACCCATTGAGGCTACAACTGGTTTTACTTCCTGAGCAAGTTTTACTTCTCTCCAAATAATTTCGGAAGCCAAAGCACTTCCTCCAGGGCTGTTTACTCTTAAAACAATAGCTTTTACCTTATCATTTTTTCTTGCCTTGCGAATAGCTTTAGAAATTCTTTCACTTCCAATGCTGTATTCGCCTCCATCACCACTAACGATATCTCCTTGGGCGATAATCACAGCAATTCGGTCGGAACCAAAAGAGCTTCCTTCCGTTGTTTTGAATGACTTTTTGTACTTGCCTAGAGAGATGAAATTCAATTTCTTACTATCGTCAACACCAACTTTTTTACAAAGTATGTCCATAACTTCATCATAATATGCAACTCCATCTATGAGTTTGGATTCCAATGCTTTCTTTGGATTTGTTACAGCATAATTATTGGCTAAAGTATCCAACATATCTACGCCAATTCCAGTAGAAACGCTAATGTCTTTTCGGTAGGTTGACCAAACAGAGCTTAGTAAAGAGCTTAGTTGCTTTTTGTTTTCGGGGCTCATGTCTTGCCTTAAATAAGGTTCTACAGCGCTTTTGTATTTATTACCAGTTGCTCTTAAAACTTCAGGTTTCAAACCTAGTTTTGCAAGGGCGTTTTGATAATAAGAAATACTTGCGCTTAGGCCTTTCCATTCCATAAAACCTTCGGGGTTTACCAAAACTGAATCCGAAACGGAGCAGATATAAATTCCTTTTTGGGTTAAAATTTCAGAATAACTGTAAATAAATTTCCCGGAGCTTTTAAAATCTTCAAGGGCTGATCTTAGTTCTTTTAGAGTGGCATGTCCTGACAAAGGAATTCCAGCATTCATATAAATCCCCTTAATGTTTGCATCGTTTTTTGCGTTTTCCAAGGAGGCTTTAAGATCGTTTAGGCCAATACTGCTCTGAGGTTCTCCAGAAAGAGGACTGAAGGATTCAAAAGGATTGTCTTCAGATCTTTCGTTAATTACGGTATTGAGATCTAGTTTTAGTATTGAGTTTTCACTTACCAATACTTTTTCTTCAGACATGGAAGCAAATGAGGCCAGGATTACAAAAAGTAGAAAAAACAGAATACCAACACCGAGGATGGTAGCCAATAGCATTTTTAGAAAAGTTTTCATTGTATTTTGAATGTATGTTTAGATTTGCGCGAATTAATAAGCAATATTAAAAAGAATAAGCAAGAAGTGAGCATAAAAGCTAGAGGATATAATGTTGTAATTCTCCTGGGAGGAAATATTGGTGATGTTCGTGAGAATTTTAAAACTGCACAAAGTGAGCTTTCGTATTTAGGGATTATTAATATGGAATCTTCCTTATATAGAACTGAAGCGTGGGGAATGGAAGGAGCTGATCCTTTTTTAAATCAAGTATTAATTTTGAATACTGATTTGGAAGCAGAGCAGCTTTTGAAAAATATCCTAAGTATAGAAAGAATGATGGGACGCCAAAGAAAAGATGGAGATTCTTATATTTCGAGAAACATTGATATCGATATTCTGTTTATCGATTCCTTGATTTTTGAGTCTTCCAAATTAGAAGTGCCTCACCCAAGACTTCATTTAAGAAAATTCACCCTAGCCCCTTTGGTAGAATTAATACCAGATTTTGAACATCCTATTTTAAAGAAGAGTATTTTGGAATTATCCAAAGAGTTGAAAGATAGTTTAACTGTGGAACAATTGGATGAGTAGATATATTTGCATAGAAGGAAATATAGGTTCGGGTAAAACCACGCTGGCCAAGGCCTTAAGTAAATCAATGAATTCTCGTTTGGTGCTTGAGGAGTTTGAGGAAAACGCCTTTTTGGAAAGATTCTATAAAAACCCAGAGAGATATGCTTTTCCGGTGGAAATGACTTTTCTGGCCGAGCGATATAAGCAGCTTTCTGAAATTTTATCAAAACCGGAAGATCTATTCCAAAATGATATTATAGCAGACTATTCCATTTCAAAAAGTCTTTTGTTCGCCAAAAACAATTTAAATGAACATGAATATAATCTGTATAATGACCTTTTTGAGATTCTAACCTCAAAATTGAGGAAGCCCGACCTTACAATTTATTTGGAGAGATCAATGGGATCTTTGTTAGAAAATATAAAAAAGAGGGGTCGTCCTTATGAGATGGAACTAGACTCAGAATATCTTTTGGATATCGGAAAAAAGTACAACTCATTGTTGGTCAGTGAGAAAGAATCGAATTTGATGATTTTGAATGTAGAGGCATTTGATTTTATTAAAAATCCTGATGACGTGGAAAAGGTTGTAAATGAAATCCAATCATTTACAGGAAATAGGGTTACATGAACCACTTATCGAATTGTGTTTTTTTTTCAACTTAAAACAATGTCTATAAAAAAGTAATTATTACTTTTGCACCATGGTTTGTAGAGAATCATCACCAATACGTGAAAATTTATTGACTAAATATTTAGGTTACCCAAAAATGAAAATTATGAAAAAGTACAGTTTGCTATTTTTATTGGCTGTTACTACCACCTTAGCGAATGCTCAAAAAGATCCACTTCCAGGTGAAATTACATCCGCCCATGAATCCAATTATAAGAATTGGGCCATTGGAGGTTCTTTAGGTTTGTTATACATGGCAGGAGATCACTCTAGTTTTGATCCGGATTCTGAGCCAATGTTTAGCTTTAACCCAGCTCTAGGATTACATGCAACAAGATATTTGAATAGCGCATTTGGAATTAGAGTTGATTTGAATCTTCCTATTGGAGCAGTGAAAGGTTCTAATGGGCTACAAACTTGGGAAACTCAAACTTATGTTGATTATGCATTTTCCGCTGTTGGAAACTTAAGCGCATTAGGAGTAAGAGGACGTAGGTTCGATAGAAAATCTTCATTCTTAGTTATTGGAGGTTTTGGAATGTCTCACAGTAAATCTACAGTTACAAGTCCTGACGGCCTTACGGTTGTAAATTGGCCAAGTGATGGATACACTTTGGAGGCTTTCCTAAATGCTGGAGCAGTTTTAAAATACCAATTGAACACTACTTGGGATTTAGATCTTGGAGTAACAGGGCGTTTTTATATGGGAGACGCTGTAGATGCTTTTAACGGTTCAAAGGCTACGAATAAAAGTGATATGATGTTTTACCCATACGCTGGAGTGTCCTACAATTTTGGAAATGATAAAACAGAAGAAGCTTCTGTAATCTATACAAACCCTCTTGATGATATCTTTGCAGATGTTGAACAAATTAGAGATGGTTTTGATAAACTTTCTACAGATGATGATAAGGATGGTGTAAACAACTATTTCGATCAAGATCCTAATACTCCAGAAGGTGTAGTTGTTGACGGTAGTGGTAAAGCTGTAGATTCAGATATGGACGGTATTGCTGACTATATGGACGAAGATCCTTTTACTTCTAAAGGAGCAAGAGTTGATGCTAACGGCCGTGCAATTGATTCTGATGGTGATGGCGTTGCTGATCACATGGATAAAGAACCAAACACTCCAAAAGGAACTCTTGTAAACTTTAAAGGTATGAGCGTTGCTTCTGCTGGAAATGGTGGTAGCGGTGTAGGTGGTTACCTTCCTTCTGTGTATTTCGGTTTTAATAGTGCTACTGTTACTGCTGCAAACCAAGAAAGATTGGCAACTATCGCAATTACAATGAAAAAGAATCCAAACTTAAAGGTA
>CAKZNE010000132.1 GCA_937129395.1 uncultured Cryomorphaceae bacterium | reverse complement strand
ATGTATCGCCAAGCATTCTGCTATGTACCGCAACTAATTCACCATCTTGAATAATACGGATTGGCTTAATGGCAGTAAGACTAAAATCTGAATTTCTTTTTTGAAAATAGTCTTGTTTGTTCCCCATCCAATCCTGGTCATGACTGCTAAAATTATCGCTTAAAATTGAATTGTAAAGGGACCTATTCTCCTTTGGCATTGTGACAAAACGAAAGGCCATTTTTTTAAAATCAGATCGGTTTAAGATATAGGGTTCGTCTAAGGACAAGGGAGCCGAATAAACAATTTTCTTGGAGCAGGTCCACAAGCCCATAAGTAAGATAAGAGCAAATAAATATTTGAAAAACTTGATGGTTTGTTTGCGCGTTTTCATCTTTTTAAATTTAACAGAATTCAATTTGCCTCAATCTTTAAGGGTCTTTTAAAAATAACATCCCACTTCCAAATTAAAAAAGTGACTAAAAGGAAAAATCCATTAAATATTAAAATGGACATAATAAAAGGAGTCCAAGCTTCAAAGCGGGTAGTTTCTGAAATAAACATCAAACTGTTTTCTGATTGGCCTTCAACAAGGAGATGCCTTGTTGCCCAATTGTTGCCCAAATGAAGTCCAATGGGGAAGAATAAAGTTTTGGATTTTAATAATGCTGTTGCAAAAAGCAAATGCCCAACGGGTATGGTGATAGCCAAGAGAATAATCATTCCTTTATTGCTTAAAACGTTTTCATCCAACACATGTATCAACATAAAAAGTACAGAAAAAAGCACATTTGCAATTAGGACATTCGTCGTGTTTATGGTTTTTTTAAAAAGATAAGCACGGAACAAAAATTCTTCTGTAGCAACTTGCGGGAGAATGAAATAAAAGGAAATTAGAAGGGACGAATAATTAACAGATTCCGAAATTTCTATGCTTTCTCCCAAATAAACTGCTCTACAATATTTGGCGCCAAAGAAGCACAAAGCACCAATCAAAACTCCCAAAGGAAGAAACGACCAATTCCTTAAACTCGAATTTAACCCGATGGATTTTAAGGATTGCTTATCGGACTTCAAAAGCCACCATGTAGCAATAAACAACAGGATTACAGAGGTATAGGGGAAGTATTCTTTAATAAAACCCTTGTTGATTAGCCCACTTAAAATAAGGCAGATTCCAAATAAAAGAAGTGCAAGAAGGTATTTTGAGAATATTGGAAACTTGTGGATTAACTTTTTCATGAATTGGATTATTATTCAATTTCAATTGAGCCCTTCAAATTTAACTAGGCTTCTTGGTTTGAAAACAACTAAATTCCGTTGTTTTCCATTTTGCATTAAACTTGGTCACTATTTAGTTTGGCGGCAAGGTTAAAATATTTTGGCGCCAAAAGCTTTATCCTTCGATAGGTTATTGTTTCAAATGGAATCATTGAATATCCATCTGCATCAATATTCAGAAAAACTAAGGAATTTTAAAAGAGAACCAAGAAACATCCCCTAGGATTATTTTTGTGAACTTTACAATTCTTCCCAAACTTCACCCTTTTTTGCTGGTCGTTTTGACTTAAATAATCCACCGAAATAATAAACTGAATCTCAGGAGCTTTCTAATCGATCATTTGGGATTTAAAATTAATCTCAGATTCAATTATTGAAATGGAAACAAAATCACCTGCCCTTTGTAATTCTTCGGTATAGGCACCAAGTATTGGATTTCCCACGCTTATTAATTTCAGAAACGTCAGGTATTTACCAAAAGAATTCAGGCAAATAGATTTTCTTTCCCAATCAATTTTTGGATTGCTGGACTTGCAAAAAGACCAAATTTCATCAAAAAGTTTTGATTCCAAAGAATTGTACAATTCCTTTTGTTTTTCAAAATCAATATTTTCCAAAATAGGCTGCCATCCATTTTCAATAAGGAATGGATTTAATGAATCAATACAGGTTTCAAAGCCATTATTTGGACCGCACATTTGTTCCTTAAAAAACGTAGTAATTTTTTGAATGTCTCTAATTTCGGCCTGGTTAAAATGGCTTGAAAAATTATTGATTTTGCTTTTTTGGGTACAGCCAAGAAGTAAAAAGGGTCCAAATAAGAAAAAAATTAAACGGGTCATATTTTTAGATTATTACATTTTGGAAGATTACGACATTTTAGTTTTCTTTTTCCCCCATGCAATTACTTGTACTCCTTTGGAATAATGCACTAAATCTGGGGATTCATCCATTAAGCTGTTAAATCGAGGATAGTCAATTTTTAGCTTTTGTATTTCAATATTTTTAATCGGCCATTCCAAATGATGGATTTCAAATTGGTTTATAAAGCCCTTGTTTTCTTGAAACAAAGCATATCTTTCAGTCAACCATTTATCCCATTCTGTCTTTTCTATAATTTTCTGACTAATTTTGAAATCAAGGGAAAAATCATCTGAATATTGGAGATTATTGGAATGGTAATTCCCAACTTTACGATTCATTTTTGAAAATCGATAGGGTAGTTCTGAAAGACTTTTCGCCATTTGGCAGCTGAGTTTATTTCCTGCCTCAATACTCAAAAAATAAACACCTGGCTTGCCATTATACTTTACGTAAGTTCTAATATTTATTTCATCGAAATTGGAAAGAGGGGGAAAGGCTGGTAAATTTTTTGGTCTTACCTTTTCCATGCTAAAAGCAACAACTGAAATCCAAGCCTTATCTTCAAAAAGATCTAGTTCTAGGTCAGTCGGCACTAATTTCCTTAATTCTAGAGAATCCACTTTCCAGTGAAGAAATACGGCATTATTCCATTCTTGGTAAAATTTTCAATTCTCTTTAAGGAGGGGCCAGGGACGATGCTTTGTTTTTTTGAGTATTTCTTTGATTGACATTCTACAATTTACCTAAAAGCTAATTAACTATATTTCAGAAAAATGCTCCTTAGTTATACATTGTTTAAAAATCATAAATATGTTCGATCTTTATTTCATTAGCAATAAGCTCAATAATGGTTGTGTGTAATTTGGCAACATTTGTTACAATGGCAATCCTTTTAGTGTCTGGTTTTGAGGGTAATAATTGTTCAAAAATACTTGTGTAATCTGAAGTTTTCGATTCAATATTATTTTCACGGTCGGTAAGTACGGTAAGAAGAATGGCTGATGTATTACCTGCAATTTCCTTAAAAATTACTCCTTTTGAAGATAGATAAGTAGCAGCTGGAGCAAAAGCTGCATAACGCGGAACCCTTAAAACATGATTGCTGTCTGCTGTAATGGATAAAACCTCAAAATCATTTTCGTCAATTAAATCAGGATCAAAATTTTCAACAAGGACCACCGTGGTTAATGCGGCTTCTTCATACATGGATTGAGTTCCCATTTTAATTAATTTGGCATATCCGGCCTTAATCAAAAGTTCAGTGGTGAGGATATATCTTCTTTCTAACTTTCGAATGATATTGGGCCCAAAAAAACTGGTTTCGCTCCAAAGCTCATTTAGTTTGGATGCAAAATCAAATTCATACCACGGGATTTCTCTAATGAAATCCACATAATCTTGGGTAAATTGGTAGTTCAATTCATCCTCGTCTGTACTAACCTCTTCTGTGTCCGTTAGTCGGCCAATAATAGTTTCATACCATGCTTTTCCAGCATATTCAATTGTGGCACTTGTTCCAATAACTTTTATCATAAAATGATAGCCTTCATTGTAGGCAAAGTCCTGCTCAATTTGCTTATTTACAATAGAATAACTATCCCAAATTTGACTAATATGAGTCGTGTAAGGAAATGTTGTTGCGGTATTTTGACTGAAATAGTCAGCTTGCTCTGCAGGACTATGAACCAAAAACCATTCAGGGTAGGTTAAGAATGTTTGATCTGCCGGTCTAAGATCTGCTTGTGGAGTTAAAGCGCTTTTATTTTGAACCAGCCATTCTTTATTCACCACCAAACCTTCACCTGTAGCTAGAGTTGATGAATTGTCCCTTTTAAGAAAATGTATCCCAAAGGCAACAAATACACAAATGACTGTCAATATTCGAAGTCGTTTCATCTTTAGATTTTTATAAATGCAACTAATGTGTTGAGTGAGGGATCATTATCCTGTAAAATTCGTGGTCCGGTTTCTTTAAAACCTTGGTTGGTGAGTAATTCACTCCATTCATCAATTGATTTAAAAGATTTAAATTCAGAATGATCTTTCTCCCACGTCTCATTTAAGCCCAAATTAAAAACGGTATGAACCAAGGAAACAAATGTTGCCATTTCAGGAGTTTTCACATCATGGTCTCTTAAAATAAATAAGGCTCCCTTTTTAAGGATTCTATGGATAGATTTGACGTAATCCTCAAGTAAATCAAGTGGACAATGATGAAGTCCAATATGGCAAGTTACCAAATCGAGGCTTTCACTTTTAACTATTGTTTCATCGATAGCAATGTAATTATCGAGATTAAAGAACTGGCCTATTTTTTTTAGTTGACCTCTTTCAAAAATTTCAGCAAGAGAATTGTCAGGTTCAATGTCATTGCTCAAATAAAGAGGTCCAGAAAGCTTGATATTTTTTCGTAGTTCACTAATATACCTGCCAGTGGATCCTATTTCCAAATATCCATTAACATTTGTTTTGTTTCCTAATAAGGTTAGAACCTGTTTGGCCATTTCCTTTTTCTGCTTTTTAAGAGCAGGTAAGGCTAAAGTAAGTTCGGATAAAAAAGGTTTTATTTTTGGAAGTCCAGCTTGAACGGTTTTGTAGGTGTCTTCATCTGAATCATTTTCTTTGGTAGATTTAGAAATTAGGTAGTGAAACTTATCCTCTGGGTATAAATGAAAAATAACCTGCAGAAAACGAAAGAAATCATCACTCCACTTTGGATCTGAAAAGACGGCTTTAAACTCGGATATATTTTTCATGTTTATTTTTTGGTTGGTTGGTGGTAGCTATCCCAAATAACGTTTCGAAATTTAAAATCTGGATCTAATTTATTCTTTAGATCTATTAATTTTTTTGCCGAAGGAAAGGCCTTGTGAAATTGCTCTTTAGTGGCATGAGCCTGATAGGGCAGGTAGTAAGTTCCCCCAAGTTCGAGGGCGGCATTGATTAATTCACGAGTCCAAACAGCAACTTTGGCTTTTTCGGCTTCCGTAGTTCCTTGTTTATACCAAATGACAAAAGCGAAAACCTCTTCTCGAGCCCAGGCTAGGAGGGAGCCACTGTCTTTTAGAGCGTGACGTATGGATACATTTATAATGTTTGCATTATTGCGTTTGAAAATTTCAGCCATTGAATCTGAAAAGGCATCAAATTGTTTCACTGGGACAAAGTATTCTAGTAATACATAGGTGTTTTTAGTTCTAGATTTTGGTTCTAGTTCTGCAACATCATACCCAGCTTCATAATTACGCCAATGTACCTTTGACTTTAAGTAGAGAAGGGGATCATAAATATATTCACGCCTCCATTTTCCAAATTTATTATGACTAAATGCTCCAATAAAATAGCGTTCTAATGGATAAGAAGCGGCAAGAGGCATTAATCGTGTTTTTACAGTTGGTTTTTTGTCAGTTTTCACCCAACTTACCGCCCTTAGCCTTTCAAATTTTGGAGGATAAAGATCCCCATTGTGAAAAACAACGTTTGAATTTTCTCTAATATCCTTAAAAAAGAAGTCCTTATATGCTTTCCTAGAAACTGTTTTGTGAATTCGTTCTATGGCAATATTGTCTTCCAATTCAAATTCAACAGAGGCTATTATTCCTATAGCATTATAACATCCTATAGAAGCATTAAAAATTTCAACATTTTCGTTTTTTGATGCTTTTTATTTCGATACCTTCGAGCATTAAAACGAGGTGGCTCCATTGGATTTCAAAAGTTGTAGATGTATTAGTGCAAGCGTTACAAGTCGGCATTTCGAAAGTTCCTGCTTCGAGACGTTTGTAATAAATGGCAAAACCGGTGGCGTCCCACATCAATAATTTGAGATGTGTTCGGCGGCGATTGAGGAAAATAAAAATATCGCCACTCATCAATGGGTGGTCAAAAAATTGGTTGACTAATCCGCCGAGTCCGTTGAAACCTTTTCGCATATCGCAATTTTCTGGATAGATGAAGTAGCGTTGCTGGGTGGAAAAACTTAGCATAAGTCTTTAGGGTTAAATTCGATTTTTTGGAGTTCCAAAATGAGGGTGGTGAGTTGGTTGGATTGCCAATTTTTGCAACGCAAGATGATTTGGTTGGGTAGTTGGATTTCGATGGGGACTATGTTGTGTGGAGGTGTTTTTATTTGGATGGGAATAAATTGGGTGGTCAATTTTGGCTGCTTTTCCATTAAATACTTTTTGCGCCAGTAGCTAAATGTGGCGATGCTGATTTGGTGGTTTTGGCAAAATTGGATTTGGCTGAGACCACTTTCTACTTGTTCGTCGATGAGACTAAACATTTCTGCTTGGCGGGGTGATTGTTGTTTTTGTTGTTTTTGTTGGCTCATTTTTTTTATTTTTGATGAGCGGCAAAGGTAGAGCGTGGTGATGGACTGGGCAAGATGGGGTTGGTCGGATGCTTACCAACATCCTAGAAATCTTTAAACACTCTTTCTAAATACCGAGGCTAGTTGGCGGCTTCGGTTTTTTTTTGCTCAGGTGTGGTTGGTCGGATGCTTACGCACCTGGTAGGATATAACATAAAAACTACAAATAGAAATAACAAACCAATTCCTAATAATTGAGCATTAGAATTATTTATATAATTTACTAAGTGATTGTTATCAATTAAAGAAATGGTAAAAATAGATTGTTCTCTTTTTTCATAAGGTAAAAGAGTTCGTTGATCATAGTATCCTCTTTTTTCACCTAATACATCATCTATTTGAGTTATCTCTTTATAATTGCTAGATTTTTTAGCTACAAGAATATGAGAATTAATACCAAATTTT
>CAKZNE010000131.1 GCA_937129395.1 uncultured Cryomorphaceae bacterium | reverse complement strand
TTTTTCCCTTCTTTATCAGTACATAGTTCTTCTCCATCTTTTTTTCCCTTTTTATATTCACAACTATGAATTAATAGCTCACCGCTCTCACTATAACCAAGTTCAATTCCGTGCTTCTTTTTTCCTGAATATTGACAACTATAAATTAATTTACCTTTCTTAAATTGCTCTACAAGAATTTTCACTCCATCATTATTATAAGTTATAATTCTAAAAACTTCACTCTCTAAATTATATAAATTTTCTTTTGAAATAACAAGGAAAAATGCTAGGTATTTTGGAACTGGATAGTTAAAGAACTAAGGAACCCTGGAATTCTGCAAAATATTTTCAATGGATTCCAACTCGGTTCCATAATAATAGAAGTTGATAATCTCTCTGTAGGAATAGCCTCTTTTGGACATTTCAATGGCGCCATCTTGTGACATTCCTACCCCATGACCATATCCTTTTCCTTTTAAAACAACATAATCACCACTCTCTTTTATACTAAAAAAAGTGGATCTTAAATTATAATGGGTTCTGAATTTGGTGAGTTTTAATCGGTGACTTTTATGAACAAAATAGGCTTGTCTTGTACTTTGGTTGAAATTTAATAGGGCTTTATGCAAGGAGATATCATTGGAAACTTTCATCGACCGAGCGACAAAATCATAAAATGACTTTTTCGAAATCTTTTTTTCCCAAGAGTAGGAACCAACGCCCACACTAAAACTATCTTGTTGAGGCTGAAGATATTCAATTGCCGTGTACCAAGCATGATCGGAACCAACGGTTTGGCCGCCGCTGTTGGCATGAAAAACGCCTAAAATTGGATTGCAGCCTTCTGTTACAATTAAGGTGTCTCGGGTTAAGTCAACCGCCTCTAAAATGCAGTCGGAATTTTTATAATGGGCTTTGGAGAAATATACTTGTGAAGTAACATCATCCTTTAAATTATAGCCTTCGCTTTGGTGTTTCTCTAGATTTTTTAGGGCAAAAGTTCTTGCTAATACTGCTTGAGCCTTAAAGAATTCCAATTCATTTACATGTCCACCCTCACTTTCCACCACACCAGCCACATATTTTTCCATGTTTACCACATTTACCAATTGCAGATAACCATTAAAAACCCTGATTTGCAAGGCATCTTCATAAACCCTGTTTTTACGGTTTGCTTGGATTCTAAATTCTCGTGTAGCATCCTCACTTACCAACCGAACTGCATTATATACTCCTATACTTTCTTTCCCTCTACTCACCTTCACCTCATTTCCAGATTTCGAAAAATTGAAGGTTCGTATACTATCTAGCGGGAAAACATCATAAACTGTATCTAGAATATTCAAATCCTTATCGTAAGCAATTAAATGATAGAGACCATAATCAGTGCTTACAATTGTTTTGGTGATATTGGTTGTAGAAAAAATTCGGATTTTCACCTCTGTATTCGAAAAGGCAGATGCATTGAAAATCATTCCAATAAAAATTAGAATAAGGAATGTTTTAAAAGGAGATTTCAATTTAACCACGGGCATGGGATACGGTTATTTCAGCGGCATTGGTTGAAGCACCAGTTCCTCCCAGTTTCGTTTCCAATTCATCAAAGGACTTTAGGATTTTTTCTTTATTGACGGGATCCAAACATTTTTCCAATTCTTTGGTGATCCCTACCACCGTCATTTCTCCTTGGATTAACTCTTTAATAACTTCCTTGTCCATTATTAAGTTTACCAAAGAAATATATTTGATTTTCACCAATTGTCTGGCGATATAATAGGACAACCAATTGCCTTTATAGCAGACCACCTCTGGAACTTTAAACAAGGCCGTTTCTAAAGTTGCCGTTCCTGAAGTAACCAATGCTACAGTGGCTACCTCCAACAAATCATAGGTTTTTCCGGATATAATTTTTACTCTATCCCCAATTATTTGCTTGTAGAAGCTATGATCTTGGGAAGGAGCTCCTGCAACTACCAAATCAAATTCCGGGAAATTTTCGGCTGCATTTGTCATAATGGGCAGGATGGTACTAATCTCCTGTTTTCTACTTCCGGGCATTAAAAGCAAAACTTTCTTTTCGCCCAATCCCAATTCCTTTTTTTTGTCTTCTAGGTTTACTTCTTTTCTACCAGAAATGGCGTCAATAAGGGGATGACCTACAAAATCTACATCAAAATCAAATTGGGCGTAAAAGTCCTTTTCGAAGGGAAGGATACAGA
>CAKZNE010000130.1 GCA_937129395.1 uncultured Cryomorphaceae bacterium | reverse complement strand
GTAATGGAACTCAATGAAAAGACAGATTCAGTAGACAAAGGATTAAACACAAAACTGAAAGTGTTGAACGATCTTATATCGGAAGTTCTTTAAAATAAAAGCAGAAAAAAGAGATTCCTTCCTTCAGGCCTGGTCTGAAATGACACTCCTTATCCGAGAATATGAGGGTGGTTTGGGTTCTAGACTGCATCAATGTTCGGATACGGATTATGTAGCTTATGCTCAGTGGCCAGACGAGAATACGTGGACAAATGCCGGAGCTAATTTACCAGAAAGCGCTACAGAAATCAGAAAACAAATGAAAGATTCTTGTGAGGAGATGAAAACTATTTACCAAATGGAAATGGTGGATAATTTGCTGTTGAACCTTGATGATTAAATTATAAAAGCAATTGAAAAACTATCTACTACTATTAAGTTTTATCCTATTGGCATGCAATGTTTCAAAGGATCCAAGTTCTACCGATTTTACTATTTTAAAATTTGATTTAAGTGAAACCAAGGATTCCTTGTCTTTTGTTAAATGGCAGGATGAAAATCTATTAAAGGTTCTTGAAATTCAGGTGGACACACTTTTCACCATAGACAGTATTCCCATTGGTCATTTGGTTTATTCTGATCGAGATTATAAAGTTTACGCAAATTGTTTTGGCGAATTTGGCGGATCGTTAATGTTTCAGGATCGAAAAAATAAGGATTCCATATATTATTTGGAAAGTGTTTGTCCTTTGCAAATTGAACGAAGGAATTGCACCTATTTTATTGTTAGTTCCCTTCCTCACGTGGATGGTTTTTCAAAAATTATTTTATTGGATTCTCCAAAAAATTTAATTCTTGTTCCTAAGGACAGTCTAGCAAAAAATTGGAAAGGGATAATGTTTCCCGACCCTAATCCCCAAGTAATGTATTCTGCTACTGCTAACCAAGGAAAAGTTCTTTTGGATACCAATGGAATCTTAGTAAACCTGCTATTTGACTACGATGGAAAAAACTACCTTGTTTATTCAGATTATCCCTATACCCTTTTAGGAAGGTTAAATTACCAATCGATTGAGGTATTAGATACCCTTTTAGATTTTTCTATAAGAAGAGATATTGAGGTTTTAAATGATCAAATAAATGGGTTTAAACATTTTCATATTGACTATAAGAATACGTCTATTATTAGAAACATTAAAGAAGAGAAAATAGGAAAAGGAGACATCTACATCCAAGATGACAAAATTGTTTTGGGCTTTAATAATGAAAAAAGGTCAACACCGGTGGAACCCAAAAACAGCTGGAGGAAAAAATAAAATTTGCATTTTTCTTCTACACCCCTTCAATTAAAACATATCCATATTGGTATGAATAATTCCAAAGCTTTTATAAATTGACCTTAATGAAAAACTCTCAATCAAACCAAAAGACCTATCCCAATGGAATTACTTTAAGTGGACCATTATTTTGGATTGGAGCCTTGCTCGCTGGTTTTTCAGTTTATAAAATGGTGGAAGGAATGGAGATTGACGGAAATCAACTTTATGCTATTCCACTGCTCCTAGGGCTCATTCTTATTTTTTCTGGAGAAGGAAATATTCTTGATTTTCAAAACAAAAAGCTCATTTTATATCATTCTTTCCTTTCGTTTAAATACCTCTACAGAACCGTAGATATTACAGATTTTAAGCAAGTTGATCTTGTATTATTTTCGGAAAACCAAACCTACAGATCGGCCAATCGGGTTCCTAACTCAACAACGATAAGAACGAGAGTATATGAACTACGATTAAAAAATGATTCGGAAAATCACCTTGTTTCAGAAACAACGGATTACGAAAAAGCGAAGTTGATGCTCAATGAAATTTCCGAAGGGTTAAACATTGAAGGAATTAATCAATACCAAGCTTGGAGGGAAAGAATGGTTTCGAGGCGGAGACGATAGATTTCTTCCTAGTTCTAGATTGTTAAATTACCCATTGAAATTTAAAATCAACTACAAATTCCCTTTGTACATTTGGATGTAATCTTCAAACCCTATTAATGAAATATTTACTGCTCCTTATTTCCCTTTCACTTTTCCGTTATTCGTCCGCTCAAGAAATAAACCATCAAGAAAAGTTAGACTCTATTCTTCAGGAAGCCAATCTTTTATACAATTATGAAAAGGCGGTTTGGAATGCCTCCGATCTTTTAATTGACAATAG
>CAKZNE010000129.1 GCA_937129395.1 uncultured Cryomorphaceae bacterium | reverse complement strand
TATAGGCATTCTTTTCTAGGGATTTAAGATGGCTGGCCAGGTTTCCATCCGTAACATCCAATAATTCCTTAAGGCTAATAAAATCGATATATTCATTGACCATAAGGGCCGACATAATTCCAAGTCTCACCTTATTTTCAAAAGCTTTATTTAAGTCTTTTAAAAGGTTTTTCACGACTTGTATTTTAGGTGCATTGCGATTCCATAAATGATATGTAAAACGCCAAAGCCAATTGCCCAAAGCAACATTCCATAACCAATAAAGGCAGCACCGAATAGGCCTAAAATAATTTGAACCACCCCTAAACTTCTAATTTCACCAAGGGTATATTTACTCGCGTTTATCAAGGCCAAACCGTAAAAAATAAGACTAAGAGGAGCAAGGATGTTTATATTATTATGATAAAGAAGAATCAAACAAAGTGCAGCACCAGTTCCAAGTGGCAGAAGAAGGTTTAGGACCAGACGCTTACTTTGGAAATCCCATAATTTTTGTTTGCTCTTTTTCGCCTTGTAGTAGGTGAAAAACAGCCCACTTCCCAATGCGCTAATAAATGTTAGTGAGCCAATTACAAGGAGGTTTTTTACGCTGCTTAAGGTTACAATTGCACTACTGTATTCAAAGTAGTTTTGGTTGTGATAAACGGTTTGGTAAGCAAAATAGGCCCCAACCAGGGCACAAACGCCAGCGGATACACCCGATAGACCACTTAAGGATATAAACCTTGAGGATCGGTTCATAATATCCTTAATGTCCTTTAGGTCTTCAATATATTTTTCTTGATCCATAAAAAGTACTTTGAAATGCAAAGTAAAATAAAATAATTGAATTGAGAAAGGAAAGTCCTAATTCTATTTTTTTAGTCGGATTATTCGTAAAAGGATGATAGTCAATAAACAGGGGATCCCAATCCAAATGGCTTCGCTTCTCAAAACCAGCAAACCCCATTCAGATAAAAAGTTCTCTGCACCAATTGGAGAGACTTTTATTGGCCTCCAAGGCAGAAAATATCGTGTCGTATCAAAGGGTGAGAAGAAGGCTACTCCCAAACCTCCACTGGTCATGGCATCTAAAATACTATGGCTTGCTGTTGCCAAAAAGAAATAAAGCCATAATATTAAGCCTGACCATTTTTTGCGTTGTTTTGGATAGAATAAAAAACTCACCAAAGCCCCAAATAAAAAAGCAAATACCAAGGAATGGGTAAAACCTCGATGTCCCCAAAAGTCCTCATAAGGAATACCGAGGCTAAAGGAAATTACATCTGCATCGGGAATAATAGAACAGATAATTCCCAAAAGAAATAATTTCCAATTGCGAAGAGGTTTTTTGCCAAAATAGCCTAAAGCGTAAGCCACAGCTGCATGTCCAAATGCTGATGCCATATTAATTTATTTTTCCAAGGTGTTGATTAAAATATTGTGCAAACCATTTGGAATCATCTTCAACAAATTTCATTTCCTCGTTTATGAATGATAAAAGATTGATTTCCCCCATTTCATGGTGATAAATCAAAACTTCACCTATATAAGAAATGTCTTCTGGATTCCTAAATGGTGTTCGAACTAATAGGCCCATTGCCGTATCTGCGCCTTTATGGGTTAAATATTCATGACTAAAAACATTAACTTTAGAAACAACCGAATCGCAATTGTCCTTATTCAGGGTTATTTTCGAATCCTTAGTAATCACTTCCATTTCCTCCTTTCTTAGAATCAATTTATGATTGGCATGCTTATTATTAAATTCGATTACTTTCCAAATCTTGTTGATGGTCAATAAAAGGATGACAATAAGAACAGTAAACTTAATGATTACCTTATCGGTAATTAAAAATGGCCACAGAAGATAAATGACAAAGGCAAGAATTGCTAGAATTACAAAAATTGTAAGCCTCTCCTTAAGCGAACCTACTTTTTCACCTCCAATTTCAATGGAATCATGGCTTACCCGAAAATGGTATTTCAGCCTTTTAAGTTTTTGTTCCAACATAATATTTTCCATGGTTCTATTTTAAAATCCTTCAAATACTCCCAATCCAAATAATGCAAAATCATATTTTACTGGATCCTTAGAATCTAGTTTTCTTAATTCTCTATCTAGCTCCAACAGGGCTTTTCCATCGTTTTGTTTTCTTTTTAAAAGTCCAAGTTTTCGGGCCACATTTCCTGAATGTACATCCAAG
>CAKZNE010000128.1 GCA_937129395.1 uncultured Cryomorphaceae bacterium | reverse complement strand
GTGGTAATTTCAACTTCTTTATACTCACCCGGTGGGTTGTTTACATCCCATTTTTTTGGTTTGTCCTGTGCAAAAAGTGAAAAAGATATTAAGCTAAGGGTTAGCAGCAGCAGTTTCTTCATAAAAGCAAATGTAAGGGGAAATTAAAATTATTCTGTCCTACACTTTATCCTTATTTTCAATGTTTTCAAAAAGCAGATTATATTGCAGAGACTAATATTAGATTATGAAAAAACTCTTTCTTTTCATTTTCCTTTTTGGGTCTTTCATTTCTAGAGGTCAAACTCAAAGGACCGATTTTCAACTATTTAACAATGAAGGTGAAAATTATAAAACCTATGTGAAAATCGAAAATGAGAATTACACCTCCTATAGTTCCTCCCATTTAAAAAGTAAATCCGTTGTTAAAATCAAGATAAATTCCTTTCGAGAGGGACGGAATTTTATTAGTCTACTATACCAATACCAGGTTGTGGCGGACACTTTTTTGCTTCAAGGCGCCAACAATATGGATGATTTTATTAATCTGAATCATCCAAGCAAAATCCCCTTTAAAACGAATGAAATATGGACTTTCTATACTAGGAATGATAGTCTGTTTAGATATGATGTGAGTGAAACAAATCGAAATTTTAATGATAATTTACCTAGACATAATATTGTATCCTACTTCATATATTCCGATAGTCTCATTTTAGCAAAAAACTATTTTTTAAGAAACACACACTTTAAAAAATATTCTACGGATAGTATTTTAGTAAACCTAAATCCAAGGGTATTGAAAAGATACTATTTAAGATGGGAGAAAGATTACCTTCTGATTTCGCGCCAAAATGACTCAATTCATTCATTTTCCAATGATAGCATTATTTATGAAGAAATGGAATATCAATTTAATGTTGAGCCATTTTGGAAAACAATATTTTATTTAACAGGAGGTGAGGGTCCTATTTATTCCTTTGAGGTATTTGAAGCCGAAGAAAAACCTTTAAAATGGAAATACAACCATCGCAAACAAGAAGAGTTTAAAAATGAATTTGAATTTGATGACAAGGATCGGGTTACAAAAATTGAGTATTTCAAGAATCAAAACCTATATAAAATACTAAAAATCAAGTATTACTAATTGTTTTTGGTCAGCCCATTCTAAAAGCCTAGATTATCTTTAACTAATAATGCGATACGCCAAATCCTTACTACAAGATCTTTTCTTAATCGCAACCCTTTGCTTCGGTCTTTATTGTGATTCAAGATCGAATTTGGATTGGAAGGATACTTCCGGAACTTACAGACTTATTTTGAACCACGGAAATCCCAATCTTAGGAACCGAGGAGAAAAATATTTAGATCTAATCATAAATCAAAAGGAAACAAGCTTATCCTTAATTGAAACTTCAAGAGGATTAAACAACTTTTGTTTAAAAATCCAAATTTCAAAAAACAACAATCTCATAACCATCCATTACGATTCCATAATTTTCAATGGGCTTTTTTCGCCTCCCACAATTTCAAGATTAAAAATTGGCGAGCAATTGCTTTCCCTGGAAAAAAATCCAAATGGTTTTTCTGGGTCATCTGCAGAATTGAAAATCCTTTTCCCGGACATTAACTGTTCGCCAGAGTTGAATTTTGAAAGGATCTAAATGGGCTAAATTTCTAAAGGCTATAAATTTAAAAAACCTAAAATGAACCTAAACCAAATTACCATCCCTTCCAAGGATTTAAACATTTCCATTCCCTTTTATCAAAAATTAGGGCTCGTGTTAATTGTAGAATCTCGACCAAAATATGCCCGTTTTATCTGTCCAGATGGAAATTCAACATTTTCAATTCACTATTACGAAAACATGGGGAAGGACTCAAAAACGTCCATTTATTTTGAATGCAAGAATCTGGATGAAAAGGTGGATGATCTAGTTAGACAAGGTGTTGTTTTTGAACAAATGCCCATCGACCAGGATTGGCTTTGGAGAGAAGCTAGATTGAAAGATCCTGATGGAAATCAATTGGTTTTATACTTTGCTGGTGAAAATCGTCTGAACCCGCCTTGGCGAATTAAAAACTTGGAATGGGATTAATTAAATTCTAATTCCACTTTTAAACGTAATTATTGTTACCCAAACTAGCAAGGAATATGTTTAGATTAGCATCAGAATTTCTGAATCCATTTGTATGTTAAATTTCACAAAATCACTTTTTCTCCTTTTAAGTTTTTCTATTTCCTATTTAGGTTTTACACAAAACCCACCCTTTGAAATTAGCTTGGAGCCAATCACTATTTCTGGTTTAGGCGGAATACAATCCTATGCTTTTGCCCAAAATAATGGTAAATGGTTAATCATAGGGGGGCGCTTGGATGGTTTGCATAGAAGACAACCCAATGCAGCATTTGACCAAGCAGGTCATAACAACCAAATACTTGTGATTGATCCTGTTTCCAAACAAAGGTGGAGTGCCCCATTGAGCTCTTTACCCATTTCAATACAAGAACAACTTAGCTCCACAAATATGGAGTTTTACCAGGAAGGAGATTATCTATATTGTATTGGGGGTTATGGATATAGCGCCACCGAGTCCAATCATACTACTTATGCTAAAATCACAGCTATTAAAGTTCCAGAGCTCATGGATGCCGTTATTAATAATTTAAATTTTTCCAGCTTTTTCCGGCAACAAACGGATGCAATATTTCAAGTTACGGGTGGAAGATTGAAAAAAATTAATGATGTTTTTTATTTAATGGGTGGGCAAAAATTTATTGGAAAATACAATACGATTGGGCCCAATCACGGGCCGGGTTTTGTACAAGAATACACCTGTGCCATTCGGAAATTTAAAATAAGCGATGATGGGGTAAATCTTACTATCAATCACCTCCCCTCTTTTGTTGATTCGGTAAATCTACATCGTCGGGATTATAATGCAGAAGCTCAAATTTTGCCAACAGGAGAACAAGGGTTAACAATGTTTTCGGGTGTTTTTCAATCGACTATTGATATTCCTTTTCTCAATTCAGTAAATATTGACTCCACCTCTTATTCTGTAAACAATAATTTTCAGCAACATTACAATCATTATCACTGTCCCGTTATCCCTCTTTATTCGGAATCTTTAAACGAAATGCATTCGGTATTTTTTGGTGGCCTTGCTCAATTTTATGACAGTGCAGGTGCTTTAGTTCAGGATATTAGGGTTCCTTTTGTAAAAACAATTGCCAGAGTTACTAGAGATGGAAATGGAAACATGGTGGAATACAGATTACCTGTTAATATGCCCTCATTACTTGGTACCGGTGCGGAGTTTATTCCAAATTTAGACTTGCCCCATTTTAGCAATGAAGTTTTTAAGTTGGATAGTCTTGCTGGAGATAGTGTATTAATTGGGCACATTTACGGTGGAATTAGCAGTACCCAAGCTAATATTTTTCTTACCAACACCGGAAATCAAAGCAACGCAAGTAGCCAAATTTTTAAAGTTTATCTCAAGCGATCAAATTTAGTGTCATTAAAGGAGGAGAAAAGCATAAGTCAATTAAATCCAATCATTTACCCAAATCCGAGCAATGGGGAACTTAATATTAGTTTTCAATTAACAAAAATTGAAGAGGTTAAAATTTCCATTAGAGATTCAAAAGGGGTTTTAATTGAAGAAATTCCTATGGATAACCTAAGCTTAGGGGAAAACCTTTTTAAAACAAAAATTAAAGGATTGAAAAGGGGTGGGATCTATTTTATTCAGCTCGAAACTCCAAGTCAAAAACTTTATCAAAAGCTGATTGTAGACTAGAAAATGCCTAACAAAAAGTAATTTTGTTTCAATCCTATAATAGGGTGAGTGTGATGAATTAACTATATTTCCAAATTATGAACGGCCACCTAGGAAGATCCAAAAAGACAATTAACTTATTTCTCCATTCAAAAATCAAATCAAATGAAAAACCTTTTCACTAATCTCATTTTGGGAATTAGTTTTTTTATGCTAGCCTCGTGCAGCACCAGCTCTACCGCCCATCTTGAAGGGGTTTATCGATTAGATAAAGAAGCCTTTTTGGCAGATTTTGAAAGTGATATTGATGAGGAAAATGCCTTTTTAGTAGATTTAATGAAAATGGCCATTGAGAATGCTTCTATCGAGGTTCAAATCAAGGGAGATTCATTGTATGGAATTATTAACACGATGGAGTTGGAGAATTCTATTCAATCCAAAATTTTCCTTAGGAACGATAGCCTCCTTATTATAGACCAGGAATCTGAAATATGTTTAATGGAAACTGAAGGAGGAATTTCATTAAGTCCCCTAAATTCTGAAATCACTTTTGAATTGCGGAAAACTGAAAATAAGGAGTTGTCGGAGGATACAAAGACTGCCATAAACGAAAATAAATAGCCAACATTTAGGCATGGCCATTATTTTTGGGGATAGAACTATAAAGAATTGAGTTTCTATTGGTCAGAATCTCCGAAAAAATCAATTATCATAAAAACTGAAACAAAAAAAAACATTTTGAAAAAACTAATCTTCTCATCCCTTTCGATAATTTCCATATTCTTAATTCAAGCCTGTTCTAGTTTAGGAGGCAGTTCAATGAACAATTTAATTGCTACAGTTGAAATGGATGAAACTGTCATTGGAATTTGCGACCAGTCTAGAGTAATTTCCATTCTACCCTTTCCGGGAAATGGCCAAGTTAAAGCCAGTCCTGAAAAAACGGATGAGGAAATTGAAAAAGAATTAAATATGGAAGTTTCTTTTCTCAAGGAAAATCCAATAGCAGATGACAAAGGAATGGTGGGGTTATTTGTAAACTGCAAAGGAGAAATGGTGAAATGCAGAATGAGTAATAAAACCCAGAGCCCCATTTTGGATGAACAAATTGTTGCCGTTTTTTCTCAATTAAAAAAATGGAGTCCCGGAAAATTCGGCAGAGATTCTGTTGACACTTATGTGCTTTATAGCTTTACCATTAAGGAGG
>CAKZNE010000127.1 GCA_937129395.1 uncultured Cryomorphaceae bacterium | reverse complement strand
CTAAATTTTGGGATGCTTTGGTGTCCCTTTTTTATGATTTAGTTTTTTTTATTTAATTCTTTTAACTGTCTGTTTGCCAGGTCTTTAAATTTTTGACTAAAGCAATTCCCGCCCAAAAGGTTACAGTTTTTTTAGTTATTCATAAATTGTGTTTCACCTTTTAATAAGTGTTGCCAGTTTGGTGGTCCTCGGGCATCAAACAAAACGGTGTTTAGGCTGCCCCTTTTTGTGTAGGCATTAATGAACATGAAAAGCCCATAAGACTAATTTATATTGTTGGGAAGTAGGGCTAACATTAAAAAGAACCAGAAACTTTACAATAAATACAATGGAACTTTCATAGGTCTAATTAATCGGGACTTGACATAAGGATCTCCGTGGCTTAGAAAACTGGTAGTAATAAACGAGCATTAATCACTGGAACAACCCCAAAATAAGCAGCATCAATGACACTTAGTTGAACCGGGTACTCAACAAAAAACCAAATAAAAAAAATCAGTCGTAATAAAATTGATTCTATATTTGATGCTATCAATTGATAGCATCATTATGAAGCCGCCTTATGACATTACGCCTAAAATAGTACAACTGATTTCTGTGATTTCAGAAAAATTAGGGGCAATAAATGCGAAATTTTTGGACAGGCCTTCTCCTTCTTTAAGGAAACAGAACAAAATAAAAACGATTCACTCTTCTCTGAAAATAGAGGGAAATACACTTACTGAAGAGCAGATAACTGCTTTAATTGAAAACAAAAGGGTAATCGGGCCTCAAAAGGATATTCAGGAAGTTTTAAATGCAATTAAAGTTTATGAAAATTTAGATAGTTATCAATCATCAAATGGAAAATCATTTTTAAGAGCTCATAAAGAACTAATGAGTGATTTGATGGAAAAACCTGGAGAATATAGAAAACAAGGAGTTGGAATTGTAAAAGGATCCAAAGTAGAGCATTTGGCTCCACCTTTTGAGAGAGTACCGTTTTTAATGAAAGATTTATTTGATTATTTAAAAACGGAAGAAATTGAATTGATTAAAAGTTGTGTTTTTCATTACGAAATGGAATTTATTCATCCTTTTATAGACGGAAATGGGAGAATGGGAAGATTATGGCAAACACTAATTTTGACGGACAAATACCCACTTTTCGAATACCTTCCCTTTGAATCTTTAATAAGTTCAGATCAAGCTAAGTATTACAAAACCCTTTCAGAATGTGATAAACTTGGGAACTCTACCAAATTTATTGAGTATATGCTCGAGGTGATGGATAATTCTTTGAACGGTTTATTGTCTTTCAATAATCGAAACTTCAATAGAGCTGAAAGATTAGAATATTTTAAATCATTAAATAAAATTGAGTTCACAAGAAAAGATTATATGGATGTTTTTAAAGACATTTCTTCTTCCACAGCTACAAGAGATTTAAAAATCGGACTGGAGTTAGGAATGGTATTAAAAAAAGGAGAGAATAATAAAACAAGATATACCCTTACGAGGCAAGATGAGTAATTAATGGAAAGCCCTATTTTAATAATTGGTACAAGTCATTTTACCCTATTAGAGAAAGCTTGGTTATCAAAAAAATGAAAACTTTTGGTTTAGTTGGACAAATATCGAAGAAATGAAATTGTAAAAATCAGAAATAATTTGGACCAAGATGCTTGGATTTGGGTTTCTCAATAGTCCGATTTAACTTGATCGTTTGACCAAGTAAACCGGCCCTAAATAACTACCTTTCAAAAAAAAAACTAGCGTTTACCCAAAAACAAGAAGTTGCCCCAATGAAATGAAACTATCCCTCTCTTCAATTTGGCC
>CAKZNE010000126.1 GCA_937129395.1 uncultured Cryomorphaceae bacterium | reverse complement strand
AGGCGCTTGAATTGGTGGTAGCTTTTTGCTAAAGTCTGCCCAATCTTCATTTAGATTAAACAAATTAAATGCAGAATTAGAATAGCTGGAAACATTCTCAAAGCTTCTTTCTCGCCCTATCCCAATACCACTAAGTTTGGCGAAAGCTCCACTACTGGTTTGAGGTCCATAAATAATCCAATAAGGGATGTCTTGTTTTCCCAACTTATCCAATAAAATGGTGCTTGGAGAATGTAAAATATATAAATCAGGTGGTTTTTGATCAATATTATAAGCCTTTTCCAAAGCCACTTCCACCTCGTACTTTTCGTAATTCTTTAAAGCCGAATTTAAAGCGGCCATATCAGGATGCGGGGAACTTCCAAGAATTAATATTTTCTTGCGATTATCCAAAACTTCTATTGCAAAACTTCGGCAATTGTTTCTGGTTTCTATTTCTTGGGATAGTGGACTTAAGGAGACTTTATATTTTTGTAGGCCTATGGAATCTGGACTAATAAAGAGTTCAACGTTTTGAAAATCATTTGTTTCACTAATTACAATTTCTTTTTGAAAAACCTCTTTGCCTCTAGAATCTAGGATTCTTAAACGCGATTTTTGTCCTTTTAAATCCCTTGCTCTTATTTTCACTTCTACGGGGAAACTATTGTTTAAATAGCTAATCTCATTGTGAACTAAAGCTTGGATAAACAGATCTTTACGAAGAGAAGTATCGCCCATTCCTAGGCTGTAAATTGGAAAACTTATTCCCTTCCCTTCATAAACTGGATTAATCCCTCTATTGTAAATCCCGTCGCTAATTAAAACAGCGGCCCCAATATTTTGGTTGTAAAACCTTTGTTTGGCTTCTTTTATCGCCAGAGATAAATTCGACTCTATTCCTGTACTTTTAGTAGACTCCTCCTTAATTTCCTTATCGAAATAGATGTTTTTAATACGGTATTTATCTTCAAGGATTTTGAGTTTTTCAGGGAGTTCCGAACTTAAAAAATTTCTTACTTCAGAGGAATCCTTATTGGAAACCAAGGAACTAGACTCGTCTTGAATTAAAACCAAGATTGGTTTTTCCGTTATTCTTTCTTTTAAATTAAAAAAGGGAGAAAGCAATAAAGCGGAAATTATGAAAAAGGACAAAAAACGAAGAATGGCCAAGGAAATTTTCTTGGCAGTACTTAAGGATGATGTTGAAAAATACAAAACCCAAACAGCCGCTAATGATCCAATACAAATTGGAAACAGCCAAAAAGGAGAATATTCAAATGTTAAATCTGTAATCAATAGAAAATAAATTTCTAAAACGGCCAGGCCAAAGTCTTAGTATTAGGTAAGCATTCCGCCATCAACTTGTAAAGTTTGGCCTGTAACGTAAGATGATAAATCAGAACCTAGAAAAACACAAGCATTGGCAATATCTTCAGGTTGACCGCCTCTCTTTAATGGAATAGCATCTCTCCATCCTTGAACAACATCTTCTGGAAGTTTTCCAGTCATTTCAGTTTCAATAAAACCTGGAGCAACCACATTACATCTAATATTTCTGGAGCCCAATTCCAAGGCCACCGATTTACTAAAACCAATAACTCCCGCTTTAGAGGCAGCATAATTTGCCTGACCAGCATTACCCTTTACTCCAACAACAGAGCTAATATTAATAATAGATCCATGTCTTTGTTTAAGCATGGTTCTCATGGAAGTTTTTGTAAGATTGAATACGGATTTCATATTCACATCAATCACTCTATCAAAATCTTCCTCCGACATTCTCATTAAAAGATTGTCCTTGGTAATTCCAGCATTATTTATAACAATATCTATAGATCCAAAATCTTCCAACACGTTTTTAACCAATTCTTCGGCATTTGCAAAAATGGAAGCATCACTTCTATATCCTTTTACTTTCGCACCAGAGGCGGCAAGTTCTTTTTCAAAAGCTAAGGCTTGATCTACACTAGATAAATATGTAAAGGCCACATTAGCACCATGTTTAACAAAAACTTCGGCAATTCCCTTTCCTATTCCTTTGGATGCACCAGTAATTATGGCGGTTTTACCCTCTAATAATTTCATAGTTTAAATTTTTTTCAAATATAGGATTCTTCGGATCACAAGGAAAAATAAATGGTTAAGATTAAGTTTGCGAAACTAATTTTTAGAAAAAAACCTTTTTTTGGCTCTGCTCGATTTCAACAATTCACTTTTTAAAAAATTAAAATGCTGGAAAGCAAGCTCTTAATTATTTGGATAAATTTGCAGTAAACCTTGGCAAGATTTTAGCTCAAGGGTGAAAAACCTCTTTAACTAAAAAAAATGAAAAAAATTACTTTCTCTATTATTGGATGTTTAAGTTTCTTATTTGGCTCAGCCCAATATGAGCCTGACACCAAATTTCTTCAAGAGTCTATGTGGCAATCTGTTATGCCTCACGATTCTTTGGTTTATTCTAGCGATACCGGTGCCAATTTTAGCGCGGATGAAATTGCCTCAATGAACCTTTTTCCTGATGGCTTGATAAAGAACATGGGCATATATGATCCTAATTTGAGCTATAATTATAATTCGGTACGCCTCGGAAATTT
Organism: uncultured Cryomorphaceae bacterium; assembly: GCA_937129395.1. Classification (GTDB taxonomy): domain Bacteria; phylum Bacteroidota; class Bacteroidia; order Flavobacteriales; family Schleiferiaceae; genus CAKZNE01. Next base: position 8,198 of record CAKZNE010000126.1, on the reverse strand, counting down.
AACCACCATATACGCAATGGACCTTGCAGGAGCCCCAGATACAAATGCTATGTTCGAATTCTATAAAAACAGCATGGGTCAAGATTCTCTTTTAAATGTTTATTATGATGATGGGTTTGGTAATTTAGAATTTAACCTTGCTTTTGAAATGGCATATAATTCTGCCGGTTTAACTACAAACTTTTTTGTGCTTGTAGATATATTTGGAACTGGATCCACAAGTGTGGTAAATGATTACCAATACCATTACAATTCAAACAACTTAATAGATAGCGTAACAATTCAGACCATTATTCCTGGTGGAATGGAAGGAAAAATAGAGTTTGTGTACGATTCAAGCGATAGATTAGTGCAATTCGACTTTTATGAACTGGATCAAAATGATGAGTTGGTTCCTAGTGATCGTTACTATTTTAAGCACAATGCGCAGGGAGAAATTAATGAGGTTATCGAACTTTATTACGATGACGTGAATTCTGTTTTTGAACTTAGTGCAAGTTGGAAATACTATAAAAAGCAAGGTTCAGGGATTTCTACTCCTGAAAAGGTAGAGACTAATAATTTACATATTTATCCTAACCCAGCAAAGGATCATATTGGCATTTATTCTTCCGAAAAATTTACAGAGTATAGTATAATGAACCTAACTGGTCAACTTGTACAGGAGGGTGATTTTACCAATAAAATTAGCCTAAGTGATCTTAAAAAGGGGATTTATATTATAAGCCTTAAATCGAAAGATAATCTGGAGATTAGGAAATTCCAAAAACTTTAGTAATTTTAAAAGCGTCCTTCGGGGCGCTTTTTTTTTATTTATGAAACTCCTCTTTTTAAGCTTTTTGTTTATTCCATTTCTTGGCTTTTCCCAGGTAGGTTCAACTTGTCAGGATAGAATTAATGGTACCTACCATTGTCTTAATGAGGATTTCACCAATTGGGATATGCAAATTTCGGATACCCTTTTGATCCAAGTGAACAAGGAGTTTGATTTGAAAATAACCAGTGAAATTGTTTGGAATTCGGAATGCCAATTTACCAGTACAATAGTAAAGGTTATCGGGCCCCAGCAGGAGCATTTATTAGGAAAAAGTACTGAGGTAAAAATAACAAGGCTTAATCCCAAATCCCTTGCAATACAGACTGAGGAATACGGGGAATTGGTTATTTGGAATTACACTAGAAAAAAATAGTCCTCCTCGATTAGGTCCATTTAAAATCTTCGGTTTTTGGCATGGCTTCAACCATCTCTATTGCAATTTGCGGCAGTGCAGTTAACTTCCTTTTGATGGTATCGATAAAAGCTCCTTCCACATTAATAATTGCACAAAGCTCCTCACCTCTTAAAATTTGATGCTGCATTCCAAACCTTGAATGATCCTTGGAAAGATAGCTTGCTTTTACATCCATAATTATAGAATCCCCAATTCTTATTTCCTTTTTAAAAATTGCTTCTTCACGAAACAATACTGGTCCAAAATGTTCTTTTAGCATTATTTGAGGTGTAACGCCGTGGGCCACAAGAAACTCTGTTCTAAGTGTTGCTCCAAAATCGTAATATACAGAATGGCGAAGGTGGAAATTGGGATCCATATCGCTCCAGCGTAATTGTAAGGGACGGGAAAATGTCATGGAAGTTTGTTTTTATAAATGGGCAAAAAAAAGGGGTGAAATTAATCACCCCTTTTTAAATCTAACTATTTTAAAAAGCTGTATTTCTCGGAATACATCAGCATTTGTTTTTGGAAATCTTTAGGGTAAACCACTTTTACATCTGTAATTTCTCCATTTTCCATGACAGGTTCCAATTGAGGTTGAATAAAACCTAAATAAGGAGCAACTTCAAACTTTTTGGATCTATCTAAAACTTCTTGATGAATTTGTGGATCTACTTTCACACCATAGGTTTCCACTAGGTTTTTTCCCGCTTCATAATCCCCTTCAGATTTTATTCTCTGAATTTCTCTCAACAATTCTCCAAATAAAACTCTAAGTTTTGCGTAATCGTTAACCACGAAATAGGTTTTTCCTTCTACTACTTTTTTCTCAATTACATTCTCCGCTTTTCCTTTTTCATAAGCCCAAGAAGCAACCAATTGGCGGTTTCTCATGTGGTCTTCTTCAATATCATCACCTACATCCAACCTTCTTAATTGCAGCATCATACCATTGCGGATATAACTATCATACTCGGCTTTACCTACTTCTTCGCTTTCTACTAATCCAAGTTCCATTAACTTCGGATCAACTATAAAATATAGGGCTACTAAATCCGCTCTTCCTTCTTCTAAAGTTGAAGCGTAATTTTTTAAAGTTTCTTTAGGAGTACCAATACCCTCGTTTAATTTTCCGCTCGCATGACCAACAACTTCATGAAGGGCTGTATGCATTTTACTGCTGTTTTTAGCATGTTTTTTAGCTCTTTCTAGTTCTTCCTTGGTATAGGCAAACTCTTCCAAAAATCCACCACCTTTCGCTTGATCGTAAGCGTGTTCGATATTTGCTAAACTCACAGATTTAGAACCATGTTCTGTTCTAATCCAGTTTGCATTTGGAAGATTTACACCAATTGGAGTGGAAGGAGTTGTTGCTCCAGCTTCACCAACAACATTTATCATACTATACGAAACACCTACAACCTCGGCTTTTTTATGCTCGTCCATTATGGAAGAATTATCTTCGAAAAACTGGATGTTTTCGCTTATTACAGACATTTTCTCGCTAGCATCCAAATCCTTAACCTGCACAACGGTTTCGTAGGTTGCTTTATAACCTAATGGATCATCATATACTTCAATAAAAGAGTTGATATAATCAATATCACCATCGGTAACACCTACCCAGGCAACATTATATTCATCCCATTTTTTAAGATCTCCAGTTTTATAATATTCGATCAATATTCCTAAGGCATCTCCTTGAGCTTGGTTTTCGGCTACTCCTTGAGCCAATTCCAACCATTTTACAATCTCCTTAATGGCAGATCCATATAGACCATCAATTTTCCAAACTTGTTCTTCAATTTCTCCTGCCGCATTTCTCACTAATTTGGAATTCAATCCATAGCTAATTGGTCTTTTATCTGTAGTATCTATTTGTTTTTTGTAAAAAGCAATAGCTTCTGCTTCATTAATATCTGGATCGTAAAAGTTTACCGCAGACGACAGTACTAAATCAGAATTGGAATCCTTGCTTACTTTTTTTGAGTCTTTATCATTAAAGATCACTTGTTTGGCATCTTCGCTTAAGCTTGTTTTGGTATCGGATAACAGAGTTTCAAAACTTGCCAATTCAAAACCCGGTTTCATTTTTACATTGGAATAATGGTGGTGAATTCCATTGGAAAACCAAACTCTTTTGGTGTACACCATAAAGGCTTTCCAAAGTTCTGATTCCTTATCTCCATTGTAATTCTTTACAATGTTTTCTAAAGCACTTCTTATTTCCAGATTATGACGATAGAATTGATCCCAGGTAATATCTCTACCTGCTAATCCCGCTTGGGTAAGGTAATAAGCTAGTTTTTTCTGGTTCAGGCTGAGTTTGTCCCAGCCTTCAATTTGGTATCTTAAAATCTGAATATCTCCAAATTTTTCGGTCGACCATAGGAAATCCACTTCTTCGTGACTTTCTTCAATTTTCGCATCCTTTTCGGGGCTCGCACTTGGTGTTTCGTTACAACTCATCATAATTGCTGATCCTAATAGAAATAGGCTAAATTTTTTCATTCTAAACTGGTTTAGTTAAAAAAACGACAAAAGAAATTTCCCGTTTTAAAAGCGCCCCGAATATAAGAATTAGAAAAAGCCTAGAAATAGCTTTTGAAAATTATTTTAATCCAGCGAAAGCTTCTAAAAATTCCTTTTTACGACTGGCACTAACTTCGATTTCATTTCCATTGGACATTACCACCGTTCCTCCTTTTCCTTTTCGATATCTCAAAACAAAATTCTTATTGATTAAGTGGGACTTGTGGACACGTATAAAATCAAAATCGCTTAGCAATTCTTGGTAATATTTAAGGTTTCGGCAAATCATCTTCTTGGAGCCATCTGCAAAGAAAAAGCAAGTAAAATTATCGTCGGCTTTGCAATGGATAATATCCTTAACACTGGCCACCTCAAAACCTTCTAAAGTTGGTAAAACTATTTTATGCAATTGGTGGTTTTCCAATTTCACATTCTCCACCAAAATTTTAGTGTTTAAATACTGACTTTCCCTATCCAAATTGAGTTTCACTTGTTCCACCGCTTGGATTAATTCGTCGATGTTTATAGGTTTCAATAAATAGTGAGAGGCACTAACCTGTATGGCTTGTAGAGCATAATTACTAAAGGCTGTTGTGAATACAATTTCAAAATTTATCTCCTGGACTTGATCCAATAAATCGAAACCATTTCCAAAAGGCATTTCAATATCTAGAAAAACCAAATTGGGTTTGTGGATTCGGATTAATTCCAAAGCCGGTTTAACTGAATCGGCCATTCCAACTAAAGTAATATCCGGGCAATAACGTTCCAAATAACCCTTTAAAATCTCACGACTGGATTGCTCATCTTCAACTATAATAACTTTTAAACTCATGAACTTATGCTGCTGTTTATTGGGATTTCAACTTCTACTAAAGTACCGTGCTCCGAGTTCAAATCATTCACTTGCAAACTTATTTTTGTGTTGAACATGGAATTGATAATTTTCAAACGGCTTTCAATATTATACATTCCAGTAGACTGGGTTTTCCTTTGGTTTTTGGTTTTGATTTGAGAAGATTTTACTCTGCCAATTCCATTATCCTCTACCCTCACTTTTATAGTATTCCTATCCAATTTATATTCGACTTTTAAAAGGCCCTTTTCCTCCTTATAGCGCAGTCCGTGCCAAATAGCATTTTCAATATAAGGCTGAATTAACATTGGCGGAATTTGGTAGGAATCCCCGTCTAATTCAGGATCTATTTGCAGTTGAAAATCAAACTTATCTTTAAAGCGGTCGTGTTCGAGGTTGATATAAAGATCAATCATTTCCAATTCTTGTTGAAGAGGAATAAAGTCTTTTTGGGATTGTTCTAAAACCAGACGCATTAATCGACTAAACTCGGTTAAATATTTATTGGCGGTTCGTTCATCCTTTTGGGCAATATAGAGATTCACCGAATTCAAGGCATTGAAGATAAAATGAGGATTCATCTGGGATCTTAAGGACCTTAGCGCTACCAATTGATTGGCCAGCCTTCTTTGTCTCATGTTTTTATAAACCAAATAGGCACTTCCAAAAACCAGCAATAGGCCACCTAACAAACTGTAAATCAATATTTTTTGATTTCTCGAGCTTGACCTTAATAATTCAATAGTCTTTTCATTGATTTCTTCGTTTTTTTCCAATAAATCAATCTGCTGTTGTTTTTTAGAATACTCCTCACTAATAATCAATTTCTGATCGAGTTCCTCTTCCTTTAAACTAACCGAGCTATCTTGGTAGCGGATGTATTTTTTATACAATTCCAAAGCTTCCTCCAACTCACCTTTTGATTCGGCAATCTTGGACAGCTCTTTCAAACTTTTTTGTTGGATTTTAAGGTCACCAATTTCTTCACCAAGTTTCTGAGCCTTAACTATAGATTCCTTTGCAGAATCTGGCATTCCCAATTTAGATTCACTTATTCCTTTGTTAAGGTAATTATCCGCCAAGGCAGCGGTATCTTTTTCCTTTTCTAGAATTTTTATATTCTTGTTTCGAAAATCCTTGGCTTCTTCAAAATCATCATTCTCTTCATAATATTTGGCCAAATCGGTTATGGCCTGGGATTCAATTTTGGTGTTCCCCTCCGATCTTGCTTGTTCAGCTGAATTATTTAAAAATCCTTGCGCAGCAGGGTCTTTTTGCTCCCATAAAATTCGGCCAGCTTGGGCATTATAAGAAGAACTATTTGAATAATTAAATGAAATTTTGGAAGCCGAATCCGCACCACCAACCCCATTATTCAGGCTTTTTTTAGATAATTCAAATTCCTTTTTCTTGTTGTAGATTCTGGCAATAGCCAATTGAGCATATTGAATTTTTGAAATTGGTTTTGATTTCAATTTTACATCCCAACCACTATAGGTTTCTAAGCTATCATTCACGGAGCTCTTAAAATCAGCATCTTGTCTGTCTTGACCTTCGTCTACAAATAGCTGGTAATATTTTAAGGCCTCATCTAATTTCCCTTCCAGCTCCAAACTATTTCCTAACAAAAGATATATACTTGATTTCTCCGCGGAATAATCCTTGATTTTCGAACTGATTCTTTTCCTTTTTAGGCTGCTTCCATTTTCAATTAAATTCAAGGCTTTTAGATTGTTGGCACTTGATAAGCTGTATTGCTCCAAATCAAAATTTATCTCTCCTAACAACTTGTAAGCCTTGATTTGCGAATCCAAATCCCCTTTTGAAATGGCAATTTTCAGAGCTTTTGTTAAATGATCAATTGCCTTTAAAGGTTCTTTTTTATAAATTGATTGGGCCAGTTTTATCAATTCGGATGCACTTTCCCCTCCTTTATTAATTTCAAAGGTTTCATTTGTCTTTAAATCAAATTCCAATGAAAAACCGGAATTGATGAAAAGGGTAAGTAGTAGTATGGAAAATTTGATTTTCACGGGGCTAAACTAGCTATAATCAAAGTCTCAGAAAAACTTGAGTTTCCTTTTAAACCCAAAATAGTCCGCTTTTTCACATCCATTAATAGCGCTCACCTAAAAAACAGTCGCCTTTACCATCTCAAATCCCTACTTAACCAAGTGTAGCTTTAATAAGCTTTTGATAGCCAATACTTTCGTGATCAAATTAACATCCCTGGTGGGACTAAAAACAACAACAATGATCAGAAGTAAATCTCTTAGAAAATTTGGAAGCATGGTATTGGCTTCCTGTTTGGTATTCTTCCAATTCGCTTGTCAGAATGAATTACAAGCCCAGGACAATCCTGATGACAATCCTCCAACAACTAAAAGCATTAAAATGGCTTTAATCCTAGACACCAGTGGATCAATGGATGGATTAATTGACCAAGCGAAAGCCCAACTGTGGAATGTTGTAAATGAATTGGCTAGAGCAAAGTGTGATGGCGTAAGGCCTACAATGCAAATAGCCGTTTACCAATATGGAAACGATGGTTTACCCGCTAGTGAAGGTTATATTCAAATGGTACAATCCCTAACTTCTGATCTTGATGAGATTTCAAAAAGCCTTTTTGCTCTCAGCACCAATGGTGGTTCAGAATTTTGTGGCCAAGCCATTCAGAGCTCTTTAAACCAATTGGATTGGAATGAAAGTCCAGAAGATTATAAAGTAATATTTATTGCAGGTAACGAAGGCTTTAATCAAGGCAGTGTGGATTATAAATTCGTTTGTGGTATTGCTAAGGAGAAGGGAATTATTGTAAACACCATTCATTGCGGAGATTTCCAAGCTGGGATAAACGGTTACTGGAAAGATGGAGCAGATTTAACAGGTGGAAAATATTTATCGATCAACCAAAATTCAAAAACAGAATACATTCCTAGTCCTTACGATCAACAAATCAGCAATTTGAATGATAGTTTAAATACTACTTATATCCAATATGGAGCAAATGGTTTTTATGGTTTTAGCAATATGAGTTCTCAAGATGATAATGCAAGTGGTTATGGATTGGGAAATAAAGTTTCTAGAAGTGTCAGTAAAAGTACTGCGGCTTATGATAATTCAGGATGGGATTTGGTAGATGCTAAAAAGGCTAAGGACTTTAAACTTAAGGAGGTAGAAAACTCTACCCTCCCAAAAAACATGCAGAGTATGACATTAGTGGAGAAAGAAAAATACGTGGCCGCTCAATCTGCCAAAAGAACAATCATAAAAAATGACATTGCAACATTGGATGAAAAAAGGAGAAAGTTTCTTGCGGCAAAAAATGCAGAAAACGCAAGTAAGAATCAATTAGGAGGAGCATTGATCAGTACGGTTCGCGAACAAGCTCAAAACTTAAACTTCAGTTTTTCTGAATCTTAAATCCCAACTATGAAAACTAAAATAAGCTTGTTATTTGTCTTTTTAGTTCAATTTGGAATTGCTCAAGTAAACCCAAATACCACCTATCAAGAACCTTATATTGAAGTAACAGGAAGTTCAAAAATGGAAATTGTTCCCGATCAAATTTATGTTAGCATTCATTTGGAAGATGA
>CAKZNE010000125.1 GCA_937129395.1 uncultured Cryomorphaceae bacterium | reverse complement strand
CTCAGAAATTAGGAATCCCAACCGTTGCTGTGGTAGATACCAACTCTGATCCGAACGAAGTAGATTACGCTATTCCTGCTAATGATGATGCTACTCGCTCTATCGATTTTATCGTAGGTGAAGTAACAGAATACATTAAAAAAGGACTTACAGAAAGAAAAGCTGAAAAAGCTAGATCTTCTGATGAGAAAATTAAAAAGGCAGCCGCTAAAAAAGCAAATGTAGATGAGGCTCCGGCTCCAGCTCCAGTTGCAGAAAAGCCAGCTAAAGAGGAAGCTCCAAAAGCAGAAGCAGCGCCAGTAGCAGAAAAACCAGCAAAAAAAGCAGCTCCTAAAAAAGCGGCAGTAAAAGCTGAAAAGGCAACAGAAACCCCAGAAGTAAAAGAAGAAGTTAAAACTGAAGAATAATCAGCTAAGACTTTAATTATAAAATAACTTTAAGAGAGGGGTGAAAAGCAATTTTTATCCCTTTCTTGATTTTTTAAGTAACGCAATAATTTTTTTGAAAAATGACTAAAATTACAGCAGCAGACGTAAATAAATTAAGAAAGCAAACCGGTGCAGGAATGATGGATTGCAAAAAAGCACTTCAGGAAGCTGAAGGAAACTTTGAAGCAGCTATCGATATTCTTCGTACTAAAGGTCAAAAGATCGCCGCTAAGCGTGCAGATCGTGATGCTACTGAAGGTTGTGTATTAGCAGCTACAACTGCCGATAATTCTTTTGGAGCAGTTCTTAGCCTTAACTGTGAAACTGATTTCGTTGCTAAAAACGAATCCTATATCACCCTAACTAAAAGCATCCTTGATTTAGCTATTGAAGGAAAAGCAGCAGATAAAGATGCTCTTTTGGCTTGCACAATTGACGGTATGACTGTAGCTGAAAAGTTAACAGAACAAACTGGTGTTATCGGTGAAAAATTGGAAATTAATGGTTACGAAGTGGTAAATGCTCCTTTCGTTGCCCCTTATATCCATGCTGGAAACAAACTAGCTACCCTAGTAGGAATGAACGAAGAAGCAGCCGAAGCTGGACGTAATGTTGCTATGCAAGCTGCGGCTATGAATCCTGTTTCTTTAAACCGTGATTCAGTTTCTGCAGAAGTAATTGAAAGAGAACTAGAAGTAGGACGTGAGCAAGCTCGTGAAGAAGGAAAGCCAGAAGCAATGCTTGACAAAATCGCTCAAGGTCGTTTGAATAAATTCTTTAAAGAAAGCACACTTTTAGAACAAGAATATATTCGTGACAATAAGATGAATATCAGCAAATACTTAGATTCAGTAAAATCTGGATTAACAGTAACTGAATTTAAAAGAGTAGGACTAGGAATGTAATTCATTTCGTCCCCTAAATATTGAAAGCCCGGTTTCGAAAGAAGCTGGGCTTTTTGTTTTTATATTGTGCTTGATTGGGTAACGGGTGATGAGGGATTTCTTTATTTTATGGTTAGTTTTTTCAAGTTTTGAAATGGTTGGGGAATGGGAAACTTAAGACTATTTTTGATCATAGGGTCAACACTAGGTCGTTTTGAGTGTAAACCAGATGAATAACAAGTTTAGTGGAAGACCTTAGGTTGCACTTTAAAACGTTGGTACCCAAATACAGGGAATTGCTAAAAATTGGTTGAATACTTATCTTTGATAAATTGAAACAGAAAAAATGGACCTAACATCTAGAAAAAATAAGTTTATAGAACAGTTTATGAAACTCACAAGCCTGACTAAAATCAAACGCTTGGAAGAAGTTTTACATGCTGAAACAAATGAGAAAGATGAGATTGTAGCCTATACAATCACTGGGGAGCCCTTAACTAAGGAGCAATATATTAAAGATCTTAAGCAAGCCGAAGAAGAAATTGAGAAAGGAGAATTCATCTCTCATGAGGATCTGAAAAAAGAAGTTCGTGCATGGAGAAGGTAATTTGGTCCAAAAGATCACTTTCCTCAATTAGAATGATTTGGAATTTTTATGCGGAAAAAGATATCGGGTCAGCGAACAAGGTTGTCGAGGAAATTATTTCTACTGTTGAAAATATAAAATTTGGGGGCCAATATCAATCAGAACAAATATCAGGTATAAAATATAGAAGAGCAGTTGTTAGGCATTTCAAGATTATTTATATAGTCAAAGGAAAAAAATTAGAGGTATTGAGGGTTTTTGATGCCAGACAGGACCCTAAAAAATTAGGGAAATAAATATTTAATCACCATCCAAGTGAAGGTTTGAAATCCAAATAAAATTATCAGCATTCTAATTTTGGAAATATAAAACCAACTCCTTTTCCCCATAATCCAATGATAAGCTTCCCCTCATTCTAAAAATTCTTGCATTTAAATATCAAAATAGTAATTGGAATGCACCTTGGGTAAATTCCTATTTTGAAAGGCTTGTTCTAGGGTTGGCGTTTCCATGCCATTTGACATGGATTAAAAATTAGCCAGAAACAAAACCCGTCCCTTCATATTTTTTTATCTTGTTCCAACAAAAACTAATCAAAATGAAACCATCCCTTCGAGTGCCCAAGTATAAACCACCAGGTATGCCTAAAATTATCGGTGGAAAACCTTGTAAAGAGCATGAAGCGGCACGGTTGAAAAAAGTGGCTGAGCTTTTTAAAGATATCGATAAAGGGGAAGATTAAATTCTTTTAATGAAACAGCATGAAAATAAAAACTCTATCAAAAAACAACGGCACTATTTTATTTTCAAAACTAGGCTTAATGGGTTTGTTAACATTTTTATTCTGCCTTTTCTTACCCAATCAAATCCAAGCACAAACCACCAGCTACCAACCATTCCCAACCAACTACGGCCTATGGCATTATGCTGGCTACAACGATTTTGGTAATTATACTGGACAACAATACGATCTATTGCTCCAAGGGGATACGCTGATTGATACCGTTCAATATTTTAAAATATATCACAATGGAATTAGCTACAATGGAGCGATTAGGGAGGAAGCTAAGAAGGTGTATTATCTAGCAAAAAATGCTTCTCAAGAAAGGTTATTGTATGATTTTAATATTGGTTTAGGAGATGTTTTTTCATTTATCAACAACCCAGGCTCAAGCTCCGTTTTTGATTCCGTTGCAGTTGTGCAAGTTGATTCGGTTTTGTTATCCGATGGGCAACATCGAAGGTTGATATTTGAATTTGGCGCTATATGGATTGAAGGGGTCGGCAATTTGGAAAACCTTTTGGAACCTACAGTGAACCATGCCGTTTCAGCTAGATTCTATTTAGAATGTATGCGAAGTGACACCAATTTTACTTACCCCCTTGGAGCCACCTGCATGTTATCCTCTTTCGAGGATGCAATTTCAAAATCCCCATTGGAAATGTACCCCAATCCTTCAACAGGCGCACTATCATTAAAGTCCAAAACATACAATATAGACAAGGTTTTTATCCATAATGTTTTAGGTCAGGAAGTAAAAAGAATTGAAAATATTAACGACAAGCTGATTTCAATTGATGGCCTAAAACCAGGCACTTATTTCATTCGTATCAAAGATGAAAGTGGGCAATATCACTCTAAAACCTTACAGGTAGCGGTAGACTAAACATCCACTTTCTCCAAACTAACCTTCACCATTTTAGAAGTAGGCGTATTGCTATTATCTGCAGCAGAATCAATAGGAACTAACACATTGGTTTCTGGGAAATAGGTGATGGTGCAATTTCTACTCACATCAAAAGGAATAACCAAAAAGCGAGGTGCGCATCTTTTTTCGCCCCTAAAATGACTGTAAATATCCACCACATCGCCACTTTTTAATTCGGCATTTTCCATATCCAAAGGATTCATCAAAATCACCCTTCTTTCATTCATTATTCCACGGTAACGATCATTTAAACCATAAATAGTGGTGTTGAATTGATCGTGGGTTCGCACGGTAGCCATTAAATACTGGTTGGTTTCCAGGTTAAAATCTGGAACTTGAGTCACACTAAAATGCGCCTTTTTGTTTTGGGTTAAAAACTCTCCTTTCCTCGGACCATTCGGCAAATAAAAACCAGAAGGTTCTCGAACCCGTTTGTTATAATTTTCAAAACCAGGAATACAAGCCTCAATTTTATCGCGAATCAAATCGTAATTCTTAGCCATGGCCAACCAATCCACCTTGTATTTATCCCCAAAAAGAGCCTGTGCCAATTCACAAACAATAGCTGGTTCGCTTTTTAATTTAGAAGAAAGCGGTTTTAATTTTCCAGAAGATGAATGCACAATCCCCATGGAATTTTCCACCGAAACAAATTGAGAAACCCCACCCTGTAAATCCTGATCCGAACGACCCAAACTAGGCAAAATCAAAGCCTCATCACCCGGAACCAAATGGGAACGATTGAGCTTGGTAGAAACATGAACCGTTAGTTTACAATTTCGCAAAGCATCAGCTGTAAAGCTAGTATCTGGGGCGGCAGACAAAAAATTGCCACCCATAGCAAAAAAGACCATTCCCTTTTGAGAGTGCATCTTTTTAATCGATTCAACTACATCTAAACCATGTCTACGCGGAGCTTTAAAACCAAACACATTTTCCAAAGAATTTAAAAATTCCGCCTGAGGTTTTTCCCAAATTCCCATTGTCCGATCCCCCTGAACATTAGAATGCCCACGTACAGGACAAGTCCCAGCACCTTCCTTCCCAATAGAGCCTTTCATCAAAAGAAGATTAACCACTTCCTTAATATTATCCACCCCGTTTTTATGCTGTGTCAAACCCATTGCCCAACAAGCAATAATTTTAGAATTGGAGGCAAGCATTTCAGCAGCTTCATATATTTTTTCGAGGCGGATTCCGGCGTTTTTGGCTAGGTCGTTTAGGTGGGCTTCGAGTGCCTCAGCCCGCTGTGTGGTGTTAGATGTTTGTTTGGTTTTTACTTTGTTTGGTGGGTTTGGGTCATGTTGGGCTTCGAGTGCCTCAGCCCGCTGTGGGGTTTTGAGGGTTTGTTTGGTTTTATTTTGGTTTGGTGAGTTCGGGTTAGGACTATGTTGGGTTTCGAGTGCCTCAGCCCCTTGGAGGGGTTGCTGACTTTCAGAAGCCCCCCCCTGAACTTGCTCCCCAGGATTTTCCTTCTTTACCGAATCAAGCAAAGACCGAGGAGAATCAAAAGAAGCACTATCGGAGGAAGAATCACAGGCGGCTGAGGAACTCGAAGCCCCGGTTTTATAAGCCTCAAACCCAAAAGTCCTTTCCCGAATAAAATCCAAATCCAAAACTCCTCCGCTCTCCTCCTCCATTTCCAAAAGAATAATCCCAATTGCCTTTAATAGGGCTACATCCCCATTTATTCTTACTTGCAGAAAAAGGTCGCTTAAATCCGTTCCTTTTCCCGTTAATCCTTTTAGACTTTGGGGGTCTTTAAATTTGATTAATCCAGTTTCGGGTAGGGGGTTAATGCTTATTATTTTGGCCCCTTTTTCCTTTGCTTTTTTTAAGGCAGATAACATTCTGGGGTGATTGGTTCCTGGGTTTTGACCGATTACCATTATCACTTCCGCCTTATTAAAATCCTCTAATGTTACGGATCCTTTCCCAATCCCTAGGGTTTCAGTTAGAGCTACACCGCTAGATTCGTGGCACATATTGGAGCAATCTGGTAAATTATTGGTGCCGTACATTCTTACCATTAACTGATAAAGAAATGCAGCTTCATTGCTGGTTCTTCCAGAGGTGTAAAAGGCCGCATCGTTGGGATCTTCTAATTCATTTAAGTTTTTAGCGATAATGGAAAAAGCTTTTTCCCAGGTAATTTCTTTGTAATGCGTTTGCCCCTTTTCCAAATACATCGGTTGGGTTATTCTTCCTCTTTTACCAATCCAAAAATCACTTTGATTTGATAATTCTTGAAGGCTGTATTTTTCGAAGAAGGAAGCTTCTAATTTTTGTGTGGTGGACTCTTCGGCAATGGCTTTTGCACCATTTTCACAATATTCACCCAGTTTGGATCTATCCTCAGGGTCTGGCCATGCGCAACCTGGGCAATCAGTTCCTCCTTTTTGGTTTAGTTCAAATAATACCTTGCTTGCTCTGGCCGGGTTCATAGCCCCTAAAACATGCTTTACCGCAGCAAAAACTCCCGCTAATCCTGCAGCTGAGGTTTTGGGCATTTCAAGTTTTAATCCTGTAAATTCTTCTGGACTAAGTTCTGCTGGTTTTTGGTTTTTTGTCAAACTATTTATTTTTTAGGGGCTATTCTTTGGTTTGCGCTGTAAATATTGAATTGCGAATTTCGCGTAAAACCACATAGGGTCAAGTTAAAATTTTCGGCAGTTTCAACCGCTAAACTCGAAGGGGCACCAATGGCTGCAACAATAGGGATTCCAGCCATCAAACTTTTTTGAATCAACTCAAAGCTCGCTCTTCCGCTTAATAATACAATGGATTTTTGAAAATCAATTTTTCTGGTTAAACCTTCGCCTATGAGTTTATCTAGAGCATTATGTCTTCCTACATCTTCCCTTAATATTTGAATTTTTCCCTTTTCATTATAGAGGGCTGCTGCATGTAGTCCACCGGTATGTTCAAAAACACTTTGGGCTTTGCGCATTTGGTTTTCCAAAGAATGGATTGTTTCTGGACCAATTTCAAAACCATTTTGCAGTTTAGTAGGACAAATTTTTTCAAGGTTTTCAATGCTTGCTTTCCCACAAATTCCGCAGGAGGAGTTGGTGAAAAAGTTTCGTTGTAAATCCTCCCAATGAAGGTCAATTTCCTCATGAAGTTCCACCCGAATTACATTTTCGCTTTTTTGGCCATCCTCATCTTTGCAATAATCGATATAGTTTATTTGCTCTAGGGAATGGATGATGTTTTCTGTGAAAAGGAATCCTACAACCAGATTTTCATCATTCCCAGGTGTTCTCATGGTAATGGCCAAACTTTTTTGCTGCCTTTCGGCCGAAGAACCAAAGCCCAAACGAATTTCTAAAGGTTCTTCTATTGCCAGCAAATCTTCTTTATTCTGGAAATCAGAATGATGGAAAACTTTTGTTTTTATGGCAGAAACCCTTTGGGCCATAGTTTGGAATTGCTTTAAATTATTCGTCGATGGAATTCGAAATTAAGCATTAAAAGCTAATATCCATTTGGGCCTTGCCCTGAAATTTCTTCTGTATTATCGACCGTAAATCAAAAACTTATAACCTTGTCCCCGAATATTGATTATTTCTACAGAAGGATCTTTTTTAAGGTGCTTTCTCAGTTTGGAAACAAAAACGTCTAAACTTCTGGAATTAAAGAAAGAATCATCGCCCCAGAGTTTACTTAGAATGGTTTTTTTGTTCAACAGCCGGTTTTCATTTTCACAAAACAATTGCAATAATTCTGATTCTCGGCTGGTTAATTTTTGTTGCTGCCCTTGAAAATAGAGAAGCATTTTTTTGCTGTCAAACTCAAATTTCCCCAATTCAAAAATTCGTTGATCCGACCTTTCAAGCACATCCAAAACCCTATTTACACTGAGCATGGCTTTTATACGGATCAATAATTCTTCTAGACTAAAGGGTTTTCGGATATAGTCGTTTCCACCCGCCTCAAAACCTTGAATAACATCTTTGGTTTGCACTTTGGCGCTAATAAATAATATGGGTGTTTGCCGGTCTGCCGCTCTAATGTCCTTGGCTACTTTAAAGCCACTAGACTTTGGCAACATCACATCCAAAAGAACAATATGCGGTTTTACAAAGAAGAATCTTTCCAGAGCTTCCTCTCCATTTTTTGCATGGAAAACATCATAACCATGAGATTCTAAATTCTCTTTTACCAGCATAGCTAGGGCCATTTCATCTTCTACATAAAGTACTTTTTTGGATGGAGACATTTTATTATTTATTCAATTCAATCAGAAAACTTGACCCTTCTTTGGAGCTGCTATTCAAAACTATGGAACCGTTCATTTTTACCAAAATTGTTTTTACATAAAACAAACCGATACCCAAACCTTTTTCATTTCCCCTGTTCGCTCTAAAGAATTTGTTAAATATTTTACTTTGATCGCTTTCCTTAATTCCAGTGCCATTATCTACAATTTCAATTTGTACGGCTTCAGAACTTTGAGATACAAATACGTTTACTTTAATATCTGGATTTTCCGAATATTTTATGGCATTGTCCAATAGGTTGTTTAGGCAACTTGTTAAGTGATCCTTATCTGTTTTGAGGAAAAGTGAATCTGGACTTGTAATTTCTATGTAAACATTTTTTTGGTTTCTTTCCGTATGGTAGAGTTTTAGGTTTTCCAATAAAGGGATAATATCGGTTTCTGCTAAGTTTAGTTCTACATTTCTATTTTCAAAAGAACTGGTTAATAGAACATTGTGGAATAAATCCGACATCCGTTCCAATTCCAAACTAGAAATGTTGAGGTATTTTTCAATTTTGGCTTTATCGCTTATAGAATTGAAATTTTTCATGCTTTCCAAGGCGACGCTCAAGGTGGAAATAGGAGTAAGCATTTCGTGACTGATATTATCCATAAAATCATCCTTCATGGCAGAAAGTTTCTTTTGTTTATTTAGGATGCGCATTAGTAAAATGAAGGAGAAAATAAGGAGAATAATTACGATTATGGAACTGCCAATAATTAAACCAGATCTGGAAAGAATGGCGAAAAATGGATCGGGAAATTCAGCAACATAGGCGTTTTTATCCATGGTGGTTTTCCATTCTTGTGTTTGGGAATAAATGGCTCCATCTCTTTGGGGAATGGTATTGCTGTCTAAAAAAGTGGTCAATAAAATGAATTCATTTTCAATGCCTCGCGATTTTAGTTCTTTATGAAAATCGGTTTGTAATTCTTGGAGGTTTAGGGGCATGGAATCTTTATAAAAGCCTATTCTGTCCATAAGGGGGTCGTTCCACATTACTATTGTTCTTTTTTTAGTAATTGGATCCTCAAATCCTTCGAGCGCAAGCTCTGTGCTGGTTTTCAGGATAGTTTCAATTAAACTATCCTTTGAGACAATACTATCTTTGCCCATTTTGATGCTTATACTAACTTTATTTAGTTTCGGGTCGATAATGGAAACTCCCGATCCTTGAATAGTGTCGTATGAATATTCGTATTGAACAAGGGTGGTATCCCTTGCATCTCTTTCCAATAATACCAAAATGGAATCTACTTTAAGGATTTCGGCCTTCGAAATGGCAATTTCCAAAGAGCGATTGATGTCTTTTACAAACTCAATTTTCTGAGCTTCATATTCTTTTTTAGAATAGACTGTTTGAATAATAATTAAACCAGCTAGGCAGAAAACAATGAGTAGGGCGATTAGTTTTTGTGTCTTTTTCATGATCTAAAAGTAGCTGTGCTCATCATTGAGCTGGATATATTAACAATCATTTACACTTTTTAGGAATTGATATGATTTTGTGATTTGAAAAAAAAGGCGCTCTTATTTCTGCTCCAATTTAGTGGTTTTTTAATTCGCCGAATGATCCTATATTGCATAAACTAATTAAATAACTGTCACTTTTAGGATGTCATACCTTAAAAGAATTCTGCTACTTTTTTTACTATTGGCATTTCAGATTGCCAATGCCCAAAAACTCTATTTTAGTATTGGAGGGGGTCCGAGTTTTGGTATGGCCAAAGAACCCTATTCGAATTTTTACGATATCGATGTTGTAAATACCTCAACAGAATTGGAAACTGCTAATCTGATTTCATTTGGAAAGGGTTTTAATAGCCGTTTTAGACTGGCTTATAGATTAACTGAAAATTTGGATATCGCCATTGAGGCTTCCTATTTACAAGGCGGAAAAAATTCCTATTCCCAGAGTCGATTGGTGGATAATAACAATGAATTTCGGCTAAGTGAAAGGAGGGTGGATGTTTTTGGAAATATGTGGAGCATTAGCCCGAACCTTGTTTTTAGCCCCTTTAACACCCGTATATCTCCCTATATTCGAATAGGGCCAAGCCTAAATTTTGGGAGAACTTATGAGGAAGTAGAGTATAAATATTTGACAACGACGATTTCTACTGAGGAATTTACAGGCCCTGTATCATGGGGGTTTTTGGCAGATTTAGGTGTAAAATACCTAGCAGATGAAAATTGGGAGATTTTTGCAGAAATACGTTTTCATAGCTTTTCCTTTGAACCTACTGAGTCCCAAATAACCCAATATGAAATTGATGGGGTAGACCAACTTGCAAGTTTAAATACCTATAAAAGGAAGACGGTTTATAAGGACAAAATTTCTGAGGAACAAGGAACTTTTGGTTTTGTAGGGATAGAGCGGCCTTTTCAGGAATTGAGTATAAGCCAGCCATTTTCAAGTGTTCAATTTTTAATTGGGATAAGCTATAATTTATGAAAAGGGAAGCTATTTCATTAATTGTATTGGCTATGGTTATAGGCTTTGGTCAAAAATTACAAGCCCAGTATTATTTAAAATTTGATATGGGATATGCAGCTCCAATGGGTGAGCAATCGGTTCCACAGTTTTTTGATTTTAATGAAGAGTCTGAGACACTGCCTTTTAAAAAACAAAATAAAATTTCGCTTGGCCAAGGATCCCATTTCAATTTAGGATTAGGTTATAATTTTTCAGGAAAAATTGGAGCAGAATTGAATTTATCTTATTTATGGGGTTCCAAACGAGATAGTGAAATAGAAACGTCAGACGATTATTTTTATCGGAGCCTAAGAGGGGAAATGTTTTCAGCAATTCCGTCACTTGTCCTAATTATGCCAATAAAAAAGCCCAATATGGATTTTTACTCCAGAGTTGGATTAATTACCAGTATTTCTTCAAGGATGATTTATGACACTGAAACTTTAATTGATTCGAACAATGCAGATTACCAGCAGCGATATATAATGAGCGGTTCTTTTGCTCTAGGGTTTAATGCTGTTATGGGACTTAAATGGAAAAAGGGCAAGGTGAATTATTTTGTTGAATTGGATTATAGAGCCCTTTCCTATGCTCCAACCAAAAGATCCATGCAGACAAGTACTATCAATGGCAGTTCCAATATTCATGCTTTATCCGTACATGATCGGGAAACAGTTTATTTAGAAAATATTGAAGTGAGCAATCCTGCAATTGTTAATGATGAAGAACCCTTAGAGGTTTTAATTAGTGCCTATCCATTTTCTAGTGTTGGTTTAAATTTTGGAATTTCAATCAATCTTTAAAGCCCATTTTATTTAACATCCATTTCGGATAATTGCTTTAGTTCCACAGTTAATTTTTTTGAAAGTAACTCCAAAGAGGAGTTGTTCTGATCTGCTTCTGGTATAGGAACTTGTTTGCAAAATGAGAAATAATGCATAAAGGCTAATTCCCGCTTTTTTTCATTTTGAATATCCCATAAATCCAGAATTATACTAAATAAATCAAGCTCCTTATCGGATTGAAGAATTAGACCGACTTGACGAAGGCCTTTTTGAAATTGATGGTTCTTTAGATCCTCAAGAATTATTTTTTGGCTGTAGAGTTCTATTTTCATTGCTAAACTTTTAATTTCGGCCTAAAGTTAAAGTTTAGCGACTGTGTAGCGCATAGTTTTTATTCTACAAGCGTTTTTATCGGTCATAAATTTTAATCGCTATTTTTTGTTTAGTGGCGAATTACTTATTTATTCCCCAGCTAGTTGAGTGATTTTTTTCTAAAATAAAGTTCCTATATTGTTGCCAAATACCAAATAATATTGTCCATAAGATGTCGCACTCTAGGAATATTTTACTGTTAATTTTAGCCTTATTAGGCTCTCAGGTTTCTGCCCAAAAATTCTATTTTAGTTTCGGTTTGGGTCCAGGAACTGGAATTGAAAAGGATCTCCATAAAGATTATTATGATTTGGGCGAAATGGTTTATGAACACGTACCTATTTTAGGTTTTATAATCAGAAAGATAAAAGGGAAGCTGGCAAAATGAAGACTATTCTTGTCTTAAAATTTTAGATATAGAAAGTGGTAAATTAGATAGAA
>CAKZNE010000124.1 GCA_937129395.1 uncultured Cryomorphaceae bacterium | reverse complement strand
ATTGAACTTTAGAACATCTTTTTTCCAGACTTCTACTATTTCATGCGAATACCCATCGCATTCAATGGCCAGTTGCAACTTGTTACAAAAGAAGTCTACAATGTATTCATCAATAGGTTTTTGTCTATGAAAATCATAACCGTACATCTGACTCCGCTTTAGTTTCTGCCACAAACGGATTTCAGATTTCGTGGAATTATTTCGAAGTTGCCTTGCGAATTCTTTTAGTTTGGGGTTGTAGTTGATTTTCATTTAAGTGTTGGAATGTATTGTTAAATATAGGCATTCCGGCTACACACCCCTTAATCCCGCCAATGCTTCAGCTCGCTCAGAGCTCACGCTCTGTCGTAGAGGGGAAACTGTTGTGGAAACTGTTTTGTTTGAGCTTCCCTCCTAAAAAGGCGACACAGTGCACTTTGGCTGAGTTGATGCGGAGGAGAAGGAAGGTGCTTTTTGTTACTTTTTCTTTCTATTTAATATATTCTTCAATTTAAAGATAACCAGTAGTGCAATCGCACCACCCAATACTGCCACCAAAAAATTACTGATTAAAAGCAAATAATCGACAGTGCCTGTTTGTAGTATGAATTTTGGGTCAAGACCGAATCTGCCAAAGGTTTTAATTAAAAGAATACTGCCGAAAACCCCGGCAATTGTATTTCCTGTAAGTCCGAAGGAATACTTTTTGAAAAAATAGCCAGCCCCATTGGCACCGATTATACCCATTAAAATACTTAGCAATGAAATTAAGGTATGGGTCATGAGTTTATATGCTAATGTCCATAATCCATATTGTCGATTTTTCCACTCGTCAATCTTTTTTGAATGATCATATACACAAAGAGGAGAATAAAACCAACAATACCCCAATTCAAAGCAACGGACAAGCCGTACTCTGGTGCGGCGGTATTGTAAATTGTTAATGGCTCGTTTATCGTATTTGTAGATGGTAGTATTACCGGAAACATGGATGCTAACGAGGATGCTATTCCCCCAATTATGAGCAAAGAAGAACATACGAAAGGGTATATATCTTTCTTGAATTTTTTACCAAAGAACAAGCCAACCAGTCCGGAAATATAAATGAGAGGAAATAGAATCAAATACGGTTTCGCTATAAAATTGTCTAAAGAATTCGGGTTTACTAGTTGCCAAATGACCAGAGAAAATATAGTTAATAGGAGTAGGGCGATATTTAATTTAAAAACCAAAACTTTGAGATTGCTATTTATAGACGAATTGGTTTTTAGAATAATCCAATTGGCACCGTGAATGGCTAAAGTAACCACGGCAATCAACCCGATAACTATGGTGAACCAGTCAAAAACTCCTGGGTTTTCACTTAGGGGACTAAAACTACTATCCCATAAGGGTAAGAAAAAATAATGCCCCTCATAGACAGAGACTCCCTTTTCGACACCTCCTAAGTTTGCGCCTCGTACTACATTAGCTAGGGCAATTCCGAAAAACAAAGCGATTAATAAGCTTGATACTCCGAAAGATTTATCCCAAATATCCTTCCACATCTGATAGTTAAATTGGCCCCTAAACTCCAAACCAATCGCCCGAAACACAATGAGCCACAAGAGGATGATTAAGGGAAGGTAAAATCCGCTAAATATAGAAGCGTAATATGTTGGAAAGGCCATAAAAAGCATTCCTCCGGCGGCTACTAGCCAAACTTCATTGGAATCCCAAAATAACCCTGCAGATTTTGCAATGACTTCTCTGTCTTTCTCTGTTTTAGCAAAAAACAAATGAATAATTCCCGTTCCAAAATCGTAGCCATCCAAAACAAAGAATACGGTTAAGATAATTCCAATAATGATATACCAAAATAGTTCCATAATCTAGTGTGTTTGTGGTTTTGGACCTTGGTGAATGGTTTTGCCAACCAGCACTAAAAACAATAAACCGAGTAACATATATAAGGCAACAAAACCCAATAGCGTAAACAAGGTATTTCCTGAAGAAACGGTTGGCGAAATACCTTCGCTTGTCCGTAGCAAACCATAAACCAAGTAAGGTTGTCTGCCTAATTCAGCAACATACCACCCCGTGATATTCGCGATATACGGAAAGGGAACTAAGAACATGATAACCCACAACAAAGGCTTTACGGTATACAGTTTTTTTCTCCATAAAAGGAAGCCTGCGAGTGCCATTATGCCAATGAAAATAGTACCTAAGCCCACCATAATGTGATACGAATAATAAAGGGCTGGTATATTGTCTGGCAATTCTTCCTTTTCAAACTGATCCATGCCCACAATTTGCTTGTTCCAATCTTGATAGGTTAAAAAACTTAATATATTGGGTACGGCAA
>CAKZNE010000123.1 GCA_937129395.1 uncultured Cryomorphaceae bacterium | reverse complement strand
TTCTACGGATATGAAATAAGGCCCTTTGGTTTAAAGAACAAGTTTTTAAGATCTTTTGATTTTTTTTCTTTTGTTCCCAGACTCCCGTTAGTCGATTTGAATCCGAGTTTTAATGAAATAAACAATTTTCGAAAATGTTTAATCGAAGCCCTTTCCGTCATTCAAGAAAATTGTATTTTGATTGCAGCGAAGCCTTAGGGAGATTGGGAAGCTCTGAAGAATGAAGAGATAACCCAACCGAACTTAGCGCCAGTTTGTGTTGCAGCGAAGCCCTAGAGAATAAAAATGTGAAAGGACAATTATCCCTAAAAAAAAGAATAAACCCAAATACCAAAACAATAAGGGGAGATAATCTATATTCTCTAATCCGAAAAAATTATCTTTGCCAACCTTTAAAAAAAATACGAAATGAAGTGTGGTATCGTAGGACTACCAAATGTAGGTAAGTCCACTCTTTTCAACTGCTTATCAAGCGCTAAAGCTCAATCTGCAAACTTTCCTTTTTGCACCATAGAACCCAATGTAGGAACCGTAACAGTTCCGGATAATAGATTGGAAAAATTGGAAGAATTGGTAAATCCTCAACGGGTTTTGCCTGCTACCGTGGAGATTGTTGATATTGCTGGATTGGTAAGGGGAGCAAGTAAAGGTGAAGGATTGGGAAACCAATTTTTGGGAAATATTCGCGAGTGTAATGCTATTATTCACGTTTTACGTTGTTTTGAAAATGAGAACATCACTCACGTAGATGGATCTATCGACCCAATTAGAGATAAAGAAACTATTGACTTTGAACTTCAATTAAAAGATTTAGAGACTTTAGAAAAAAGGTTGGAAAAACACGCCAAGGCGGCTCGAACCGGAGATAAATCTGAAAAACATAATGTAGAGCTTTTAGGTGATTTAAAAACTCACATTGAAGAAGGAAAAAGTGTAAGATCTTTTGAAAGATCAGATGAGGACGATTTATTAATAAAGGATTGCCAGTTCCTTACTGATAAGCCTATTTTATATGTATGTAATGTAGATGAAGCATCAGCAAAAACAGGCAATAGCCTTGTAGAAAAAGTTATTGAAAATGTGAAAAATGAAAATGCTGAAGTAATTTTCCTCGCCGCAGCAACAGAAGCTGATATTTCTGAATTGGATGATTATGAAGAAAGACAAATGTTTTTGGAAGACATTGGTTTGGAAGAAGCTGGGGTAAACAAAGTTATTCGTTCGGCCTATACATTATTAGATTTACAAACCTATTTTACGGCTGGTGAAAAAGAAGTTAGAGCCTGGACTATTAATAAAGGTTTTACTGCTCCCCAAGCAGCAGGGGTTATT
This sequence comes from uncultured Cryomorphaceae bacterium, assembly GCA_937129395.1. Classification (GTDB taxonomy): domain Bacteria; phylum Bacteroidota; class Bacteroidia; order Flavobacteriales; family Schleiferiaceae; genus CAKZNE01. Next base: position 20,848 of record CAKZNE010000123.1, on the reverse strand, counting down.
CACACTGATTTTGAAAAGGGTTTTATTCGTGCAGAAGTTATTAAATACGAGAACTTTGTGAAATACGGCTCGGAAAACGCTGTAAAAGAGGCAGGTAAGCTTTCTGTTGAAGGAAAAGATTATATCGTAAATGATGGCGATGTGATGCATTTTAGATTCAATGTTTAAGCTTTTTTTCTTTTGATAAACTGTTAAAAACTGTAATCCGCTAGCCTCGATTTTCAAGGCTAATTTTATAATTTTAGACTTCCATAAGATTTTAATGAATGTCTAGTAATTACACAGAAGATAATATCCGGTCCTTAGACTGGAAGGAGCACATCCGCCTTCGTCCTGGAATGTATATCGGGAAATTAGGGGATGGTTCTTCATCCGATGATGGTATTTACATCCTCCTCAAAGAGGTGGTGGATAATTCCGTTGACGAATTTGTGATGGGTGCCGGAAAAACCATTGAGATTTCCATTCGCGATGGTCAGGTTAATATTCGAGATTATGGTCGTGGAATCCCTTTGGGAAAAGTGATCGACTGTGTTTCCAAAATTAATACTGGAGCAAAATACGACTCCAAAGCTTTTAAGAAATCTGTTGGTTTAAATGGAGTGGGTACCAAAGCGGTAAATGCCCTTTCAAAGGAATTTACTGTTCAAGCCATCAGAGATTCTAAAACTAAAATTGCTGTTTTTGAAAACGGAGAACTAACCGATGATCAGGAGATTGTAGATTCGTCCTTGAGAAAAGGAACCAAAATCAGTTTCCGTCCAGATCCTACCATTTTCAAGAATTACCGGTTTATGCCGGAATATGTTGAAAAACTTCTTTGGAATTATGCCTATTTGAATCCAGGATTAACCCTGCTTTTCAACGGTAAAAAAATACATTCTGAAAATGGGCTAAAGGACCTTTTAACGGATAATCTGGACCATGAAACCATGCACGATATCATTCACCTTAAAGGAGATGATATTGAAATGGCACTTACGCATACAGAGAAAAGTCAAAGCGACCAATATTATTCTTTTGTAAACGGACAACATACAACCCAAGGTGGAACGCATCAGGCCGCAGCCAGAGAAGCTTTAGTAAAGACTTTCAGAGATTTCTATAATAAAAATTTCGACGCTTCTGATGTTCGGGAATCTGTTGTAATGGCCATTGCCATAAAGGTTATTGAACCCGTTTTCGAATCCCAAACCAAAACCAAACTAGGTTCTACAGAGATGGGTCCGGATATGGTTACAGTTCGGACTTTTGTGAATGATTTTATAAAAACCCAGCTCGACAATTTTCTCCATAAAAATGAAAAAGTAGCGGAGATAATTTTAAAGAAAATACTTAGAGCAGAAAAAGAGCGAAAGGAATTAAGTGGGATAAAAAAGTTAGCTCGTGATCGTGCCAAAAAAGCGAGTTTGCACAATCGTAAACTTAGAGACTGCAGAGCTCATTATAACGATCAAAAAAACGAGAAGCGTTTGGATACTACCCTGTTTATTACGGAGGGAGATTCGGCTTCTGGATCCATTACAAAATCGAGAGATGTAAATACTCAAGCGGTTTTTAGCCTTAAAGGAAAACCATTAAATTGTTATTCCTTAACCAAAAAGGTAGTGTACGAAAACGAAGAATTTAATCTTTTACAAGCTGCCTTAAATATAGAGGATGGCCTGGAAGATTTACGTTATAACAACGTTGTAATTGCAACAGATGCTGATGTAGATGGAATGCACATTCGTTTATTGTTGATTACTTTTTTCTTGCAATTTTTTCCAGAACTTATTCGAGAAGGACATTTATTTATTCTTCAAACTCCTTTGTTTAGAGTTCGAAATAAAAAGGAAACAAATTATTGTTATAGTGAGGAAGAAAAGAGAGCTGCCTTATTAAAATTAGGAGCAAAAGCGGAAATCACTCGATTTAAAGGATTGGGAGAAATTTCGCCCGATGAATTTAGATTTTTCATTGGTGAGGATATAAAATTAGAACCCGTAATGTTGGGTAAAGACACCACCATTGAGGAGTTGCTAACCTTTTACATGGGTAAAAACACACCAAAACGACAAGAATTCATAATTGATAATCTTAGGGTTGAAAAAGACATTGATGACCCGGTGGAAATAGAAATAGGACATGAGGATTAACTCGAACAGGGGGTTTAAATTTTTAAACCTGATTTATATTTTATGCGCGTTTAGCATACTATTTGATTTTTTAATATTGAATATAGATGGCTCATGGCGTGGTGTTTACAAAACTTCGCCTTATGCTATTGGAATATTAATATTCTTGATTTACAGAGGATTACCTGTGTTTAGCTACGATAGTGATGGGGAGGTTTTAAATTTTACAGCTTCAGAGCCAAACTTAAGTTCCTTGGGAGGAATTGCTAGAACGCATTTTGAATTTCCGAAAAGGAAACTCCACAGTTTTAGAATTAACCGCTACCCATTAAGAAAAGTATTGGTGGTAAAAATTACCAGTAAATCAGGAACCTTTAAAAAACAAACCGTTGCTATTTCATATTTGAAAAAGCGAGATTTAAAAGATTTGAAAAAATCCTTAAATGGCGTATTAGCCAGAAATAAAGAGAGGGCAAAAAATAATAATGGAGGAAGAAAATAAGGATTTAGAGCCAGATATTGAAAATATTGAGGAAGATGTTAGTATTACCCGTGTTTCGGGTATGTACCAAGATTATTTCTTGGATTATGCCTCCTATGTAATCCTCGAAAGAGCCGTTCCGGCCTTGAAGGATGGTTGTAAACCGGTTCAAAGAAGAATCCTTCACGCTCTTAAAGAATTGGACGATGGCCGCTACCACAAAGTAGCAAATGTTATTGGCCACACCATGAAATACCATCCTCATGGTGATGCTTCTATAGGCGATGCCTTGGTTCAATTGGGCCAAAAAGAATTACTAATCGATACCCAAGGAAACTGGGGAAACACCTTAACGGGAGACAGAGCGGCAGCTCCAAGATATATTGAAGCAAGGCTTACCAAATTTGCTTTAGAAGTTATTTTTAGTCCTAAAGTTACCCATTGGCAATCCAGCTATGATGGCCGTGGAAAAGAACCTTTGCATTTGCCTGTAAAATTCCCCTTACTTCTCGCTTCGGGTGTGGAGGGTATTGCGGTGGGTTTGTCCACAAAATTGCTACCCCATAATTTTCTGGAATTAATAGATGCTTCTATAAAACATTTAAAAGGAAGAAGTTTCAGTTTAGTACCAGATTTCCCAACAGGCGGTATTGCGGATTTTACAAATTATAATGATGGTCTGCGCGGTGGAAAAGTTAGGGTAAGAGCCAAAATATCTATAGTAGATAAAAAGTCTTTGATGATTACCGAATTGCCTTATGGAACCAATACCGTAGGGATTATTGACTCCATTATCAAAGCCAATGATAAAGGAAAAATTAAAATCAAAAAAATTGAAGATAATACAGCTAGTGTTGTTGAAATATTAATTCATCTACCACCTGGAGTTTCTCCAGATAAGATGATTGACGCCCTTTATGCTTTTACAGATTGTGAATCTTCAATTTCACCTTTAGCTTGTTTAATTGAGGATGACAAACCTTGCTTTATTGGAGTAAAGGAAATTTTGAAGCGCTCTACAGATAAAACAGTAGAATTGCTAAGAAGGGAATTGGAAATCCACCTTGCTGAACTGCAAGAACAATGGCATTTTTCTAGCCTTGAGCGAATTTTTATTGAAAAGAAAATTTACCGTGATATTGAAGAAGCGGAAACATGGGAAGAAGTAATTTCCTTTATCCGTAGAGGTTTAGAGCCTTATGTGAAAAATTTAATCCGTGAAGTTACGGATGAAGATATTACAAGATTAACGGAAATTCGAATCAAAAGAATTTCAAAGTTCGATAAAGATAAAGCCGATCAACATATTCTCGATTTGGAAGGGAAAATTGAAGCGGTAAAAAACAACCTCGCCAATATTATTGAATATGCCGTAGATTGGTTTAAATCCTTGAAAACGAAATACGGAAAGGGAAGAGAACGGAAAACTGAAATAAGACTATTTGAGGATATTGATGCCACAAAAGTGGCTATTGCTAACACAAAACTCTATGTAAATAAGGAAGAAGGGTTTATTGGAACTTCCCTAAAAAGGGATGAATTTGTTACCGATTGCTCGGATATTGACGATATTATCATCTTTAGAGGTGATGGAAAAATGATGGTTACAAGAGTCGGCCCTAAGACTTATGTTGGAAAGGATATAATCCATATTGCGGTTTGGAAAAAAGGTGATAAACGAACGGTTTACAATCTGATTTATTCCAATGGACCAAAGGGAAATAGTTATATGAAACGCTTTAATGTTACAAGCATTACTCGCGATAAAGAGTATGATTTAACAGCAGGTGTAAAGGGGTCGAAAGTTCTTTATTTTACGGCTAACCCCAATGGGGAGGCGGAAGTGGTAACCATCCACCTAAGAAATGTTCAAAATATTAGGAAGCTTAAGTTTGATATTGATTTTTCAGATTTAGCAATAAAAGGAAGGGTTTCAAAGGGGAACCAAGTGTCTAAATTTCCAATAAAAAGAATTGACCTTAAAGAAGAAGGTGTTTCTACTTTGGCTCCTAGAAAAATTTGGTTCGATGATACAGTAAATCGTCTGAACGTAGATGGAAGAGGAGAATTATTAGGAGCTTTTAGAGGGGGAGATAGAATATTGGAAATCTCTCAATCTGGTTTTTACCGATTATTATCTTTCGATATCAGTACCAAATTTGACGAGGATATGATTCACCTTGAAAAGTTTGACAAAGAGAAAGCCCTTTCTGTAGTTTATTTTGATGGTGAAAAGTCAATGTACTTCGTGAAAAGGTTTATACCGGAAATGAGCGACAAAAAGGAATTGTTTATCAGTGAATCAGAAGGTTCCTTTTTAGAAATAATGAGTACTCACAAGCAACCTATAATAGAAATTGTATTCAAAAAGATCAAGGGTAAACAAAAAGAAGAAGAAACTGTTGATCTTGTTGATTTTATAGCTGTTAAAGGAATGAAGGCTCAAGGGAATCAATTGACAAAAGATGCTGTAAAGCAGATAAATCTTTTAGAAGCACCCGAGCCCGAACCAGAAGAAATAAAAGAGGAAACTGTTGAAGAAGTGGATACCGAAATTGTGGTGGAGGAACAAAAGCCAGAATCTGATGATCCACAGATCACCTTAGAATTATAAAACATTAAAAATGAAAGTTAAATTATTTTTATCCCTAGTAATGGGGCTTTCGGCATTGGTTCTCCAAGGTCAAGACAGTTTAAACGTAAGTAAATTAGGACAATTGGATTATCCAAGCACCAACCTTAATGATGTTTGGGGATATGCAGATGGCAATGGAAATGAATACGCTCTTGTTGGAGCAGAATCTGGCTTTTCCATAGTGGATATTACAACACCCTCAAATCCAGTTGAAAAAGGATGGATCCCTGGGGCCAATTCCATCTGGCGAGATATTAAAACTTGGAGCCATTACGCTTATGTAATTCATGATAACCATGGGGGACCTTCGGATGGAATATTAATTGTGGATTTGGATAGTGTAAATCAAACCAATCAAAAATTCACAAATTTTTACCCTACTATATCGGTGGACACCAATTCTGGAACTTTTTTACAAGCTCATAATCTTTATGTAGATGAGAATGGGATTTTATATGTTTTTGGTGCAGCAGTACCCGGAGTACCAAGTGCAGATGTAAGTGGTGCTTTGATGTTTGACTTAACCGTGGATCCCGAAAACCCAGTATTTGTAGGAGTTTTCAATGAATATTATTTACATGATGGAATGGTAAGAGGGGATACACTCTGGGCTAGCGCCATTTACCAAGGAAAGTTATTTGCCGTAGATGTATCCAATAAAATGAACCCAGTTATTTTGGGAGGAATTGCTACACCGAACAATTTCACACACAATGCATGGGTTTCGGATGATAATAAGACTGTTTTTACAACGGACGAAAAACCAGGCTCATTCGTTGCGGCATATGACGTGAGTGACCCTACAACAATGCAGGAGCTGGATAGAATTCAACAAAGCATTGATACTTCCCAGGTGATTCCTCACAATACCCATGTTTTGGGAAATTATCTTGTTACCTCTTATTACACCTCCGGTTTGCAAATTGTGGATGCCAGCAAACCAGAAATTATGGTTGAAGTTGCTTATTATGACACCTCTCCATTTGCAAATAGCAATTTTGAAGGAGCTTGGGGAGCCTACCCATATTTACCAAGTGGAAATATTTTGGTTACCGATAGGCAAACTGGATTGTGGATTTTAGGTGCGAATTATATTCCCGCCAGCTATTTTACAGGATTGGTTAAGGATTCAGTTTCTGGAGCCATGTTGGTTGGGGCAAAAGTAAAAATACTTACTGCTGGAGATACTTTGAAAACGAGCATTTTCGGAAAATTTTCTACAGGTTATGCCATTGCGGGAGCTTACCAAGTTGAAGTTTCCCAACCAGGTTACCAAACTCTTTCCCTTAGCGTGAATTTAATTAGTGGAAAGGGAACACACAAAGAAATTGCTCTTTTGCCCAATGATTTTTCTGTTTCGGAAGATGAATTACCAAGTTTTGAGCTTTCCCCAAATCCGTCGGTTTCCAGCTTTATGCTCGAAATTCCAACAGAATTTAATAGAGGAGAAACTTATTTGGAGATCTATTCTATTGCTGGCAAATTGGTTTTCAGTAAAAGTTTAGGATCACAAGGGGAAAGAGTTGAAATTCAGCATTCATTAAAAGCAGGTGTTTACGAGGTGTTTGTTAAGAATAAAAAATTCTACTTTCAGCCAACAAAAATTTTGGTAATCGAATAGGATTGTTGGATATTTCAAAACTGAAATCATCCAATGGACAGCCTAAACCAAATTCTTGTTGTAATTGAATACCTATTTCTATTTGTAATAGGTATTCAAGTCTTGTACTTTTTTGTTTTTTCCTTTGGAAGCCTTTTTAAGTTTAAACCCTTATTAAATGTAACAAAGGACGGAGTTAAGAACATAATCGTGGTTATTATCCCGGGTTATAAGGAGGATAAAATTATTATCGACACCGCGAGAAACTCCTTAATTCAAGATTATCCAAAAGATCTTTACCAAGTAATTATTTGTGCCGATAGTTTTGCTCAACACACCATAGATGAGCTAAATACTCTTGATGTAACAGTGATGGAAGTCTCATTTGAGAATTCTACAAAGGCCAAGAGTGTAAATAAAGCTTTGGAATTATGTAGTGATTCCAATCCAAATATTGCTGTCGTTCTGGATTCTGACAATATTATGGCTCCGGATTTTTTGGTTAAAATGAACCAAGCTTACAATCAAGGATTAAAGGTAATTCAGGGTCATAGGACGGCAAAAAACCAAAATACCAGCTTTGCACTTTTGGATGCGATTAACGAAGAAATTGGGAATAGCATTTTTAGAAAAGGTCATCGAGTTTGGGGCGTAAGTTCGGCTTTAATAGGATCGGGGATGGCCTTTGATTATGAATACTTCAAAAAAATAATGTCTGATATTGAAGATGTTGCCGGTGAAGATAAATTGGTGGAACTTAAAGTTTTAAAGGAAAAAGAACCTATTGAATATATTGAAGATGCCTATGTTTATGACGAAAAGGTATCCAATGCCCAAAACTTCTCCAAACAAAGAACAAGGTGGGTAGGTGTGCAGATTTACTTCTTTAAAAATTATTTTTGGGATGGAGTAAAAGAATTATTCACCAAGGGAAATATTGATTATTTCGACAAGGTTTTTCAAATGTTTTTAATTCCCAAAGTCTTGCTGATCGGACTTATGGGCTTTCTTGGAGTATTAAGCATATTCACACCTTTACATGAGGCCTGGACCAACTTCATGATTATTTATTTCCTAAGTTTATTGTTGGCGGTTCCTCGGAGATTCTATAATAAGAGACTACTTGTTGCGGTTTTAAACATCCCAAAAGCCATTCTATTTATGGTTTTGGGTATTTTAAAAATCACAAAATCTACAGCTTCAAAATTCGAGGTTACAGAAAAGTCAGTTACTTCGGAAGATTAACTCTTTCCCAATTTCCACTTTCTGGATTGTATTGTTTGATTACCCTTGCTGGATTTCCAACAGCTATACTATGTGGCGGAATATCTTTGGTAACAACAGCACCCGCAGCAACAACACTATGCTTGCCAATTTTAACCCCGGCTGTAACAACAACATTTGCACCTAGCCAACATTCGTCTTCAATAGTAATTGTTCCGGTTGTAACCGGTTGTTGGTGGATAGGGGTGTTTATATCCTCATAAACATGGTTGAGGCCAGACATCACAATGTTTTGTGCAAAAATTACATCATTACCAATGTTAACAGGGCCAATTACCACATTTCCAATTCCAATCCTGGAACGATCCCCAATATGCACATCACCCACACCATTATTAATGGTAACAAAATCCTCAATAGTGGAGTAGGAGCCTAAACTGAAATTATTAAAGGGTAAAACATCCATTCTTGTTCTTCGGCAAACAGTGGAACCCTTCCCTTTTTTATGAAGAAATGGATTTACAAACCATTTTACCCAAAGCCTAGGACGAGCTTGGTTTTTAGGAATTAATAAATAATGGACAAACTTTTTAAGTTTCTCATTTCCTTTAATCTTCTCCTTAATTCCCATTTTTATACGTCTTTGTGTTCACAATGGCTTGGTACATGTCGTTTACGCTGTTTTCCCAACTATGCTCAAGGGCAAAAGTTCTTCTTTTTTCTTGGATTTCTTTGCTGTCCGTTTCCAAGCCTTCCTGAATTAATTTAAGATAGTCTTCTAAATTTTCACCCAATAAAACATGATCCTCAAATGCCTTCATAGTTTCGGTAAGCGTAGCAACTGTAGGAAGACCCATGGCCAAATATTCGTCTATTTTTCTTGGGTAATTCCCAATCGTAACTTCATTAAAGCGCTGAGGATTAATGGCTACATCAAAACCTTTTAGGTAAGAGCCTAGTGTTTCCATCGGTTTAGGTCCTAAAAAGTGCACATTTTTTAAGTCATGTAGTTTGGATTTTTCAAAATGCTCATCTTCTGGTCCTACCAAAACAATTTGCCAATCTGGTTTGGCCTCTGCAATTTTTTCCAGTAGTTCTATATCCAATCTCAAATTTAATAGTGCACCTACATATCCTATTCTCGGTTGAGGGATTTTTTCTAAATCTTCTGGAATGTTTTTTATTTTTTCAGGATCAAACAAAGCGAATTCACAGCCTTGACCAATATAATGTGAGTTGGAATTAAACTCTTGTGCCAATTGATTTAAGTAGAGGGAGTTGGATGTTACCAAATCACTTTTTGCCATGAGTTGTGGTTCCAATCTTAAGCCATGTTTTTTCCAATAATCTACAGCCCGGAAATAATCACGTGTATAGTAATTAGAGACTTGTGGTTTTAGATATTCTTTTAAATAGAAACTTCGAAACATATCCCCATCATTAAAAAGGATATAATCCTTAAAACCCAATTCGGCAATAGCTTTTTGAATATCCTTGGCGTAAATTTTATTGTTTCTTTTATTGGCCCAATCGTATAATCCACCATCAGGAAGCATGTTAATCGATTCGATGGTTTTTAGCGGCGTGAAGGACCATAAATTGTCAATTTCAGGATTTAAGGCCTTTTTATTTCCATCCAAAATGGACCGCCTTCTATCGAGGATATATTTTTCATCCTCACGTTTGCGCATTAAGGTAATTCTATCTACAGGAGGGTTCACATAAAGGACTCTGTTGTTCTTAGCAATTTCTTCGGCAATATTTATACAATTGCTCCCAATAGGGTTGTCCCATGGTTGTTGACCAACGATTATGAAATCTCTATTTTTTATTGACATGTTTGGTGTGGTACGTTTAGGCTATTCCATTACATTTACATTCTCAAATATAGAATATATTAGGTGATAGGAAGGCTTAAACAATTACTAAAGACAAATAAATTTTTATCCTTATTCAGCAGTGGTACAGCAGCTGTTTTAGGATTGTTTACTTTCGGATTATTAGCGAGGGATTTTAGTCCTGCCGAATTGGGTTACTGGAGTATTTTCCTAAGTGTTTACACTTTGTTCGACATGCTTCGTACAGGATTGATCAGCAGTGCCATGATCAAAAAAATTAACGAATACGATACTGAGGACGAGGTGAAAGTTGTTATCGGCTCTGGGTGGAAATTAAGTGTATTAATCACTTTTATTGGATCCATAATTATAAGCCTTGTTTTCCTGGTCATTTATCTTTTTAATGAAGATTCTTATTTCCTAACCTTTAGTATTTGGTTTATCCCAACAAGCTTTTTGAGTTTGCCCCATTCAATGTCCACATGGATTTTAAACGCTTACGTAAAGTTTGCGAAAATTGTTTGGGTTCGTTTTTTCCTACAGATGGGATTCTTAATCGGTGTAATTGTAGGTAGCCAAACAGGGGGAGGGGTAGAATTTGTAATTATTGCTTATTTACTGTCCAATTTTCTTCCAGGTTTGTATGCTACTGTAAAAGGGTGGAATAAATTAAAATACTGGAACGAAGGAAGCAAAGAAATGGATCGTGGTCTTTTCAATTTTGGTAAATACAGCATGGGATCCATGATTGGTAGTAATTTATTAAGGAGTTCCGACAGTTATTTGATTTTCGCTTTTCTAGGTCCAGCTGCCCAGGGAATTTATTCCGTTGCCGAAAAAATAGTTGGATTATTTGATATTCCTTTAAGGGCATTTGTGGGAATTGCCTTTCCTCAATTGGCTAAAAAATACGCGGTAGGTCTCTACGACGAATTCCAAGATGAATTTGAAAGAGACGCAGGGTTTTCAACATTATTACTCCTCCCTATAAGTATTTTGGCCTTTGTTTTTGCCGAACAATTGGTTTTTTGGCTCAGTGGAGACGGGTATATGGAGGCCGCAAATGTAGTTCGGATTTTTGCTGTTTACACGGCTCTTACTCCTTTGGACAGATTCAGTGGAATCGCATTGGATGTAATAAATCGACCAGACCTAAATTTCTGGAAAGTTGTAATCATGCTTTCGGCTAATGTAGTAGGGGATATTGCTGTTTTATATTTTACCCAAGATATTTTCTGGGTGGCCTTTGTCTCAATTTTCACCTTTGCTACGGGTATAGGAATTGGCTTCATTTTTCTCAAAGGGAAACTACCTTTTCGATTTTCAATTATCCTTAAAAAGGGTTTTAATGAGGGTTTAAGACTCGTTAAAAAATATGTTGGTAACTCTTAAATAATCTCTTTTGGAATAATTCCAATTTTGAGAAATTATTCCAATATTTGAGATTATAATTTGAAACCTATTAATGGATATTCTTAAAGTTTTTGTGGTTGATGACAATGAGCTCTATGCGAAGATGTCTATGCACCATTTGTCTTTAAACCCGGACAACGAGGTTGAAAGCTTTAAAAGTGGTAAAGAATGCCTTGATGCGCTTTACAAAAATCCCGACCTTGTTTTTTTAGATTACTCCTTACCGGGAATGTCTGGTATTGAGATTTTAAGAAAGATAAAAGCTACTCATAAGGAAATTCCTGTTGTCATTGTTAGTGGCCAGGAAGATGTAAGTACAGCCGTAAACCTTTTAAAAGAAGGGGCTTATGATTATATTGTAAAGGATGAAAATGCTAAGGAAAGAATGTGGAATGCAACAAACCACATTCGCGAAAATGCCAGATTAAGAAACGAACTCGACAAGTTAAGGGAGGAGGTAAACCTTAAATACGATTTCAGCAACATTAAAGGAAATAGCCCTTCTATTAAAAAAGTTTTTAAGCTAATAGAAAAAGCGGCCTTAACAAATATTACTGTTTCCATTACAGGAGAAACTGGTACTGGAAAAGAACTTGTTGCCAAGGCAATCCATTACAATTCAAAATTTCATAAAAAGCCCTTGGTGGCTGTTAATATTGCCGCAATTCCACATGATTTGTTGGAAAGCGAACTTTTCGGACATGAAAAGGGTGCCTTTACAGGAGCAATGAATAAAAGAATAGGAAAGTTTGAAGAAGCAAACGGGGGGACTGTTTTTTTGGATGAGATTGGAGAAATGGATCTTCAGCTTCAAGCAAAATTACTAAGGGTACTTCAAGAGAAAGAAGTGACTAGAATTGGTAGCAACCAAGCCATAAAAATAAACGCTAGGGTAATTGTTGCCACTCACCGAACCCTATCTGAGGAGGTGAAAGCAGGAAGGTTTAGAGAAGATCTTTATTATAGATTATTAGGATTGCCAATTGAACTTCCTCCTTTAAGAGATCGAGAAAATGATATTGTTTTATTAACAAAATTTTTCCTCGACGATTTTGTGAAGGAAAACAAAATGCCGAAACTTCAATTTAGTCCAGAAGCACAGAAAAAAATTCGAAGCTATCACTGGCCAGGAAATGTTAGAGAATTAAAAGCCGTAATTGAACTTGCAGCGGTTTTAGCGGAAGAAAATATTATACAAGAATCAGATATAAACTACAATTCTACCAACAGCTTGGAAAACTTGATGATGGAAGAGATGAGTTTAAAAGATTATACTGCCCAAATAATTACCCACTTTTTAGATAAATACGACCAAAACGTAGTTAAAGTAGCTAAGAAATTGGATATCGGTAAGAGTACCATTTACCGAATGATTAAGAATGACGAAATAACAATTTAGTAGAAACAAAGAAATTAAAGGATGTCAGATAAGGTTTACGACTTAAGTCAGTTGGAGGAGCTTGCAGGTGGAAGTCAAGAATTTGTAATGAGTATGGTGGAAACCTTCTTGGAGCATACACCAGGTCAGTTAGAGGAGCTTAAAGCAGCTTTTAACTCTGGTGATTTAAGTGCTATGGGAGGAGTTGCCCATAAAATAAAACCAAATATTGATCTTTTTGGAGTGAGTTCCATTAAGGAAGAAATAAGGTTGGTAGAGAGTTTAGGGAAAGAGCAAGTAAACGCTCCTGAATTGTCTTCAAAAATTGATAAAATTGATTCAGTGTTGCAATTGTCTTTTCAGCAGTTAGCAGCACATAAAAACGGTTAATATGAAACAAAAGCAAGTTTTGATCATAGACGACGAGCCTATAATGCGTAAGCTTCTGGAACAGATTCTTAAGGATCGTTATGAAACGGTTTCTTTAGAAAATGGAAGGGAAGCATTAGAATGGATGTACTCTGGAAATATTCCAGATTTGGTTGTTGCAGATCTTAATATGCCAGAAATTAACGGTTTTGAATACATAACAAGGGTGCGTGAGAGTGGGTTTTTTAGCGATGTTCCTCTTATTGTTCTTTCCGGTGAAGAAAGCAGCGCAGAAAGAATTAAGAGCCTTAAGTTAGGAGCTAATGATTATTTGATAAAACCCTTTAATCCCGAAGAACTAAGCCTAAGAATTGATAACCTAATCCGATTACGTTCGTGAATACCATTTTATACATAGGAGAGGAAGATGAATACATGGATGGTCTTAAAGCCAGCGGTGTTTCTTTTGACAGTGTAAAAAATGTGGTTGGCTTCCATAATAAATTAGATGAGATTGAAAAATATCATTTGGTTATTTCGGAAATGCACCTCAAAGGTCTGAAAGCAGATAAAATTTTTGAGAGGTATAAAGGCCTGTTAAATCAAAGGAGAATTCCTTTTTCAATTTTAGAAAATAATCTTGATATGGGAAAAAGAATTAAGCTAATGAAGCTCGGTATTATGGAGCTTTATCCTCCCTCTTTGGATGGAAAAATTATTCAGGAAAGAATTCCGTTTTTACGCCAAATGCTTGAGGCTAAGCTAGGTGAAAAACGAAAAACCAATATTGTTGACTATAAAATTCCAGTTGCAAAAAGGGTGTTCGATATAGCAGTAGCTGGACTGGCATTAATCATGTTATTGCCCATTTTAGTGGTTGTTGTCATTGCCTTAAGGTTGGAATCAAGAGGACCAATTTATTATGTTTCCAAAAGAGTAGGAACCGGTTATAAGGTATTCGACTTTTATAAATTTAGGTCTATGTATGTTGATGCAGATTCTCGATTAAAAGATATGAAGCATCTTAACCAATACGCGAACCAAGAAGAGGAAAACGTATCGGAAGAAACGAAAATGAAAAAGGAGTATGAATCCTTAGCTGGATCACCAACCTTAATTTATAAGGACGGAACTCCAATGAGTGAGGAAGAATATTTAGAGCTTAAAAGAAAACAAGCAGCTGGAACTTTCATTAAAATTAAAAATGACCCAAGGGTAACGAAAGTTGGAGGTTTTATTAGAAATGCCAGTATTGATGAGCTTCCACAATTGATAAACGTATTAAAAGGGGATATGTCCATTGTAGGAAATAGACCATTACCACTGTATGAAGCTGAACAGTTAACCTCAGATGATTGGGGAGAAAGGTTTTTGGCTCCTGCCGGAATAACAGGATTATGGCAAGTGGAAAAAAGAGGTAAGGGTGAAATGAGTGAGGAAGAAAGAAAAGCCCTCGATAATAAATACGCGAAAAATTTTAGTTTTTGGAATGATATAAGACTCATCCTTAAAACAATACCCGCTCTATTTCAAAAAGAAAATGTGTAGCAATAAATGATGTCTAAAGCAAATAAATTAATAAAATCCGCAATCCTGGCAATGGTTGTTTTACTCGTGTCGCCAGCTTTTTCTCAAACTAGGGCCGATACAATTGCTGATTCCTCTTCAGATATTATGGATTTTTTACCACCACTATCAGTTATCATCGATAGTGCTCTTGCAAATTCCCCTGATGTCCACTATTTCGAATCATTGATGGAGTCTACAGAATACGATGTTAGTCTGGAAAAGAAAAGTTGGTCTAGCGATATTCGTTTTCAAGGGGGGTACAATTGGAACTATGGAAATCAGCTTTTGTTGGCAGGTGTAAATACAGGTGATGCAACCTCAAATGAAGGCTATAATTATGGAGTGGCGATTTCGGTCCCATTAAGCACATGGTATACCAGAAGCGATAGGGTAAAAAGAGCAGAAGCATTGAGAGGTGGCCAACAAGCCAAAGTAAACCAAGCTTCTCAAATTGTTAAGGAAGAGGTGATTACAACTTTCAATGAATTGCTTTTAATGCAACGACTTTTAAAAATATCTTCAGAATCAAGAGAATCATCACAATTGATTTTGGAAGAGGCAGAACAAAAATTTAAAGATGGTGAAATAGGTCTGGAAGAGTTAGTTGGTGCGGCCGACTATAAAACAAGATCCGCCATGGAATACGAGCAAACCAGAACAGCTTTTAGTAATGCATACACTCGTTTAGAGCGTTTGACAGGAGTTCCTTTTAGTAAAATGAAGAAGAATTAAAAAAGGCAGATGAGTTTAATCCAATTTTTCAGGATATTCAATAAGAATTTGAATCTATTCCTACTGTGTTCAATTGTGCTTTCCATAGTTGTGTTTTTCATGACTAGAAACATGCCCAAAGAATTCAAATCGGAAACAGAGGTTTTTACCGGTATTGCTTCTGGTCCAACTATCGCAGGTATTGAAGGTGCAGGTCTTGATTTTTTTACCGCCAACAACGATTACGATAACATGATTAATGTTATCAAATCCAAACAGACTTTAATTGAGGTAGGAGAAAAGCTATTGGTTCAGCACATGATGCTGGATAGTGCCAATCCAAGATTTATTTCCGAGGAAAATTGGGGTCACTTTAGGTATAAAATCCCTCAAGAATTGGAGGATAGTCTGCTAGTTCCAAACTCAATGGAACAAACAATTCAGAATATTAGACAGTACCGAATGGATAATTACGATTCTCCATTAGTTAAGCTAACTTTTGATGATGCAAGTTCTCCTTATTGCTATAAAGCAATACAGAAAATAACCGTTTACCGTCTGCAAAACTCCGATCTAATTAATATCAGTTATTCATGGTCGGATCCAGGTATAGCGCAGCATACTTTGGCTATTTTAAACGAGGTTTTTACCATGAAACTGGCTCAGATTAAACAAGGGCAGGGAGAAAGTGTAATTAGATATTTTAAAGGAGAAGTAGATTCGGCCACTGCTAGATTGTTAGATGTTGAGAGTCGATTGAAAAAATTTAGAATCGAAAATAGAATTATTAACTACGAAGAACAAACCAAGTCCATTGCTACCTTAAAGGAGATGATGGAAACTGAATACCAGCATGAATTGGCAATTAAAGCTTCAGCCGAAGCCGCGGTAAGAAGGTTGGAGGATCAGTTGTCATTGAACAAAGAAATTACAAAGTTTAGTAATTCCATTCTTGATAAAAAGCAAGAACTAGCGGATCTAAACTACCAAATTGTTCAGTTGGAGGTTTATCATCCTAAGTCACCTTTATTGCCCGAGTTGAAACGAAAATCTAAGAAGTTGAAAGCTAGGCTTAGTAATATTCTTGAGAAAAAGTACGAATACGGAAGAACTACCGAGGGAGTACCAATTAAGGAAAGCCTAGCGCAGTGGTTAGTTTATTCAATTGCATTAGATGAATCTAAAGCAAGACTGGATATTTACGAAGGAAAGAAAGCTTACTTCCGCGCCATTTACGACGAATTTTCACCATTAGGATCCGAACTGGCTCGTATGGAAAGAGAAATTGCTGTTGAAGAAAGAAATTTCCTCGAACTATTGCAGGGTTTAAACCTTGCCAAGATGCATCAACAAAGTGAAACTCTGGCTACTGGTGGACTTGTGGTAACTGTGGAACCCAATTTTGCCTTAATTGCAAAAAAATCAAAGGCCATGCTTTTGATCTTTGTAAGCGCCGTAATTGGTTTTTTAATGCCTCTAAGTATTATTGTAGTTATGGAATTCCTGGACAATACAGTAAGAAATCCAGAAAGGGCGGAAGAATTAACCAACTTAAAACTATTAGGAGCATTTCCAGATTTAACGAAAAGATCTGATAATAGAAATGTGGATATGGACTGGCTGAGAGATAAGTCATTAGGACTACTTAGCCAGAACACAAGATTGGAAATGCGGAATTTGGGTATTGCAGACCAAAAGCCAAAATATGTAGTGGTTTACAGTACAAGGGAAGGGGACGGTAAGGCTTATATGACCCATTTGCTGGCCAATGAATTGGTTTCCTTAAACTATAAAGTTATGGTGATTTTCCATAAGGAGATGGAAGAAGAAGATGCTTTTTATGATGTGGCTAACTATCAAAATAATAAGCAATTCCTAAACACCAAAAAATTTGATGAGCTTGTACCAACAGGTTTGGATCCCCAATTGTACGATTTCATATTTGTAACCTTTGAAAGTATTCTTACGGAACAATACTCTCTGGATCTTAATGAAAGAGCGGATATGGCTTATTGTGTTATTTCAGCCAACAGAAGCTGGTCTAAGGCAGATAAGTTTGCTATGAAGGAATTCATAAACACTTTAAATGTTCAGCCAAGGTTAATTGTAAACGGTGTAGAACCAGACTATATGGACGCTGTACTTGGAGATATTAAGAAACGTAGATCTGCATTACGTAAATTCTTGAAAATGATTTTCACCCTACAATTTAATTCCAAAGGATTTTCCGGCGATAACCAAGGATTTGGGAAATAAGGGGGGACATTGTGAGTTTGAGGGCTGAGGATTGAGGAGACCAACAATCTTGAAGCCTCCACACTCAAACTCACACTCACACTGATAATCAGTATTGAGTTTGAGGGTAGAGTATTGAGGTAACCAACAACCTTGAACCCCCGAAAATCGTAAACTCTCCACACTGAAAAAGAGTATCGAGTTTGAGGGTAAAGTATTGAGGAAGCCAACAATCTTCAACCCTCGAAAATCAAAAACCCTCCACACTCACACTCCAACTCAAACTGAAAAAGAGTATCGAGTTTGAGGGAAGAGTATTGAGGAGGCCAGAATTACAAGGTTACCAAAACCAAATCCTAAACCCTCAAAACTCAAACTCAATCCTCCCCGCTATAGCTCAGGGTCCCGCCCCATTAAAGGTGTTGGTTTGTTTTCGAATTTGAAGTCACCTTTATAATCCCAATACCTCATATTATATACAAAGCATATTCCTATAAAGGTTGTAATAGAAATCGGAAATTGAGTGAGAACCGCATTCCCATAATTCGCGACCAATATTCCCGCGTATCCTGCTAAAATTGCCATGGCTATATTTTGCCGCTCCTCATCTTCGAAGCTCCACAAAAATCCAATTCCCCGGGCGAGAATAAAAATCCACATCCCTACATAAAAAACTCGACCAACAAGGCCAGTTTCGGCACGTATTCTTGTGTATAGCCCATCCGGCTCAAAATTGGCCAGCCAGGTGCCTGGTGAAAATCGTTGTCCCCAAGATCCTACTGTTCCCATTCCGCCACCAAATGGTTTTCCTCTCAGGTATTCGGTTAATCGAGCCCTGTTTCTTAGTCTTGTATTAAGGGATGGATCATTAGGATCCAGAGCCGTTCTTAATCGGTTTATGTCATAGTTCGCGTTCCCTACAGTGGTAAACTTTAGGAAAATGAAACCCGCCAAAAGTATTCCTCCACCAATGGAAAGAACTTTAAAATTTCGGGTCATAATCAAATACAATATACCCCCAATTCCAGGTACAGCCAAAGCTCCACGAGTTCCGCTTAATACTAAGGCTATAAAGGCAGCCCCAGATAAACCTGCATAAAATATTTTCTTTTTCCAATTGGCCGGACCCAAAAGCATAATGGCCGTCATAATACTAATTTGACCCATGGCCGCACCAAATGTTCCTGCATCATAATAAAAGGAGAAAATTCGCAGTTGTCCCCATAACATGTGAGTAACAGATGCGCCTTCATCTAGCCATCTTTGCTCAAAAGAATCTACCCCAAAGGCCTTTTGTTTAATGGCCCATAGAATGCCTAAAACGGAAAATCCCAACCAAACGTTCCAGAATCGATACCAATCTTTTTTGGTGTTAAATAAAATGAAGCATAAGGGGATTAATAGGAATTGGTAAAGCGCAACACCACGCATAGAATAAAACCAAGCTTCAAAACTATAGGCGTTTGGATTTCCTACTTGAAGGAATATATATCCCATCCAAACCGTCATCAGCAATACAACTTCGTTTGCCGCTAAAGTAAAATTGGTTTTTTTCCAATGTTTAAAGGCAATAATAAAATAGGATAACACCAACATAATATCAACCCCTAAACCGTAGGGAATGCCTGAAGGAACATAGCGCCCAAGAATGGGAAGAATAAAGGACATTACCAAAACAAAATAGATTCCAACCTTTAAATTATTAAAGAATAGAATTAAAAAAGCAATAGCAAAAGGAATTGCCATTACTGCACCTGCAACAGGTACTCCATTTTTTCCAATAAGAATACCGATAACCACCGTAACAAAGGTGATTAACACATATTTGATAATTGTCCCCTTCTTCATTGAATTTTATTCTAAGCCCTAATATTTAAACCTAAAACTCTCTGGCATTGTGAAAAAGCTAGAAAATTTATTAATATCTGTTTCATAATACAAGTGATCAAATAACTTTTCATCACCATATACACTAGTTCCGTTTATTTTGTAATTCTCCAAAACTCCAGCAACTTCGTCAAACTCCTTGTGCATGGCGTAAAATTGAAAGCGAATGGATTGAGCCGCCAAAAAAGGTTGTAAAGTAACAATAAGGTCGTAATCATGATCCTTGTCCAATACCACTTTCTTTTTCACCTTATTCATTATTTGTCCCCTGTATTCATAGGTAACAACCCCATTGTCCAACATGTCAATTTTAATAACCTGAACAACGGAATCCTCCAAGGCATCGAGCTTTTTTAGTTCACTTTTATGAAAAATGAAATAATGGCATTTCTTTTCCTTTTGCCATCCTCTTTGGGATCTTTTGTATTTATAATATCCCGTTTCATAAAGTTTGGTCAGTAATACCAAGGTGTCAGCACCAAAAATTACAGGATAAATCCTTAATTCCTTAAAATTGTCCAAGCCAATTTTATTAATTCGCTCCAACCGACCCTTTTTATCCATGGAGTTTAGGTTTTTAGGAATGGTGTTCTTTTCGGACATCCATTGTCCATCCTTGCTTAAACTCCATCCCACCACACCTCGATCTAGGCTTTCTATGGCCTGACTTGCAAATATTGGAAGGGGAGCGTTGATTCTTGGCTGCGCTTTAGCACTCAGACTTAAGAAAAGAATAAAAATTATATATCGCATAGAAAAATAAAAAGCAGTGAATAACAAATTTAACCATTGAAGTATAGAGCTTCTTTGGTTTAAAAAATTATTTTTGAAACAGCTATTAACAATTTTACAGCTTTGTCCAAAACCAACTCACAAGTTAAGCCGCTCGTTTCTTTTCTCACAGTAAATTTCAACCAAGCGTTGGTTACTATCGATTTACTGACATCTTTGGAGAAAATCAACTATGAAAATTGGGAAATTATCCTCGTTGATAATGGATCCAAACCATCAAACCTAAAAGAAGATTCTCTTACTTTTGATAAAGTAAAGTTTATTCACAGTGAAAAAAACCTGGGATTTGCTGGTGGAAATAATATTGGTTTGCCACATTGCGCTGGTGATTTTATCTTTTTCATTAACAACGATACCGAAGTAGAGCCTGATTTATTGGATAATTTAATCCCATGGATGGAGAATCAGGAAAATTTGGGAATACTAAGCCCTAAACTTTGTTATTTCCACGATAAAAAACTTCTGCAATATGCTGGAGCCACGCCGATGTCTAAATTAAGTATCCGAAATGAAGGAATTGGATGGAAGGAAAAGGATGAAGGACAATATGATGAAATACGCCAAACTGCATATATCCATGGAGCCGCGATGGTTGTTCC
>CAKZNE010000122.1 GCA_937129395.1 uncultured Cryomorphaceae bacterium | reverse complement strand
TTGCCAATTAAATTCGGCTGTTCCACCTCCAATATTTACCCAATGGTTTCTAGGAATAAATTCACCATCTTGGCCATGGCCTGTAATAGCTGAGCGAATCTTAAAAGAAGTTCCCAAGGCATTTATGGGTACTTGGCGAGGTTCAAAACTTTGATCAGAATCAATATTGGCGAAGGACTTTTTATCCACTTTCCAAATCTGTTGAATATCAAGAATATCCTGAGGTGGAGTTCCAACAATCATTAGAAATTTAATATCCAATTCCTCCTGCCATTGACCACCGCGTTCAATAGAAATTCGCTTATTCCCTTTTAGGATAGGCAAAAAGTCAGTTAAATCAAATAACCAAGTTTCACCCTCTTGTCCAAAATCCACATTGATGCCATAAGGGGTAACAAAGCTCATGATTTCAAATTTTGAAGGAGCTCTATCAAAATAGGGTAGATCCGTAACATTAACCGTTCCCATGGAAGGAACTGGAACGGTTCCAATCAAAACACCGCTTGGATTGTAAATATTTTGTGGACTTGCTTCCCAGTAAGTGTTGGTATTAATAACCCCCAAGCTATCACTTTCTACTGTCCCCGATTTAGAAAAAACGGAGTATTGATCAACAATGTGCACCTGACGTATCACAGAGTCAATTATTGTATCAGTTACGATGTTAAGGCTGTAGTTTCCTTGATAAAAAGTTAGGTTGGGCCTTTCTACAAGAAGCTCTAAATATTTGAAATGATCATCTCCTACAACCTGACTCCAATTGGCGCCATTAATTACGTTTGCATTATTTCCGTTTCCACTTTTGTCATTAATTTGAATTCCGTTTCCATCTGCCAAGGGGTAATGCACTTCTAAATTGGCATATTTAGGATGACTAGCATTTAATTTGCGGTGCATCCAATTTTGAATTTCTTGGCTGGTTAACTGTACATTCCAAACACGAACATCACTGATTTTTCCAACATAAAATTTGTTGTGATGTCCCTTGGTGATACGGAAATTTGTGGCGCTTGTGGTGTTTATTGCTTGGCTGAGACTTGCTGTTATTACTTCCAATTGGCCATCAACATAGATCTTAATATTTGATGCATTAACACCATCAGATGTAACGGCAATGTGATGCCATAATCCGTCATTCAGAGTTGTTGTTCCAATACTATTTCCTCCGTTTACTTCCACACGAACACGCCCAACACCGTTAAGACGTACTAGCCATTTTTGCCCTGTTGCATTGGTTCCCCACGAAACGATCTCATCTCCACCAGCAGTATTCGTTGTATTTATCCAAGCTTCTACAGTACGGGCCCCGTTTCCTTGTATCCCTTTGTAGTTTTGTGCTTCGATATAATTACTTCCATTAAAGTCAAAATTGTAATCTCCTTTAGAAACCAGTCCGCTGCCTCCAGCAGTAGCTGCAAAGTTTAAAGGGGCTCCATTCACTCTATTGGTAAAAGAGGTTTCTACAATAATATTGGAAAGACCATCCCAATTAAATGGGGTGTAAAATTGAATGCGGTTAGCACCATTGGTCAATTGAGTATTGTTAAAATATACTTCCGTGAATCCACTTAGGTCTGGAGAAACACCATCTAAAACGGTTTTAGTGGAATGTTTTATTTTAAGTCTCAAAAAACGCGCAGGCCCAGGGTTTGAATTTAAAAAGAGAGAAAGAGCGTCTATATCTCCCGCAATTAACCCAGCAGCAGAAAGCTCTGTTTGCGTAAAGAGAAATTGACTTTTTGCCGAATGTGTATCAGTAGGAAGAACACTAGAAATATTTAAAGTTCCTGCCCCTATTGTAGAAGCGGTTTCTGCTATGATATTGTTTACAGTAACATTTTTCTGAAAACTTTGGTGAAAATCGTAGGTGCTTTGCGTTGTGTAATCGAAACTACTTCCCGTAAATCCACTTATTAAATGACTGGGAAAGGTTTTTTCTAAAGAATCTACGTGTGCGGAATCATGCAAATAAGTATTGCAGGAATAATCCCATTCTCCACAACCCAAATTTCGATTGGCAGTTGTAGAAACCTGGGCATTTTTACAGCGCATGCTGTATTGCATAATTACCTTTTCAAAGGATAAATTTGAATTAATTGGAAATTGTACAGTAGAATCGCGAGTTCCGGATTTAAATGAGAAACTTTGAACCGTAACTGTATCACCAGGAGCTTGGCCAAATGCGCTTTGTGAAAATAATCCGAAGATTAATCCGGTTATTAGGATAATGTTCTTTTGCATGTAGGTTTTTTGGAATTGTTTGAATATTTGTATTGATTTTAAGCTAGTTGTCTTTTACATAGAGGAAAATCATAATTATTTCTACTCATCTCAATCCTTTTAAATTATAGTATATTATTTCTAAACTTAGTTCGACGAGAATTCTAAGACTTACTGATTTACTTTGATTCTGAACTGAGGACTCAAAGACAATTCACGGCTGCTTTTTGCAAATCTAAAAATTTAAAAATGATGAAGGGCTAAAACCAAAAAAGCTTTGGTCCGAAGAAGGTGAAGTCAAGGAAAAGTAATGGCTAGGCTATTATTGTCTAGTTCTTCTGGTTGTATTTTAACAGATTTTGAACCGTATATTCCTTTACCATTTTGGAATCCATAAATCGAAAGGTAACTGAGTTCATCAGGTAAAATACCAATATCAACTTTGGAAATATTTTCAATTTTAAACCCTTTTTTCTCCATAACATGAAAGGTGTAAACAGGCTTCGTAAAAATAACAATTGAGTCAACTTCAGGAAGGGTCTTGATGGTTAACTTTAAGTTTTGTAAGGCTTTAATTTCAAATATTTGAGAATTTACTTTCCTTTCCAAGTCAAAATTAGGTGAGGGTGCATAACCATTTCCTCCTTCAAAAAAACAGTCTTGAGAACTAACATCTTCAGTATTGTAAGTGCCAAAAAACCGAACTTTTCCCTCATGATCTGTTGTTTGAGTTTCAATCTCCTCACATCTCTCACCACTAAAAGACCCACGAACTTTGCAATTAAAAAGCACCACATTTTGGTTGGCTACTGCAATTCCGGTTTTATGGTCGAGGAATTGAAGCGTATAGTCATAGTTCTTATCTCTATGGTAACAGGATGTAAGAATAAAAAGCGATAGAATGAAAAGATGTTTTATCACGACAAATGGGTAGAAGTTTCGTTTTTAAAGATACTATTTTAAGCAAACCGAAATTTCTCAATCTTCCACTTTAAGACTATTGCCCTTTAAAAAGTAGATAAATGTGGTTTTTAAGGCAGGCGAATAAACACTGAAGCTTTCTAATTCCGTGTATTTTGCATAGAGCCGGAAGGTGCAGATGTCGGTTGCTGTAATGTAAGGGGTGCTCCTAAGATGTGAATGAGTTTCAGAAACGACTGTTCCTACTCCAGGTATTTCAGAACGTGCAGGAATTAGCTTTGAATGGAATTTATGCCATTTAAAAATTTCTCCTTTTTTATCGGCCCAAAACAAATAATCATTTCCAAAAGGGACTATACCTTCTGAGGAAGTTCCCATAATAATATAGAGTTTATAGTATTGATTTTCAGGAATTAAAATCAGATTGGGATTGTAGCTTTTCGGGAATGACAATTCATATTTTTCATGCCCTAATTCTTCAATTATTAGATTTTTAATTCTCAGCAATTCATTTTCCTTTTCTTGGGCAGCACTTTCTTCCAATTTTGCTAAAAATGGCTTTTCCATATCCTTATTCACAAAATGAAAACGGGCAATAATACTTTCATGATCCTTATCAAAAAAGGAAACCCAAATACTATCCTCCTTATGAAAAACCACATATCCACCATTCTTTTTTCGGAGCTTTCTATTGTCAATTAAAAGATCGGAGGCATTCCAAACCGCCTTTTCATAATTGTATAAAAGATTGGCTTCCTGAAGAATGGAGTCTAACTTTTCTTGATGGTTTATTTCTTGAGCATTGTTGGAAAAAGAGAAGAAAAGGAAAATTAGGGTAGGGAAAACTTTCATTGATTTGCGGAGTTTAGTCCAAATTTACAATGGAAAAAATGGTGTTTCCACATTTTTCTTTATAAATCAATGAAAGCTTCCCTATCCGAGTTCAACCTAAGCCTTAAATTATGATTCAAGTTTCATTTCTATTTCCACCCACCTCCTAAAGCCCTATATATATTTACCTTAGAATGCAGTTGTTTTAATTTAATTTCGATCAATTCCATACGAGATTCCAAAGCTTCCCTTTGAGTTAATAATACCTCACCATAATCGGCCCTAGCCGAGTAAAACAAGCTATTTGCGATTTGTATTGACTCAACCAAAATTTCCACCTCCCTATATTTTGTGTTGTAACTAGCATTATAATTCTCCACTTTTGCCAACTGGTTTACCACATCTAAATAGGCGTTTAAAACGGTTTGCTCGTAGCTATAAACTGCTTGCAATTGCTTGGAATTTGCCGATTTATATGAGGCTTTTATGGCGTTTCTATTGATTAAAGGTGCGGTAAGATCTCCAGCTAAATTATAAAGTAAGGATTGGGGATTAATTAAAAAGGAAGGTTTAAACGCTGCGAACCCCAAATCCGCGGTTAACCCTAAGGAAGGGTAAAAATTGGCCCTTGCCACACTTACATCTAGATTTGCGGCCATCAATTCAAATTCTGCTTTTCGAATATCCGGTCGGTTTAACAAAAGTTGAGAAGGCAGTCCTACATCCAGGTCTTTTAATCCATCTACATCCAAAAATTCGGAGTTTCTTGGAATGGGTTTAGGATAGCGACCTGTTAAGAAATTGATTCGGTTTTCTACTTCCACAAGCTTTTGCTTCACATTGTATTGCAGGTTTTGGGTGTTTAACAATTGAGCTTCAAAACGGTTTACAGCCAATTGGGTTAAACGTGCTGCTTCCTTTTGTTGTTTTACCACTTTTAAAGCGCTTGTTTGTATGGAAATATTTCTTTCTATAATGGATAGAAGATTATCCAATGCCATTAACTCATAATAGGAATCTGCAATTTCGGACACTATATGAGTTTGCATTAGGTTTTTACCTTCTACGCTAGCCAAAAAGGAAAAGACTGCAGATTGTTTTGCATTCCGAAGTTTTTTCCAAATATCAATTTCCCAAGTAGCCTTTAAACCAATTTTATAATCAGGGTAGGGGTCTGGGATAGCCTCCCCAGGTCTTATATTTAATTGATTATCCACCGCACCGTGCCGGGTATAAAGACCATCTTTTTCCATTCCCAAACCAGTGAAAAATCCTATAAAAGGTAAATATTCTCCTTTCCTTGATTGAATTTCATTTCTACTGATTTCTATTTCCTGTAAAAAAATATTGAACTCCTGATTGTTTTTCAAGGCTGTATCAATAAGCTCTATTAAGTTTTGATCATTGTAATAGTCCTTCCAATTTATACTAGCATAATTGGCACTATCGATGGATTGAGCAAAACTCTTCGGTAAAATTCTATTCTCCTTTTTCAAAGAAAGTTGGTTTGTTTTGCAAGACCCTGCTAGGAAAACCAACAGAAGAACTAAGACAGAATTATATATGTTTTCTTTTTTCATTTCTATTTTATCTTTTTTGACGGGCCTGTATTTGAATCAATTCCAATCAAGTCCTCCGTTAAGGGGTTTTCATCTTCATTTTTTATAAGCTGCCTACCTTCGGCAAGTGTTCCAAAAACCACGTATAACCCAGGAACTAAGATGACGCCAAATAAGGTTCCGAAAAGCATCCCGCCAAGGGATGAAGAGCCGATGGTACGATTTGCTACAGCGCCTGGTCCATGTGCTAAAACCAAGGGTATTAATCCAGCAATAAAAGCAAAGGATGTCATTAAAATTGGACGGAACCTCGCCTTTGCTCCATTAATTGCTGCATTTAAAATTGAGGCTCCTTCCTGATGTTTTTGAACAGCAAATTCAACAATCAACACTGCGTTTTTACCTAATAGTCCAACGAGCATTATTAATCCAATTTGAGCATAAATATCATTTGATAACCCAGTCATTTTTAAAAGGAAAAAGGATCCAAAAACACCAGCTGGTAAGGAAAGGATCACTGCTAAGGGGATTATGAAACTTTCGTATTGGGCAGCTAAAACCAGGTAAACAAAAACCAAAACCACTATAAAAATATAAACGGCTTCATTCCCACGGTTGGCTTCATCATAAGATAATCCCTCCCAAGCTATATCGTAAGATTGAGGAAGGTTTTCTGCTACTTCTTGAACGGCTTTAATCGCATCTCCTGTAGTATATCCCTCTGCCGGCATACCTCTTATTGCGGAGGAGGTGTATAAGTTAAAACGGGTAATTTCATTCGGACCTTGAGTTTTTTTCATGGTCATAAAGGCAGAATAAGGAACCATTTCCCCAGTTTCATTTTTAATAAAAAGCTTTAAAATATCGGAAGGATTTTTCCGGTATTCTGGTGCGGATTGAGTATAAACTTTAAAGAATGTATTAAATCGTACAAACCCTTGTTCGTAGGTACTCCCTATTAAAATATCCAGATTTTCCATGGCCTTTCCGATGGAAACCCCTTTTTGCATGGCAAGCTCATTATCGATAATAAGTTCATATTGTGGATAGTTGGCAGCGTAAAACGTAAATAAACCACTAAGTTCTTTTCTTGAATCCAATTCTTCCATAAAGTCCTTATTTACCTTATCAAAATCTTGATAATCTATGGTGCTGTTTTTATTGAGAAGCCTCAGTGAAAATCCGTCTGACGATCCGTACCCCGGAACCGCTGGTGGTTCAAAAAATTCTATGATGGCTCCAAAACTTTCAGTCTTTTCTTCCAACTCTTCCATAATTTCAT
>CAKZNE010000121.1 GCA_937129395.1 uncultured Cryomorphaceae bacterium | reverse complement strand
TACTGAAGAAATAACTCGGTAATAAGTGGTACTCAAAATGCCACTTGGTGGGTCATATGCGTCACTATTTGCACCATCAATATCTGTATAACCCGATAGGGAATCCGCAGAACTTTGCCATTGGTAACTAATTGTATTTGAACCTGTTGAGGCAGTTGTGACGGTAAATACTGCTGGATCATCTCCTTCACAAAGGGTTTGATTACCAGCCACTACAGATCCAGTAACCTCTCCTACTTCAACATTCACCGTAATTGTAAATGCACCACATTTCAAATTATCTCCTGTTGTCAATCAAATCTTGTTTTTTGGTTTTCATTTCTGGGGTGCTTAGCCATATTAGGGTTGACATTACTAGAAATATACTAATCGAAGATTGAAAACTTATTTCATCAATTATCGAACTAATTTTAGTTGGTTTGAAAATCGCAAAAAAGTACAAGGCAACAAGAGAAGCAAATATTTGATGGAGAATTCTTTTAATCGACTTAGGGGAGTTTATTCCTGCAATAAAACCATGGAGAAAAGTATGGATTACCAAAACAGGAGTTAGCACCAAACCAATTATAAGGATCTTAGTTAAAAAGTTGGAAAAATTCGTAAATTCATAATTTCCTTGACTTGTTGAGATCGCCCAAATAACATCAACCATGGGGGTACATATTGAAGTGACAAACCATATTTTAAGTGCATAAATAAAAGAGGTGTTCATAACAGGTTTGATTAAAAATGAATCTTCATCCCTTCATGACTAGCCACAAAACCCAGTCCTTCGTAAAACCGCAATGCCTCCGGACGTTTTTTATCCGTTGTTAGTTGCAATACGTGGGCTCCTTTGTTTTTTGCTCTTTCTATCGCATATTCAAAAGCTATTTTTCCGATTCCTTGTCCTCTGTATTTTGAGTTTACTCTTACCGCTTCAATCTGCGCTCGCATTCCGCCTTGGTAGGTGAGGTATTGGATATAGCTTAATTGAAAACAGGCTAATAATTCATTTTCTTTAAAAACTAAAGTCAGTTCCTGGTTGGGATCTGCTTCAATTTTTGAAAAAGCATCATAATAGGTTTGGGGAAGCGGATCTTTAAAGGCTTCTCGTTTTTTGCCCAGTTCATCATCTGCTAAAAGGCCAACTATTTTCGGGACATCCTTTTCTGTAGCGAGTCGAAATTGTAGTTCGTTTTTCAAATTTTTAAGATTTGTATTTTTTCATTAAAATGGCGGCACAATGTCCCCCAAAACCAAAGCTATTGCTCATGGCATATTCCACATTTTTGGATTTACTTTTGCCCAGGCAGAGATCTAGATCACTAGGGATTTCGTCATCCACATTTTGGGTATTGATGGTGGGAGGTATAAGATCTTTTTGGATGGCCATGGCGGTTGCAATGGCTTCTATAGCTCCTGCCGCACCAAGTAAATGACCAGTCATGGATTTGGTTGCGCTAACGGTTAAATTCTCAAATTTATTATCCATCAATCGGCTAATGGCTTTTATTTCTGAAATATCTCCTAAGCCTGTAGATGTGGCGTGTGCATTAAGATAACTCAATTCCGAAGCCTCAATTCCACCTTCGCGCAAAGCTTCTTTCATGGCCAAAAAGGCACCTGTTCCTTCGGGGTGAGTCCCTGTAATATGGTAGGCATCAGCAGATTCTCCTCCACCTATTATTTCTGCATAAATTTTTGCTCCTCTTGCTAGGGCACTGTCTAAGCTTTCCACAACCAAAGCCGCGGCTCCCTCTCCTATTACAAATCCATCTCTGTCCCTGTCGAAAGGTTTGGAGGCTGAAACATGATTTTCGTTGTTTACTGATAAAGCCTTCATGGAATTAAAACCTCCCGTGGCAGATTCGGTAATTGGAGCTTCGGAACCACCTGTAATAATAAGGTCGGCTTTATCCCATTTTATATAATTATAGGCGTGAATTAATCCTTGAGTGGAAGAAGCGCAAGCGGTAACGGGACAAGTATTCACTCCTCTTAAACCATATTTTATGGAAATATAGCCAGAAACGCCATTGGCAATAATTTTGGGAATAAAGAAAGGATTGTAACGAGGGGTTTTATTTCCGCTAACATAACCTTCTACTTCAGTTTCAAAAGTCTCAAAACCGCCAATTCCGCTAGACCATATTACACCAATTCGGTCTTTATTCATTCCTTCAAAAGTTAACTCGGCATCATTTACAGCTTCTTCGGCACAAACCAATCCGTAATGATTAAAGCGGTCCATTTTTCGGGCTTCTTTGCGATCAAAATAATCTAAGGCATTAAAATCTTTTACTTCACAAGCAAAGTCAGTCTTAAATTTTGTGGTATCAAATCGACTAATTTTTCCAGCTCCTGACAGGCCTTCGCTGAGGTTTTTCCAAAAATCATTTAGGTTATTTCCTATGGGACTTAAAGCTCCCATTCCGGTAATTACAACTCTTTTCATAAGATATTAATTAGTCAAATATTTTTTATTTGTTTTTCTAAAAAATCCAGGTTTTGGATTAAAAATTTTGGTTTGGATGTGGTTTTAGCCAAAAGGATTGATCCTTCTATTAGGGCAATAAATAAGGAGGAAAATTCCTCTGGATGTACATTTTTAAATTCCCTCTTTTCCAATCCAAGCTTAATAATATTTTCTATTTCATGTTTCCAGCTGAGCAGAGCTTTTTTAGCACAGGTTTGTAAAGCGGGCTCTATGTCATCAGAATCTGTGGCGGTATTTAACAAGGCACAACCGCCGTTTTCAAACACCTCTTTATAATGCCTACGGTAGTGATGGGTGAAAACAAGGAGCTTTTCTTTGGCACTAGAACTTTCATTAATTTTTTGAAGTATGGGCTTTCGTTGACTAGCCCAATTGTACTCAAAAACAGCGATGCTCAAGGAAAGTTTGTCCTTGAAATTCCCATAAATCCCGCCTTTAGTCAAGCCTGTGGCTTGGCTTATTTCGGCAAGGGAGGTTCCAATAAAACCGCGCTTGTTAAATACAGTAGCGGTTTTTTCAATGATGTAATTTTTAGTGAGTTCGGATTTTTTCACCTCACAAATATACCAATTGGTATATTTTAGACAAAATTTTGCCCTAAAAATTAATTTCATTTTAATGTCTAAAAAGTTTATCTTAAAAAGATAATTTAAAGGGAAAACAAATGATCAAGAGCTATCAAGGCGAGAGAAAGAAAAAGGAAAAAGAACTGTCCGCAAAATCCGTAAAAGTTGAAGATTGTATGACCAAGCAATTGGTTACTTTCAAACCAGATCAATTAATACATGAAGTGGTTGGAAAATTATTGGAACACAATATTTCTGGTGGTCCGGTGGTAAATGAAAATAATG
This sequence comes from uncultured Cryomorphaceae bacterium, assembly GCA_937129395.1. Taxonomy (GTDB): domain Bacteria; phylum Bacteroidota; class Bacteroidia; order Flavobacteriales; family Schleiferiaceae; genus CAKZNE01. The sequence goes on along the minus strand of CAKZNE010000121.1, from coordinate 9,773 downwards.
AAGTTGTAGGAATCATTTCTGAAGGGGATTGCCTGAAAGAAGTACAAAAAGGTATTTACGATAATATGCCAACCCTCTCTGATAAGGTCTCCGATTTTATGACAACCAAGGTGTTTAGCATTCTTCCAGAAACCAATGTTTTTGAAGCGGCAGATTTGTTTTTGGAAAAGAAAATTAGGCGATTTCCAGTAATAAAAGATGGAAAATTATTAGGACAAATCAGTCAAAGGGATGTAATGAAGGCGGTTTTCTCAATGAAGAGTTCAACCTGGTAATGGTTTGGATTAGAGTAGTTTGGCTTGAATCCGCTTTTTGCGTTATTCTGAATAGTGGGCTAAAATTCGTGGAATTCCGCATCTTTTAATACTCGATATCCAAGCAGGCCTTCTTCAATTTCAAATTTAACTCGGGTATTATCTTCTGCCTCTGTAAAAGTTGGATATAGTCGTATCCATCGGTAGTCATAATACTCATTATAATCGAGTCTTAAAGTCCAACCTTGGTGTTGGTATTTATGAGATTCAATCACTGTATTCGAACTAAAAACAAAGTTCAGCAAAAAGAAAAAGTTAACGGCGCCAGGGATATAACCAACCATCCAAAGGGCTTCACCCTGTTTTTCTGGCTTTTCAGTGGGCCAAAAGAATAGGACTACTAAATTGGCTACTAGGATATAGAAGAAAAATAAATGGGAAAATATCCAGAAGGTTTGCAAAGTAACCATCCACATTAAAACGATGTTTAAAAATGCAAGTCCAATGATGAGCGGTATTTTTGTTTCTGAAAGTAATTCTCGAGCCGCTTCTGCCTTTTTAAAATCGTAGTAAATTTTAGTGTAAGTAGATTTTCTATGGATTCCTGTACTGCCGATAAAAACCAAACCAACCATAAATCCGCCAATTGCACCAAGGCTATATATACAAAAGCTAACCAGGGAAATTCCTATTAAAATAATTATGATGTCCAGTAGAATTCCCACCAAAAGATTAAATGCGTCGGTTGTTTTATAGGCATCCGTTTTTTGGTAATCTTTAAACTTCATTTTGGCATAAGCTTGGGCTCTTTTCCGTGCTTTATGCCTTTGTGCCGCTTGCCACTCTTCTTCAGTAGCATAGGTTTGCGCTTTTCGTTTCGTATTACTTTTTCGTGTACTTGTTTTTCTTTGAGATTTGGAGTTCTTATAACTTTTACCTGTTTTTAGGTTTTCCAAATAATCATAAGCCTCATTGAGCAAAACAAATTGGTCATGGGCATTCGCAGCTTTGTTTACATCTGGATGTAGGAGTTTAGCCTTAGAACGATAGGCTTTTTTAATGGCTCCAAGGCTGGCGTTTTGGGCAACACCTAATATTTGATAATACTTAAGGGACATTTGTATTTGGCTAGAGCACGAAAATATAATTTTTAAAGCGAAGCCCAGTTTTTTAAAGGATCTGTTTAGATTTAAAAAAAGATTTCAGGTATAATTCCAACTTTTTCCAAAAGCTTGCATCTTTATAATTGTAAGACATCAAAAATCAGGTATTGACAAAGCCCAAAGATTTACATGAGGAACTTCTAAGGAAGTGCAAAAAAGGGGATGAAAGCGCTCAGTTTCGTCTTTATAAAATGTACTCCAAATCGCTGTACAACCTAATATTGCGCATGTTGGGGAATAGCATGGATGCCGAAGATGTTTTGCAAGAAACTTTTGTTCAAGCTTTTCGAAAAATGGATCAACTGGGTTCTTCTATGGCCTTAAGTTCTTGGTTGAGACGGATTGCTCTTAACAAATCACTTGAGCAATTAAGAGCAAAAAAAGTTCAATTTACGGAGCTGGAAGAAATTCCAGAAATGGATGAGGATATCATTTACGACGATATCAGCATGGAAACGATTCAAAGAGAAATCAAGGCTTTGCCGGAGGGTAGCCGTATTGTTTTTAGCCTTTATTTATTGGAGGATTACAGTCATTCTGAAATTGCCAAGGAATTGGGAATATCGGAATCTACCTCTAAATCGCAGTACAGAAGGGCCAAGCAAATTTTGAAATCCAAATTAATGATGCACTATGAAAGAGGATAAGTTTGAAGATTTTATAAAGTCGAGAAAATTGGATTTGGATATAGACCAAGCAAATGACGATTTGATTTGGGAAGGCATCCAGAACAAAAGAAAAAAGAAAAGCAATTACGGTCGACAAGCACTTTCTTGGGCAGCAATTTTAGTCCCTCTTTTTGCCTTAGGCACCTACCTTTTAATGGAATCTTCCAAAAACATAGATCCAGTAAATTCCAAACTTTTTAGTTTGGCGGATTTAGGTCCCGAATGGGAGGCCATTGAAAAGGATTACAAACAAGAAATTGAGCAAAAGTGGACTAAAATAGAATCGGATACATCTTCAGCAGAAAACCTTCAATTTTTATTGGATGAGCTTGAAGCTTTGGATAAGATTCAAAAAGAATATCAAAAAAACCTTCCTCCTGTTATGGACGATCGTTTTATCAATACGATTATTGACTTCTACGAAAAGAAAAGCAGATTGCTGGAGCGAATTTTAAAAGAACTAGAACGAACTAAAAAAGAAAGACATGAAAGTGGAAATATTGAAATTTAAGAATGTATGCCTTCTGGCTATAGCCCTATTTTTTGTAAATGCTTACGGATGGGCAAAGGATGTAGAGAAATCCAAAAGCTTTACTCACAGTGAGAAATTTGAGGATGGAGGCCAATTAAATTTAAGAGCCCATTCGGATGTAATAATTACAACTTGGGATAAAAATGAAGTAAAAGTTATCGCAACTCTTCGTGTAGAAGCGGAGGATGAAAAAGATATTGATGCACTTTTTGCAGACCTAAAATTTCTTCCTAAATCCAGCGAAAATGAAATGGATCTTAGCAATGCCATACAGATAAACAAAAGAGCAGATTTTGAAATCAAGCCTTTTTTACGAATTAATACTGGAGATAGGGTAAAGGTGGAATTAAGCAATGGCGATAAAATTAAGCTTAAAAAATATCAGGTTAAATACGAGATTATTACTCCTGTAAAGACAAGGATGAACCTAAAAGTCTCCTACGGTAATGTGCATATTGTTGGTGATCTTATGGGAGAGTCGGTTTTCGATTTTCATTCCTCAAAATTTAGTGCCGAAAATCTTGGAAGAGCCAGAATTTCGATGAAGTATGGAGAAGTGGCGCTGAAAACTATGACGGATGGAAAAATCAGTTTGTTTGAAGGGGAATTGGAATTATTGAAGGCTAGGGAGCTGGAAATCAATTCAAAATATTCTAAACTAAGTATAGATAAAGCCACCAGAATTAAACTATTATCCTTTGAAGATAAGGTGAAAATTGGAAAAATTGACGAACTCAAATCCAATATGAAATATGGTGATTTAATGATAGCCGAAGGCCGGTTATTAAACCTGGCCGAATCCTACGAAGTGGATGCACAAATAGGAAAAGCAGATCAGCTGAAATCATCAAGTTCTAAATACAGCGACTACCAAATTGGCCAGGTTACTGACCTTCTTTTTTCACAAACCTTTGAAGATAAACTTACCGTAAAATCAGTTGAACGATTAAAAATTGATGGCAAGTACGGAAAAGTGAATGTAGAGAAACTGGGAATTTCTTGCGAGATAAGAGGTTTTGAAACAGATGTTAATATAGCGGCAATAAGTCCAGATTTTAGGCAAATAAGTATGGATGGAAAATACATGGATATCCAGCTTCAATTGCCCGCCAAAGCTTTTACTTTTCAATCCAAAATAACCTATGGTGGTGTGGAGTACAATTCTGCTGATTATAATTTAATCAATAGCTCGAAGCAGGGTGAAACTAATACCTTAGAATTAAAAAGAAAGGGCAGCGAAGGAAATTCGGGTGCTGCGCGGGTGAGTGTTTTAGGTTATGAATCGGAAGTGAAATTGAACTAAAAAAAAGGGCTGGTGTTTGCGCCAGCCCCTTTTTTAAACAACCAAACCTACTTTTTAATATCTAAAAATATGCCCACCGAATAAGAGGGTGAGGCAAAAATTATTTCTCCCCTAAAAGCGGATGCGAAAGAAGCGGAAACACCAAGTTTAGTATTAATATAATAAGCCGCTTCTACCGAATAACTTGTAAACTCGCTGTTATTTGCAAAAACACTGGTGCTGTTTATATCAGTTCCCAAAGTCCCATTTCTCAATGATTCTACTCCAGTTATTCGAGCGATTAACCACAGTTTTTTATCCTTTAATCCCAACCCAAATTCGGCACCGTAGCGGTATTCATCAGAAAAACCATTGCTTCTGTTATTAAAGCCAGAGTAGACATTGGCATAAGCCGGAATATTACCCACCGAAAAAGGAAGTCCAGCGTCTAGCTTTAAAATTTGGTTGAATTCTCCATCTCCTGTTTGAAGGTTGCCTTCTTTTCCTCCTGCCGAATTTCCAAGGGGCAAACCAAAAGTTAGACTTGCGGCAAGAGCTACTCTTTTATTTTTTAAAATCCCATATTTTATTCCTAAATCGGTATCGCCAAATGAATTAATCGCATCTCCTTCCGAAATGATATTTCCTGTAGTTTCAGAAAGCTGGTTATTCATGGTTGCCCTACTAAAAAATGGAACATAGGCAATGCCCGTAAAGCGATTTGAGATTCCATATTCCCCATAAAAACTGGTGTTGAAAATTCCGCTGGTCACATTTGGATCAATCAAACCAGCATCGGTAAAATGTTGGTCGGAAACGATCCACCATTGAGATAATTTATAATAAGCTTCCCCTTTTTTAGCCGTCCAACCACCGCCTGCAATTCCCGAAAAGGAAAATAATAGCAAGAAGAGCAGAGTGTAGACAACTCTTGAAATTAAAATCTTAATCTGTGAATTTTCCATCGCCAACTTTTACATTAAAGGGTTTACAGAAATACAAGAGATACTGGTAATCGTTTAATCCAACCGAAGCAGGAAGACTGTAAGAATGCGCTCCGCTAAATGAAGTAGCGGGTCCTATTTCATAAGCCCCAGCAGTAGTTGTGGGATTATTAGTTAGATAAACAAAAAGGCCTGGTAAATTTGAGGAAGCCTTGTAATTGGATTCAAGATTTAAAACCAATTTCCCTGTTTCCATACTTAGGTTAAAATCCCCTTCCAACTGATAAGAACTTGAAGTTATTAAGCTTCCTTCACGTTTTTGAGTTTGCTGAACAGTAGTCATTCCAACCGATAATATATTTTCATCGCTGAGTGTTTCCCCAGATTCCATCCAATTAACTAGAACCCTAACAGCCCCCAATTTTTTAGCCGAAGCAAGACCGCTTGTGCCATCAATTTCTAAAATTGAATTATCCGAGCTAGTCCAACTAATATTTGGATTTTGCTGGATTAAACCTGTATTATCAAAAGCCGAAGCTTTAAAAATATAGGTGCTGTTAAGTGCGAGGGAATCGATTGGGTTTGTAATTCGTACTACAGGCTCAATTTCGTCTGCAATAATATCATCTCCGATGCAGGAGTTTAGAAAAATTGCAGCGCTTAAAAAGACCAATGGCATTTTCAATTTCACATTTATTGAAAGGCTTATTTTTTTCACTCCACAAATAAACTACCTTGGATATTCTAAAAATGTCAACTGTAAAACATTGGGCTTCCTTGCACTTGTTTTTCTTTGTTTTGATTTTTAATTCGACTAATTGAAACCACCATATCATGAAAAAAATAATAGGATGCAGCCTTCTTTTAATTTTTAGTTTTTCCCTTTCGGCCCAATCTTCTATATTAAATGAGCTTCTTTCCAAACATGTAAATAATAGTGGCTGGGTGGATTATAAAGGCCTTCAAAAAGAGGAAGCAAAACTGGATAAATACCTGACATTTCTTAATTCTTCGGATATAAAAGGATGGTCGGAAAACAAGCGCAAGGCCTTTTGGATGAACGCTTATAATGCCTATACTCTAAAGATGATTTTAGACCATTATCCGCTAAAAAGCATAATGGACATCAAACTAAAAGAAAAAGGTGCTTGGGATATTCCTTATGCCAAAGTTGGAGGCGAGGTGTATACTTTAAATGCCATTGAACATGAGATATTAAGACCAAAGTTTAAAGATCCGCGAATCCATGCTGGAATTAATTGCGCTTCCTATTCATGCCCTCCAATTTTAAATAAAGCCTTTACCGAAGCCAATGTAAACAGCTTGTTAGAGCTCGCTTTTCGCAATTTTGTAAACGATCCACTTCGAAATAAAATAAGCAAGGATAAGATTGAAATATCCCAATTATTCGATTGGTTTAAATCTGATTTTACCGATGGGGAATCGGTGATTGACTACTTGAATAAATACTCGAAAACTAAAATTTCCAAAACGGCTAAAATTACCTATTTGAAATACAATTGGGCTTTAAACGAAGCTTAGAAATATTGCCCTAAACCTATTACCAGTCCGTTTCGGGGGTTATTTAAACCATGGCCATAATCTATTCGCAACACAGCATTGAATACTTTTTTTAGTATAAACCGAGCGCCAATTCCGGTGTGGACATAAATCAACTCCGATTTGGTGAAATCTGTGAATTCTCCCCCAGGGGTTCTCCAAGAACTAGCGTCGATAAATCCAACTCCTTGAACGGCAGCCCAAGTGTTTTCATAAAAACTATGGCGGTATTCTGTATTGGCAAAAATCACTCCTGTTCCTCTTTCTATTCGGTCGCCAACTCCTCTTACATTTGTATGATTATCAATTACAAAAGGAGAAAAAGGGCTATTGTTGTTAGTAGACAAGCCAACTTGAAAACGAGCTGCAAAATTTCCTTTTGAGGAAATCCTTTTATAATACCTCAGATCGTCCCAAAAAATATGGAAGGGAGGATTACTGCCATCTGCGGGAAGCACAGTTTGGAAGTTGAAATTATTTCGGAGCCCCGATAAATAATGGTAATAATATAAAATATCGTAGTGCTCGTAATTGAATTTAAGAAGCCATTTATTGATTAGAAAGGAAGAAGGTTTGTAGACTACATTTTCGCCACCACTTACATAAGTGTATTCTTCCCTAAAAAATGATCCGCCGGACCGAAGTATGTTTTTAAAGTCCAATTCATAAAAAACAACTCCTTCCAAAGACCTGTTTTTGTATTCGTAAACGGCACTGCCTTCAGCAAAATAAACCGGTTCATCGGAGGTGAGATCTTTAAAACTTAGGGACGTTCCCCATTTGGATCCAAATAGATAAGGCGCGCTGAAATTGAGCCCGTAGGAGTGTTTTCCATTGTTTTGATAAAAAACATCCAAAAGCATATTTCGTCCAAATAAATTGTATTCACTTAGCTGACCCCAAACCCAAAGTTGATCTCCTCTTGTCCATAAATTTACACCAGGAATTAGGGTAAAAGCTTCCTCTACATAATAATAAACCCGGTATTGATTTTCGTAAGAAAGAAAAACTTGAAAATACGCATGAGCAATGGAAGGTAAATTTATAATCCGCTGAATATCCGCTTGAAAGGCTGTGCTATCCAGATTTTTCATGGTGTCTGCCAAGATGATATCTTTAATAAAAGAGAGTTTGGTTTTTTTAAGTCCCTTTATTTCAAGGCTTAAAACTTCTGGGTTTTGCGATTTATCCTGAGCAATACTGTGAAAAGGCAGGAGAATAAGACCAAGGTAAAGGAGGGTTTTTAATGCTGCCATTAATCCGGGATACTGAAGCTTTTCTGAATAACCAAATTCACCCAATTATCTAAACTTACCGCCATTAAAGTAAAATTATAATCCTCGCCAGCAATTAAATCCGATGGCCAAGTTCGGTTAATATCAAAAACCACATTGCTAGAATCTTGATAGGTGAAATGTTTATCGGTAGTATATGTCCCTGAAAGTAAATTTCCTTCATCGTCACTTATCACTTGGAAATAAATGGCGTTTTCTTTAATTCGTCCATCGTCCCAACTAAACTTGGGTTTTAATTTATCGCTTAAATCCATTTGAACTTGATCCGTCCATTCCGTTGCCTTTCCTAAATGCTTAAACTGAATGGGGTTGGATTGGGAATAAGTTTGTGAATTTAAAAAAGTAACAATGCTCCACTTTGCATTTGGGTTTGGATGAACAAATCGTTTTAGATAACCTTGAAAAACATTTTCCAAGACTAAGTTTTCGGGCTTGTATAAACTCAAATCCTTTTCATCGTTTGGCACGGAATCCGTTACAAAATATTTAAAATCGTAGTTGCTGGTTCGTGGGTAGAAAAAGGTGTAAACCAAGTTGCTGTCCTCCTTTGCACTTGCTGAACAGGCAATTACATTTCCAGAATCTAAATGGGATGAAAGGGCCGCGTATTGTGCTAAATTGGAATATTGGGCTCCGCCGTTATCGTCCCCGTCCGTGCTGCAAGAAACCATAATCATCAAACCAAAAATAAGGAGACAATTTGTTAAGAATGAGATGGGTTTTAATTTCAATAGGAGGATTTTTAAAAATGAAATAGCCGCAAATATAAAGACTATAAAAGCATTAGTCATTATTGAAATCACTGCATTTAAAAACCCTACTTCGTTAAGTATTTAATACCAATATTAAAGGTTTCTCCAAGTCCTGCATTTGTGGCAAACCAAAATTTAGAGTAAAGAAACTCCACATTTAGTTGAGAACTTAGTTGATATTTCATCCCTAGACCCGAGGCTGCATAATCTGCTGCAATAACCCAGTCGCTAGTCTCCGGAACTTGACTTCCATTCACTGTGCTTTGAATTTCAGTATCGAAAACAAAGCGTGGGACATATTGGGACATAGCGTAAACCGTAATTTTTTTAGTAGGAAAATAGCTCAAAAACAAATTGGTGGGTATATCCAAAAGACTGGATTGGTAGCTTCTTCTTTTAAAACGAAATAAAAGATCGGCCTCGGCAAATACTTGAAATTGATCATTGTACCCAAAGGTTTTGTCATAAAAAAATTGGTTCCACCAGATAAAACGATCCCATTCTATCCAATATCGATCGGTAGAATTTGGTCTAAAACCCTCAGGGTTTTGCACAGGACTAACGATCAATGAACTTTGAATAGCAAAATTATTCACACCCTTAATAGGTGATACTTTTATTCGAGCACCGATAGCTCCTATCCCAAATCGAGTAGAATCTGTATTGCTAAATAAAAAGGCGCGATTAATAGCAGAGTAACTGTCGGTACTGCCGGTTTTTCCCGATCCTTTTAAAAAGACATCAACACCAACATTTACTCTATTGTTTTTGCTTACCCCATGAGTCCATTGCAGTTGCGAAGTTGCAAAAGTTGTCCTAAAACCATCAAAATCATCACCCTTCCAGTTCGATTTAGATTCTGTATAAATAGTATTAAACATTGTAAAATCGGACTGTCCTTTTCTCAATAATGTTCCAGGTGTAAAGGTTTGTAAATTGTTTGGGCCAATTTGGCGCGCATCAATAATATCCTTGTTCTCCATTTTCACCTTTTCAGTTTTCGGTTTAAATTCTATCACTGAAGGAGGACTTACTTTTAGCACATTTGGTGAATTCCCATTATTTAAAGTCCAATCGTAATCGTAAAAGGACAGCTTGGAATCAGTTGCAATTTTGTTTTTTCTGTACTTATTAGCATATTCAATCAGGCCCTTATGATCTTCAGCAAAATCTTCTTGGTACCACTTAAAAATTTGGGAAAGTTTTACAATTGACTCGCCTGAGCGTGATTCAACTTGAATGCCTTTGGTTGAGTTTGCGAGGAAATCTTTCGTCCTCGCGTCTAGCGTTGTGTAAATCTTTTCAGGACTGTAAGCCTCAGGC
>CAKZNE010000120.1 GCA_937129395.1 uncultured Cryomorphaceae bacterium | reverse complement strand
TTCTGCTGTAGCTGATGTATTATCATCATAGTAGGTATAGCGGTAAGCTGCACCAGCTAGTATGCTGTGGCGGATACCAACGTCTTTATACCATGTAAGTTGCCCAAAACCAACATACTGCTCTGCTTTATAAATAATATTACCGTATACAGAGTTTTTCCTTCAGGTGGGAGAAAAGCTAGCAATTTTGTGATGTATGAAAAACCATTGCATCGTTCTCAAGTAGAAGTCGACTATGCTCTAGGGGTTAACGGTAAAACTTTTGTTGAAGATGCAGGTCAGGCTTATGATAGATATATTGAAGTAAAAATCCCAGCAGGTGAGTATGTGTATCTAGGACATGTTGCACCTATGAATGGACGCTTTAAAGGAGGAGCTACTCAAATCTGGTTAGAAGATGATGTAGTTGATCAAATCAATTGGGATGTAGAAGAAATAATCTTACCACAATTTTAGTACGATGAGCCAAATAAAATTTGAAGGAATGTTAAAACAATTAATTGAGGCAAAAAAAAGTTGCTTTCCCGATTATAAATATACATATGAAGATCTATGTAAAATGGATAACAAAAGTCGTAGAAATTTCATCATTCACTTATACGCTTCCGTTTTTGGTAAAGGAGAACAAGAGCGCGAGCTAGTTGAGTATGGTTTTTTAAGTCCTGATTTTAGCGATAAGTTTTATCATTTTTACAAATCTTTTTTAAATAATGAAGAGAGATAATAGAACTTTAGAATTGAAGCAAGTAATGGATATTTTCGTTACTGTCACAAAACAATTAATTAAGGCTCATCGAGAACAAAGTAATGATTGTAGTTCTTATGTAGAACCGCTCGAAGAGCTTTTAAAATCGATAGAAAATGAATCTTTTTATGATAAACCATTAGAGGATCAATCTCGATATATTGCCTCAATTAGAGGTCAATATCTTGGGAAAGCAGAACTATTTAGAATGCTTGTACCTGATTACTTAGAATATAGTTTTATGGATACTTTTCGTGAGGCATATACAGATTTAGTAGATACTCTAAGCAATGAGGTAGGTGTTTCTAGTGCTTTAGATGATAATGATGATTCCTTTATGGCAAACAATGACCACGAAGAAGATAAATTATTTCATGGAAATAACCGCCAAAACTTTCGCCACCTGATACATCGGTTGTAGGAAAATACTGAGTGGTATTATCAATAATTCCAATTCCAATATCGCCAGAGTGAGTTGGTAAAGTAGTAGGCATACTTCCGACTGTGGAAACCAAAGCTCCATTTAAAAAAAGCTGGAATTGTGTATTGCTTCCATCATAAATAAAAGTAGCAATACAGTCTTCATTTGCACTAATTCCTACGGAACCCGTGTAGTCTGTATTCCCTGCCCACCAGTTGGCCAAAAGATCTCCGCCAACAACATATAAATTAAGACCATTAGAACCCCCACCTTGTTCATAGATTAATTGGCGAGTGGTAACATCAGATCCTAGTCTAAAGGCCACAGTATAGGACTTTGCAGCGTAATTGCTTCCTTCGGTATTTATCAACACATCATCATCCATAGTCATACCCCCACTTGAACCAGTAAAATCCCAAGACGGATTAAAATTGGATAAAACGGATTGGTAAGTAGGGAAGGCCACCACTTGAGTAGCTGTTCTCGACGCCCCACTTTGATCTGACCAGCTTGAAACATTAGAACCATTTGTTTCGGAAGAAGATCCTCTATTGGCTTTAAACCAAAATACAAGGTTGGTACTTAAACCACCAGGAACGGCATTATCATTGTCGGTAATCGTTGCAGTAGTGGAGGATGCTCCAATTGTAAAAGCTGGATTGGACGGATTACTTATTTCTGCGGTAAATGTTTCAAGATTTTCCTCAAATGAATCATCTAAAACAACTACAGTTAAGCTACCAGATTGTTGACCATTTAGGACGGTGATTTTTTGAGCTGCTGGTATTGCGGTATAATCTAAGCCACTGCTTGCTGTTCCGGTCCCCGCATCATCAAAATCGAAGGTAATACTTGATCCTGTTGAGTTTACACTTGGAAGGGTAACTACAAATTCCATATTCACAGGACCAGTTTCATTTCCATTTACTGTTGCACTAAGAGCAGCACCTGGTACAGAAAGAGAAATATAATCACCTGAACTTAAATCTATGGATATTTCCCAATTGTCACCATTAAGTGTTAGGGCGCTTGAAGTGGACCCAGCAGAAAAGTCTCCATCAGCATCCACCAAAAGATTAATCGCTCCTGCGAATGACAATTTTGTAGTTTCACTGCTGTTACTTGCAGGAAATTGCAACAAAACTGTACCTACAGTGCCTGTTTCTTGAATTTTCCAAACCCGATCCAATATTAACTCTCCTGGTGGGCCACCTGTTCCAGTAAAAGTAGGTGCGCCTCCATTGTTTCCCCAAACTAAAAAATCATTATTCGCTGAAAAGGTATTTGTATTCGAAGCATTATCGGCAAAAAGGGAGCCTAAACCAACCCTCATTAAAGAATTGCTTGCTGCCGATTTGGATTGTTTTTGATTAATATCCGAATTAGTGTTATCTCTCCCGATTCCAGCAATCCCAGAATTATACCCAGAGTTTGTAGTCTGATCCCAAATGGTAGCCCCACTAGAACTTTCATAATCATGACCTTGACTGATTCCATATTTAATACCAAGGTAGGACTCAATACGCTCCCTATTCGTTGTGCTAAAAGCAACAGCATTATAGTAAGCAAACTCACTTATTCGCCCAGCGAAAGGGTCTCCAGAACTAATATCACCGCCTGGATCATATTGGGTGACAGAAACAATAACACCGAGCCCTATTGAACCAGAATGCCCAGGTAGGCTAGCAGGAGCAGTGACATCGCTAAACATCAAGGTTCCATTTAAATAGCTATCCCATCTTGTTGAAGAACCATTATAAACAAAGGTAAGTGTATAAGAGGTATTGGCGACAATTGCGGTTGAATTTGCATTATCTGCACTACTCACCCAAAGGTTAGTATATAGCTCACCGCCCAAAATATAGATATTTAAACCATGTGTTCCTCCGCCTTCCTCAAAAATAAGCTGCCTGGTGTTAATATCTGAACCAGTTGTAAATGCAATGGAATAAGATTTTTCCGAATTGGTGGCTAAATTAATCCCTGCGTCGTTGCCGATGGTTAAACCTCCACTGGTTGCTGAAAATTCAATTCCTGGATTATAGTTAAGTAAATTGCTAAAATAACTTGGAGCTGTTCCGCTCGGTGTGGCATCATTGGAATTTACCTGATCATCCCAACTGGTAATTGTTGAACCGTTGGTTGAAGGACTTACACCGGCATCTCCTTTTAGCCAGAAAATATGGTTTGCAGAAACCCCTCCTGGCGACTGTGCGTTTGCCTGAAGAACAAAAAGAAAGAATAGATATGTGTTTAGTTTTTTCAATTCTAAAACCTTACTTGCAATTGTTATTTCTCTATTTTATTTAAAGTGCTAATTATGGATCCCCATAAAGTGTAAAAACAATCACCGTTTGGTATCTAGCAGCAGGAACAGCTAAGGAAATACCATCAATTTTATATTGTAAGGGGATATCACTAACATTTCCTTCTCCAAAAATAAAGTCTTGTTCGGCATCCGTTATTTGAGTGTAACCAATGGTAGAAGTTCCAATGTTAACCCCTGCACAAGGAGCGCATTTTGTTCCTATCCCTGTTCTTTGAATGGAGGGAAGTAAAAGTGCATTCCAATTAATATCTTCTTTTGAAACCGTAATTTTCCACCCCGTGGTTGGTGAAATTCCTGCAACATCTACTAAATTGTAATTTGAGGTAGTTTCAATGCTGGATTCTAAATCTGTACCTGCCTCATTCGGTGTTGTTAAATTGTTTCCATCCAAATCATTTTCCCATTTATCTGTTTGGGATCTTATTACTTGGGCATTGGAATAAAATCCAACTAGCAAGAAAAATAAGGTAATAAGTTTTGTTAATGTTTTCATTTCTAGCTATTTAATCGTCTACTAAGGTGTAGCTTAATGTAATTACATTACTACCGGTATGACTGATTTGGTCAAAGTCTGCTGTTAAATAAAATAAACTAAAAGTGAGTTGATGGCCAGATAAGGCACCATTTCCTGTAAAAGCGCTTTGAATACCTGTTACAACATTTTGAGCTACTCCACTAACTACAACTGTTGAGGGATTTGGAATCCCTTTGGTGCCACCCCCGCCGCCACTCGCTGTTCCTACGTCCAACCTTAATTCAAAACCATCTGCCATGGTGCCTGCTGAAATGGATATATCTATATGTCTGCTTCCTACAACTGGGTTGGCACAAGAGTAATTTAACCAAATAGTATTTGAGGTAGCAACAGGATTTGAATTAAAAACCAAACCTGCTTCTGAGGAGGCCGAAAGGTTAAAGGTTAAATTAGGTGACCCTGCACTAACTTCAAGGTCCATTACAGAAATGGGTCGGATATCAAGATCAAATAATGTGCTTCCCCTTAAACCAAATGTTGGGTTTCCAGGTTGGGCTAGCGCCAAAAAGCAACTAAATATTAATAATAGTGAATAGAGTTTTTTCTTTTTCATGATTGTGTAAAAATTCCCAGTAGAACAAGTTATTTTGTTCCTCCGCTGCTTTTAGAATTGATCGTGGCAGTAAGCTTAATTGGCGGACTGATCATTCTCAATTGCTTTTGTTTTCTTCTTGCTTTAAATTGTAGTTTTTTGGTTTCTCCTGATTCAACATCAACGTCAATCTTCGTTTTGGTATAAATAAAGTTATCGTCAAGGGTAGATTCAATTAAACGAACTTTCCATTTACCTGGACGTAAATATCGAAAGGAGAAATTACCCAGGCTATCACACTGTTGTATTTTTCTTTCAGATCCATTGTTTATTTCAATATAAACAGGTCTTATTTTTTCACTTGATTTTTCAACCAATGAATTACTTATTCTTGGGTATTTAATGTTTCCAGTAATATTTCCAGCTTCAACAATTTTTACATTAACAGTAGGGAAGGGGTCTTGTTCGGTAACTCGCACCTTCATGGGCATGGCAACAGAACTAATTTGATTAACACCCAAACTTGCACGTTCAAGAGTAAGGTAATAGGTTCCCACAGCTAATTTTGAAAAAACAAAAGAACCATTTTCATCCGATAATGCTTTGGTGCCGTTTATTCTGAATCTAACTTCATCTAATCTTGTACTGTCTTGATTAAAAACAAAGCCATTTAGCTTTCCTTGATTTCTCTTTTTGCTTACTGGTAAATCAAAGGTATAGGTGTAGCGAGCGGAACCAAAAACACTAAAATTGGAAGAAGATCCTCTAGGTTTGGCATATCTAATGGACAAGGATACTTTATGACTTTTATTAAAATTTTGGTCAGCTAAAAATTCAAATTGATCTTGGGTTTGAAAATAATCTTCTTGATCAAATCTATTGCGATAACCTATGGAAAGTCGAGAATTATATCCATGTTGCCAAAAAATTCTAGTGGATGAAATAAAAATATTTTCACGGTCAATATTGTATCTATTTGTATTTTGATAAATTCCTGAAAGACTTATTCTAAAAATAGAATATAAACTAAAACTACCACTAGCACCTGCCGTAAAGTTGGAGGCGAGATCATTTTCATTATCAAAAAGGAAATTATTTGTTCTTCCATATTCTCCAAATACAGAATAATTCCATAATTCAAAATCTTGCTCATAGGTAAGTCGGTTTACAAATTCTGCATAGTCAAATCTTCTTTCCAATCTATCAAGTCTTCTTGTTTGCCCTGTCCTCAGAGTTAAATTGGAATAGGAATTTATTCGATAAGAAACATTAAATAATGCATTGTAAGAAAATGGAGCGGCTACAAAAAATGTATCCAACTGCGGATTACTGTTTCTATAATTTGAATTTATACCAATGCTTAGTTTATTAAATCTGTAGTTAAGGTTTAGGGACGCAACTTGAGAATTGGTAAAAAAACCGGGGTAAAATCGGTCTGCCATTAAAAGACTAGCATTTCCTCGAAACTTTTTTATGCTCGTTGAAGCAGAAACTTTGAATGCATACCCTTCTTTATCTCCATTTAATCCATAAGATAGTTCGGAGTTTACGCGAAGTTTTTGTGAAATGTATTTTGAATAAATTGTTGGAATAATTGCAGAGGAATCAGGGGCATTGTACTCTTTTATCAATGTTGCTGTTCCGATTCTAAATTTATTTGAAGCTTGGTATTCTACTTTTCCTCCATATTCGCTTTTCACCTGGGGGAAGAATCTAATCTTTCCGTAGAAACCTGTGTATTCCACATTTTTTGCTCGGTAACTGCTGGATATTCCTCGAACATATCTTCCACTTTCAGTTAATTCTGTAACCGTAAGAGGTTGATCCCCAACCCAAATATTAAATTTAGGATGCTGATATTTTGCATAATACTCTTCGAAATTTCCAAACAAGGCATATTGGGCTCTATCCGGCCCTCTCATTCTAAATTCCAATTTATCGTTAACACTATCTAGCAAAGAACCTTTGGCAAAAATTTCTGCTTGCAAGGCTTGGTTAACCTGGCTGGAGGCCTCTCTTCCCAAATAATTTAAAGAAACTTCAACCGGAAACCTTTTATAAGGATCATCAAGATATTTTTGATTTGGGTAAACCTCAACATTTTGAAAACTTACTGTATTGGTATCAAACTGATTTGATTCGGCAATCAACCCATAAGTATGATTTTTCACCCCTTGATAGGAAATAGGGCTTTTCATAATCATCCTTACTTTCCTTGATTCTCCGGGTTTTAAGCTTAGCGTATCGGTACCTTGTATTTTGGCGTTTTTAGATTTTAATTTTAAATCTAGTGCAACATTCGAATTGTTAATGACTTCATAATCTGAAGAAAACTCCTCCCCAGAAGTCATCATTTTTTGTTCCGTAACACTCTGTATTTCTACTTTAAAGCCTTTTTTAATTTTCACCTTTTGGCTAAAGTTTTTCAAAATACTATCCTTTTCATTTACTACCGAAATATTAAATGGGTAGGTATGGGCAAGGGTAGAATTTGGTGCGCGATAGGTGATTAAGAAAACCCTAGATTTAGTAGGAGCAATATTCTTGACACTGGTCCCTGTAGAAAAAACAAACCAACTTTCTGGAAGGTCAATTTTTGTTTTTACCGAAATGGTATCTGTACTAAGGTTTTGAACAATAATGGAAGCTGTGTTAGTACTTCCAGATGAAATAACTTTTTGTGGACGATCTGCCCAATTTACTCGTATTTTTTGAGCAGACGAAAATCCCGTTTTTAAAACGAGCAATGCAATAAATAATATTTTAAAGCTTTTCGTCATTAATTAATTATGAATGGGACTTCTACACCAAGTATCTCATCATTATCCGAATCGGCAACCAGGGTGGAAGTGTATTCTCCTTTTTCAAGCTTTGGTAATTCAATAACATACCTTTTGGACGTACCTGGATAAGTTCTACTTCTTCGTGATTTAAAGATACCCATGGAAGTTCCATCTGGATAAAAAATATGAATCCCCATTTGGGTTCTTAGCATTATTTCCCCAGTATTTTCTACATCCACTAACATTCTTGGGTTATTACCATCCGTATTTAGTTGGACTTCTAAAAAATTCAAATTGGAATTTAATACTTCATTGTCACTGCTAATGTTTGCAACAATTTGAACGGCATATCTCAATACAGTTCTAATACTTACAGATAGTTCCTCGGTTGAAGTATCAACTTCCACTGCAGGTTCTACCATTATTGTACTCCAGTAGGTCCCCCTTAAGGTATCGCTATCTGGAATTCTAATTTCATACACAACTTCTACCTCTTCTTGAGGTTGGATAATAAAAGAAATTGGATTAATAATCATCCAATTGGCATTAGACCTAGGTGTTGATCCCATTTCTTCATAAAAACTTTCGCCTTTATGATTAAAAAGAAAATCCTTTTGGTAAATAACTATATTCTCTGGAATGGAGCCATTGTTTCTTACAATAAGAACTCCTTTGTCCATTTCCCCTTTTTGTAAGTCGTGATTGTGACTTAGCCCATTAACAACAACAATTCCAGCAAATGCAAAATTGAAACTACTAACTAAAAGAAGGATTAATATGGTGTAATTAAACTTTTTCATAATTGTTTTTGGTTGAGAGTTTTAGAAACATAAAAACCCTAGGTAAATAGGGTTTTTATGTTTTTGAAAAAGAAGATTAATTCTTAAACGTCGTCTGTAATAGTATAAGTTACAGTAACTGCTGTAGAACTAATAAAAATGGTGTTGTAGTTAGTTGTTGAAGCAGGAAGTGCTACTTCATACGTAAGGTTAGAACCATTATTTACTCCATCTGTAGTATAGCAAGAACCGATTGCAGTTAGAACAGTTTGAGCAGTTGTGCTTAAAGTAATTTGAGCACCAGCAGTACCAACATCACCTACACCGTTTGCAGGAGCACCAGCAGTAACTTTCAAATCGATACCAGAAATAGCAGCACCAATTTCAGCCGTAATTGTTCTCTTCACACCAGAGTTGGCTACAATTGAAGAATAATTCAACCATAAAGTACTGTTTACAGCAGGAGCAACTAAAGCAGCACCCGCTTCTGTTGGAGCCGTAAATGTTAAGGAAATATTATTTCCAGCGGATGGTTCAATATCCAAAATAGCAACCTCAGGTACACCAACTGTAACTGTGTGATTGTCTGTAAGTGCATCTTGAGCAAAAGTCATGGACGCAATCGCCATAAATCCGGCGGTCATTAGTAAATTTAATTTTTTCATTTCTGAAGGATTAATTGTTAAAAAAAAGGTAATTGGCCTTATTTAAAGTATAGTGCAATTACCGAAAAATATAATATTTCATAAAACTCTACACCCTTGTAGTTTTCAACCATCTTGCCAACAATGAATTTGGGCGCTAGCCATAAGAATTACCTGTTAATTCAAAATATTTGTTCTTTGCTTGTAAGTTTCTGTTTATCAGTTCTTTAGATGTGATATTAATGTTTGGTAGAAGTGAATTAACCTCCATAATTGCTAACTTTTTCGACACTATGCCAAAAATGTAATTCTTCCCAAAAGTGCTTATTTGTGGAATTTAATTCCCTATTTGGGAATTAGAATCAATTAAAATAAGTCATTTATGATCAGGCTTTTGAGTTTGAAGCCCAAAAAATGAATTTAAAAGAGATTAAGTAGATTTAATTGTTTTCAGGGAATCCAATGGCAAAGGAGCTACCTTTTCCAAGTTCACTTTTTATGGATAAGCGGCCATTGTTATTGTCGATAAATTCGTTTACAATTAAAACACCGATTCCTGTTCCTCCAGAGGTAATATCTCCCAAATCCATTATTTGCTTATTATTTCCGGACAGTTTCTCAACCAATTCTTCTGTCATACCAGTTCCATGATCAATAATCTCGATAAAAGCCATATCTTTTCGCACGTAGGTTTTAATTTCTACAATGGAATCGTTAAATGAAAATTTCATGGCGTTGTTGAGCAAATTACGAAGTGCAATTAAAATTTGCTCTTTGTCTATTAACGCATTTACAGGATTTTTATCCAATATTGTTGAGAGCTCTATCGAAGACATTTTAAACTGATCCCGTAATTGATCTTTAATTTCAAGGGCCAGTTTATTCAAATTAACCACAGTAGGTTTCCATTCAAAGCCACCAAATTGTGACTTACTCCAAATTAAAAGATTGTCTATTGTATTTCTCGTTCCTTGAAGTGAAATTTTCATTTCCAAAAGCATGTCATCCCTTTCTTCACCATTAAGGGCATTTAAGTGAAGCAGCTCCAACATATAATGGAGTTGGTTAAAGGGTTGTTTTAAATCATGGGTCAAAATCGCCAAAAGCTTATCCTTATTATGGATAAGTTCATTTAGCTCCATGTTTTTTTGAATAACCTCTTGCTTTCTATCATCAATTTCTTTTTGATTCCCAATGATTATTTCATTCTTTACCTGCAAATCCTTGTTTAATTTTTTCCTTCTTTGGTTAAGAATAACCATTAGAATAATCAATGCCAGCCCTACACCTAATAATGAAAGAGTAATAAGTAAGAAAAGTCGATTGTTATTTGAGGCCTTTTTTACGAGTGAAATGTTCTCATAGAGGAGACTATTGGCTTTTTCAATCTCTAAATTATTCTGAGCTAAAATGGCTTCACTAGCACTTAAGTTTCTTATGGTATCCAAATATTTTACATAATCCTGAAGATTTGACAAAGCCATTTCAGGAATGCCGCTAGCTTCATATATCCGTGAAAGCCTGAGGGTACTTTCCATCAATAAAAATCGTGATTTTGAAGTGTTTCTAGCTAAACCATAAGATTCAATGCCTAATATACGAGCGCTATCAATTTCACCTACTTCAAGAAAAAGGTCTATCAAAAAATTACTTTGCAAAACAACCGAAAAAGGATCATTGTATTTTTTGGTAATACTTATCGCCTCGCGAAAGTGCGTTTTTGCCTCATAAAAATTACCCTTTATTTGATCGATTAAACCAAAATTACTTTCACAAGAAGCCATGTCAATTAAAAAGTTCTCTTGCCGACAAATGCGATAAGATTCCCTTGTCAATAATTCTGCAGAATCCAATTGCCCTTTTCGGATAAGTGCTTCTGCCAATAGGTTTAAAGAAGGGGCAATAATGTGGTTTTCTTTATCCTGCCTTGCGATTTTGAGGGCAGACCTTGCATAGTGTTCTGAATTGAGATAGTCTTTTTGATCATCGAAAATGCGGGCTATGTCAAAAATGGCAACGCTTTGTTGGTCCATCTCGCCAATGCTTCGTTGAATCTCCAAACTTGTCAAGTAAAAATTTATGGCCTTTAAATAATATCCCTGGTCTGAATAAACATTCCCGAGATTTATTAAGCAACTCACCATGTCAGAGCTATCTTCAAGGCTTTGAAAATAATCGTAGGCAATATGATGATGTCGAACACTGCTGTCCAGATAATTGGTGTAATAATATGCACTTCCGAGAAGATCGTGCGCATAGGCCCTTTCATATTCATCATCTATTGATTTGCTCCAAACAATATATTCTCGAGCTATGTTCAGCGATGAGTCTGGATTGCTATATAAAAGACTGTGGCCAACAGCATAAAGACTATCCCAATGATTCCAAGCAGAATCGGAGGTTTGACCAAAACTAAATGAATACAGACTTAAACAAATTAAAGTAGCGACAATTCTGTTTTTCAATTTTTTCCCTTTTTCCCTATTCAAGACTTAAAATCAATTATCGCAATATAGATAATTTAAAAAGCCAAATACATGATAAATATACACTTACGTTAAAAAAAAACAATCCAACGAAATAAAATATTTGGGATACCTCTAAGATATTTAATCTTCATCCTTGAGTTTGAAGAGAATACCTTTGGAACTGGCCCTAAAGTCAATGACTCCCCATTGTAAAAATAAAACCAAAATTTTCTCTCCTTCCTGAATTGAAATATTCGAAATCCTGCAAAATTTACTAATAGTAATACTATGATTTTCTGCTAAATAGGAAAAAAGAGCTCTTTCTTCCAGTCCGTATTGAATGAAGTTTTTGCGTTTTAATTTCGAGGTTTTGTTTTTTATAAAGGAATAGATTACCCTATTGGCTTCAAAATTTTCATCCTTTTGTCGGATATATGCTCTCCATTGATTCCTTTCTGTTAGACAAGAATGAGGTTTGTAAGGCGAGGGTTTAATATTTATTTCCAAAACCTTTTTCGAATTCTCATCTTCATAAACTAAAGTTGTGAAATCAATTGCTGGTTTACAGTGCAAACTTGCAGCTCCTTCAATCATATAATATTCTTCCTCAGGATCTACACCAGCTATTTTGCCATTGTCCTTAACTCCTATTAACAAGCATCCTCCATCTGTATTGGCAAACGCAGCCAGAGTTTTTGCGATTTTTTCTGAACTGTCAATTCTAAACTTAAAATCTTGTTGTTGGTGTTCACCTTCACTGATTTTTTGATGCAATTTCGAAATGTCCCCGTGGGTTTGGTCTAACCACCTTATGGGTTGAGTGCTTGCCATTATGTAAAAATAGGACAGGCGGAGCTAGGGAAAAAATTCAAAGCGATTATTTTATGGCCTATTTATTTTTATATTCGCTTTGTGCGATTATCCCTACCTATTATATTCTGTGGTCTTATAGCTTTTAGCTCTTGTAATAAAGGTTCCGACAAAGTTGAAGACGATCCAAGTTCGACGACTGATTTTTTTGTCGCAAGTTTTGACAAGGATAGTTTAGAGTTCAGCAATCTTTTCAATCCTGCACAAGATTTGGGTGAGGTTGATTTTCTTAGCGAAGCTTCTGGCCTGGTGCGGTCTCATTATAATTCAAATTTTATTTGGACCCACAATGATGGCGGCAATATGGAGGAATTGTTTTTGGTGGATACTGAGGATGCAAGTTTAAAGCAAAGGTATTTCATTCAGAACTCTTCAAACCTGGATTGGGAGGATATTTCCGTGTATTATTCAAGTGGCTTTTCCTATCTGTATGTGGGGGATGTTGGGGATAATTTTGGAATTCGAAACGGATATAGTCTCTATGCTTTTGAAGAGCCATCCTATGATTCTGCACATTCAAATCCAAGTATTATCCCAAGGCGAATTGATTTTGTTTATCCAGATTGGCAAAAAAACTGCGAGGCGATAATGGTTGATCCCTTGAGCGGAGATTTGATTTTTGCAACAAAAGGATTTTCAAAAACTGAAATATTTATTGCAAACGCCTTCCAGTTAAATTCTGCGGTTGGGGAAATAATATTGAAAAAAATTGGAGAGTTGCCTCTTAAGAATGTAACTGCAGGTGATATTTCGCAGGATGGAAAATTTATAAGCTTAAGAACCTATAATGATCTGATTTTGTGGGTAAGGGATCCAGGTGAGTCTTTAAGTAAAGCATTTTTAAAAACTCCTAAAAGGCTGCCTTACAATGGACTAGAGCCTCAAGGAGAAGCCTTTTGTTGGGTTGAAAACGGCTATTATACTCTAGGTGAAAAAGTGTCTGGACTTAAGCCAAAATTATTCTTTTATTCCAAAAAATAAACCCGTAAAGCATTCATTTAATAACCGAAGGTTTTATATTCGCTCCACCAATATTTTAGATTATGAAAAAGAAAATTATTTTAGTTGTTCTCAGCCTTTTTATCATTCAGAATGGACTTTTTGCTTGGGGGCAGACTGGTCATAGAGTAATAGGTCAGGTTGCTGAAAATCATTTAAGTAAAAAGGCAAAAAAGAATATTGAAAAAATTCTTGGCGATGAAAGTTTGGCAATTGTTTCCATTTGGATGGATGAAGTAAGGTCTGATGATGATTACGATCATACACACAGTTGGCACTGGGTTTCTATTCCTGATAGTGGAAAATACGCCACCTGTGAAAAGAATAACCAAGGTGATGTTGTAGAAGCAATAGAACGAATGATTTCTATTCTTAAAAGTGATTCGGCCACTATGAAACAAAGAAAAGAGTCTTTAAAATTTTTGGTACATCTGGTCGGTGATCTTCATCAACCGCTGCATGTTGGAAATGGAACAGATAAAGGAGGGAATGATGTAAAAGTAAAATGGTTTTATAAAAACTCCAATCTTCATAGAATTTGGGATAGTGGTATAATTGATCAAAAAGGCTTGAGTTATACCGAGTTAGCTAAAAGCATTGATAATTCGAGCAAGGACCAAATTGCGAAATGGAATGAAGGAAAAGCTGCAGATTGGGCGGAAGAATGTATGGCTTATAGAACTCAAGTTTATGATACTGACGGTAAAGACAATCTGAGTTATGAATATATGTACAAGAATTGGCCTCTGGTTCAGCAGCAATTGAATAAAGCTGGGATAAGATTAGCCGGTATCCTTAATTCTATTTACGGTTAATACTTATTTCTTAGTGGCTTAAGTAAATCATCAAGACCATTCGATTTTATTACTAGGGTAGTTTGCAAAAGCATACCCAGCCTTCCTTTTGGGAAACCTTTTCGTTGAAACCACTCGAGATAACTCACCGGTAAATCGCAAATTTTACGACCTTCAAATCTGCCGAAAGGCATTTCTATTTTTACAATATCAAGGAGAATGGTTTTGTCTAAATCCAAGGCTTTAATTTTAAATAGCGCCTTGCAAACCTATCTTTTTCTTTCTTTTCCCAAACCTTTTTTTTGCCAATATTAAAAAGGCGCTTGTCGAGCATAGTATTATTAGGATCATCATTGGGAAGTAGCTTCCATCGTGAAAAATGCTAATTATTAAGGAGGCAATTCCCCCACTTGCCATTCGCAAAGATCCTATTAGAGCTGAGGCCACACCTGCATTCTTTACAAAGGGCATTACTGCCATGGCGGAAGTGTTAGGACTTAAAATCCCAGAAAGTAGCATAAAGGTGAAAAGGAAAATTTGAATTAGTAAAAGAGGTAGGTCAAAAGCAAAAAGAATGAGAAGGGTGATTAGCGATAAAATCATCGAAAACATGGATATGTAATAGGTAAGGCCTGGACTTTTAAATTTAATAAGAAGTAATCTATTCAATTGACTCCCTCCAATAAAACCTACAGCGTTGATGCCAAACATCCAGCCGTACATGCTTTCATCTAGGTCGAATAATTCCATAAAAACAAAGGGCGAACCTGCGATGTAGGCGAACATACCCGCCATTATTAAACTACCTGCAATGCCGTTTAAAAGGAATTCTTTATGCGTCAATACCTTATAATAAGAAATACTAACCTTTTTGAAATTTAAAGAAACTTCCAAATCTTTAGTCTTGCTTTCTTTTAAAAACAGTTTCACCACCAAAATCAACAATAACCCAATAAAGGCAAGGACATAAAAAATATACTGCCAGCCTAGGTTTAAGCTAATATAGCCGCCAATGGTGGGAGCAATAATTGGCGCAACACCCATCACTAAAATAAGAGAAGAATAGGCTTTTGGAATATCATCGTCATCAAAACGATCTCTAATAATCGCCCTGCTTGCAACCATACCTACACAGCCTCCAAGCGCTAAAAATAATCGGAGTAAAACCAAGGAATAAATATCTGGGGAAAGGGCACATCCAATAGAAGCAATTACAAAAATCAATAAGCCAATTAAAAGGGGTTTAATTCGCCCATAACGATCTATGATTGGGCCGTAGATCAATTGCCCTACCGAAATTCCTATAAAATAACTGGTTAATGTTAAAGAGACTTTAGCGATATCCGTATCCAAATCCTTGGCAATTGCCGAGAAACTAGGAAGATACATATCTATGGAAAATGGCCCTAAAGCCGACATAAACCCAAGTATTAGTAATAAAATGTTTCTTTCCTTTTTGTCCATGGAAAAGGCCTTGCCGCTGTTTTAAAATATTCGGCGAAGCTAATCTAATTATGGTGCTTATCCAGGCTTACTATATTGCGAAAATTGAAGTCTATATAGATATTTCCCCTTGAGATAGTATCGTGTAATTTCCGCATAAGGAAACCCAATTGTCATCCATGAGAATGGAAAATTTGCCTCCTCTTTTGCTGAGTTGCAAAGCTGTTAATTCATTTTTATTCAGTCTTTTAGACCAAAAAGGACCTAAGCTCGCGTGTGAGGATCCTGTTGCTTGATCTTCCAGAATTGGAATAAAGGGAATTATTGTTCGGCTTACAAAATCGACCTTATTTCCTTTTGCGGTAACACTGTAGCCAAAGGAAGGGAGCTTACGAAGTGCTGCAAAATCAGGTTTCATGGTTTTCACTGCTAATTCATTTTCCAAAACCACAATATCTTTATTGGCAGTGATATAATGCTCCAAAACCTTTTGTCCTAGTGCTTGTTCCAGTTTCAGGATGTTCTTGTTCTTCTTCTCAATTTCAATTCCTTCTAGTTTGATATACCCTGAATCTTTATTCAATAACTCACCTGGAATCTCGCCTTCTGGATATTGTAATGTTATTATTCGATTTTTTTCTATTCGATTTTCCAAAGAGGCAATGGCGGCAAGAGAGCCATGACCGCAAAGCCCAATTTCCGAAACTGGAGCAAACCACCGGATTTTATAATTATAGGGGTCGTTTGGATTTTTTACCATAAAACTTGTAGCTGGCTGTGCTAAATCTTCAGCGATTTCCAGCATTTTTTCCGGGCTTAATTCTTTTTCTAAATGCAAAACAGCAGCAATATTTCCTCTCCATCCAGATTTATGATCGTTAAAAACTTCGATTAAATAAAATGGGACTTTCATATTTTAAATTGGTTTTTAAGGGAAATTTAAAGGTCACAAGTTAAATTATTTTCTTCCTAAATGGGGCTTGCATTTTTTTTGAAACTCCCCTGACAAATAGCAAATAAAATCGGCTTCATTAATTTAAAATTAGGGTGCTATTTAAAAAAATGAAAGGGTAGGAGTAGGGTTAGAAAACCTTTTAAACTTCTGAAAATTATGATTTCAAAATGAAAAAACAAGGAGTGAAATTGAGTTTTTGACCAGAGATTTTGAAACAAAGGCTTAAAAATTCGAAATTTACCATTACCTAAATTATAAGTTTCAATAAGACGTGTAATTTATTGGAAGACAAAATTATAACCTTGATTCTAATTTTATTAGAATCAAGGTTATTAATGCTTTTTTGCTCTAGTGACTGTGTTCTGCCTCTTCTTTTTTCAATTCCGACATCAAATCATAAGCTTTGGAAGTGGCAAATTTGGACTTCAGTAATTTTTCATTCAAATTGATAATTCCAATCCAGTTTTGATCGCTCCTACCTTTTTTTATTTTGATTGGTTTAAACTCTGTGACATCCTTTTTTTCTTTCACTAAAAAGATATAAAATTCATTTTCATATTCGGTAATTGCATCTTCTGGAAGGGCCCATTCCAAGTCTTCCGAAATATTGATTTTCCCTTGAGCATACATCCCCGGAATTAACAAACCTTGCTTATTTTCTATTTCGGCATGGAGGTGAACGGCTTTTGGATTTTGTTCAAATGCTTTTCCAACAGAATAGATCGTTGCATCCAATTCGGTATCGGGTAAACTCTCCACCCTAAATTTCACCTTTTGGCCTTTTTTTACTTTGTGGATGTCTTTTTCATAAACCATAAAATCGGCATGAATATGCTCAATATTTACAATTTCAAACATTTCAGTTTGGGGAGCTACAAATTGCCCCGTTTTTACCTTTACCGCTCGTATAAATCCATCAATAGGCGATTTTACCGGGACATTGTTCTGAATTTTTCCCATTTCCAATTCCTTAACCGAAATCCCCAATAGTTGCAATTGGGCTTTCAATCCATTCATAGCGGCCTTGGAAGTAATTTGCTTGGATTTCGCTAATTCCAATTCCTTTCCAGAATTTACCTCCTCAGATCGCAATTTTTCTTGGCGGGCCAATTCTTTATCCAAAAAAGTAGATTCACTCCAAGCTTTTATGTATTGACTTTGAAGATCAATAATTTTTGGATGGGATAAGTAGGCGATAATTTGCCCTTTAGAAATTTTATCTCCTTCAATCACTAATATGGAGCTAATATTTGATCCAATAATAGCTGTAACACTTGCTTCATTTTGTGGGGGTACCTCCAATTGCCCATTGGTAAGCACAAAGCTTCCCATGTTTTGTTGTGATAGGCTCCCAATTTGTAAATCCAAATTCTTCATCTGGATTTTACTTAGGAACAATGCCTTTTCATGATGGTGGCCACCAGAATGTTCTGTTGGACCATGGTCATGGCCGTGATCGTCATTATTAGCCTCGCCACAAGAGGAGATAAGAATTAATAAAAAGGAAAATAGGCCGTATTTTTTTATGTAATTTTTCATAGGTAAATTGTCTTATTGTCCTTTTAGGTAAAGGAATTCGATGATTGCTTCATTATAGGAGTTTAGAGCCTGAGCATATTCTTCATGAATTTGAAACATTCTTCTAAGGGATTCTAGATTGGCTAAATAGTTAATTTCATCAGCCAATATCCTTTCGGAGCTATTGTTCCAAATCAGGTCGGCCTCTTTTAAACCGTAATTATGGTAATAGTCTAATTGTATTCTTAAATAATTTATTTTTTGAATTTGTATTTTTTCTTGAGTTTCAATACTTCTTTTCAATTGCTGAAATTCCACCTGCTTTTGTTCTGATCGAAGACGGGAAGCCTTAATATCAGAAGTAAAGGAGGCAAAGAACAAGGGAACCCTAATTCCTATTAAAAGCCCTGTAAATCTATCTGAAGAAGTTGCTAGCTGTCCATTTGCCAAGGGTCCTCCTAAAAAGGTTTGGTTTACATAGCCGAACCTAAAATCTGGAAGGATTTTATGTTTGGCTAAACTATTTTCTACTTCTGAAATGGATAGTTCCTTTTCCAATTTAAGGATCTGAGAATTGCTAGATTCAATGCTATTGGACTTTACTAATGACAAAGGATAGGTTTCTTCCAGGTGGGCTTTAAAAGTGTGGTAAACACTGTCGTTTAATAGAAAATTCAGGTTGTCCTCCAAATTAGAAACTATCGCCTGTTGAGCAATTATCTTGTTCTTAAGCTGGTAATATTGGTTTTGCATTTTCAGCTTTTCCTGAATAGATATTTCGTCCGTTTCAAATTTTATTTCAGCAAACCTTACTAATTTCAAGCTCGCAGAATCTTCCATGAGCAGAATCTCCATATTTTTTTGTTGAAAGGCCAAGTCATTCCAAATACTTCGAATTTGGAATTTCATTTGATTTTGCACTTCCAAAGCATTTGCTTCGTGATATTTCTTATTCAGCTTAGCGATTTTCCTTTGTCGACCGTAAACCGTAGGGAATTTAAACTCTTGGCTTATGGTTATTCCAATGTCAGTTTCACTGCTATTGAATTGCCCATATTGGAAATCCACCTGGGTTTTATCAATATCAAAAGCTTTTCCTTTTTCAGATTCTGCTATTCGTATAGCTAATAGGGAGCTTTGTATATGTTCATTGTTTTTTATTCCAATGGCAATTGCAGAATCCAAGCTTCCAAGAGGCGCTCTTTTAAATTCTTGGGCTTGTGATAGAGAAGGAAAAACCAAAATCAGTATTAGCCCCACAACCAGTTTGGACTTGGGCTTTTTCCTAGTTCCATTTTTTTCAATCCATTGGTATAAAATGGGTAGAATAAACAAGGTGAGTAGGGTTGCTGTTACCATTCCCCCAATAACCACAGTTGCCAAAGGTCTTTGTACTTCCGCACCAGCCGAACTGGAAATGGCCATAGGTAAAAAGCCCAGTATATCGGTGATAGCGGTTAGTAAAATTGGTCTGATACGCCTTTGTGTTCCCAAACGAATTCGTTCTTTTAAATCCGTAATGCCTTCTTCTTTAAGTTCGTTCCAACCGCTAATTAGTACTAAACCATTCAATACGGCAATTCCAAATAAAACAATAAAACCTATGCCGGCTGAAATACTAAAAGGCATATCTCTAAGCCAAAGAGAAAATACGCCACCCGTTGCTGCCATAGGGATAGCGAGGTAAATAATAGAGGTTTGTTTGAAGGATTTTAAAGCAAGAAATATTAGCAAAAAGATAAGCCCCAAAGCAATGGGTACCACAAATTTTAATCGGTTGGTCGCTCTTTGTAAATTTTCAAATGCCCCACCATATCGAATATAATACCCACTTGGCAAGTCCAATTCAGAATCTAATTTCAACTGAATTTCTTCTACCAAAGATTTAATATCTCTACCTCTTACATTAATACCAACATAGGTTCTTCGATTGGTGTTTTCCCTTGAAATCTGCATTGGACCTGGTTCGTAGCTAATTTCTGCCAATTCTTTTAAGGGTATTTGATCACCAGATTTGAGCTTGATAAACAAAGCCTTTAAATCATCAATATCAGATCTTTGTTCTTTGTTTAAACGGAGCACCAATTCAAACCTTTTTTCGCCTTCAAAGATTTGCCCAGCATGAGCTCCTGCAAAAGAACTTTGAATCATAAAATTGAGATCCGTAACATTTAATCCGTACTGCGCCAGCTTATTTCTATTGTAATGAACGGTTAACTGTGGTTGACCTTGAGTCGCTTCAGCCTTTAAATCCGAAACTCCTTCAATACCCTTTATTAGTTTAGAAATTTCTTCCCCTTTTTTGGCAAGAATATCTAAATCATCACCAAAAACCTTAATCGCAAGATCTTCTCGTACACCAGTAATAAGCTCATTAAAACGCATTTCTATGGGTTGTGAAAACTCGTAATTTATTCCTGGCATTTCCAAAACCTTGGTTCTTATTTCCTCAACTAATTCAGGTTTTGTCCAACCGCTCTTCCATTCTTTTATCGGTTTTAGAATGATAAAACAATCCGCAACATCCATGGGCATAGGGTCCGTGGGAACATCCGCTACTCCAATTCTACTTAAAACACTTTCCACCTCAGGAAAATTATCCATTATCATTTTCTCTACTTTGGTGGTAATTTCAATGGTTTTACTCAGCGAACTTCCTGGTTTTAAAATATCGTGGAAAGCAATATCCCCCTCATCCAATATTGGAATAAATTCCGCCCCAAGCTTGGAAAAACCCCATCCTGCAATTCCTATAATTACAACAGCTGCTATAAAAACCAATTTAGATTTGGCCAATACTTTTTCTAAAATAATCCCATAGCTTTTGCTAATGGCTTTAACAATTTTATCGCCCCAACTTTCTTTTTGCTTCGGATCTACTTTTAACAGCCAGGCCGACATCATAGGAACATAGGTTAAACACAAAACCATAATCCCAATCATTGAAAACATAAATGTAAGAGCCATGGGTTTAAACATCTTTCCCTCTATCCCTTCCAGAGAAAGAATTGGGATAAAAACAATCAAAATAATAAGCTGACCAAAAAAGGCGCTGTTCATCATTTTTGAGGAGGCTTTTAAACTTAGTTTATCTCTTTTGGCTGGACTTAATGCTTTGTTTTTCAGTACGTATTGAGAAAACATAAAAACTGTTCCCTCAACAATAATTACGGCTCCGTCGATGATAATTCCAAAGTCTATTGCCCCCAGGCTCATTAAATTGGCCCAAACCCCAAATTGATGCATAAGGATAAATGCAAATAATAAGGAAAGAGGAATGGTACTAGCCACAATAAGGCCACCTCTCCAATTTCCCAAAAGAAAAACCAAAACGAAAATTACAATTAGAGCACCTTCCAATAAATTTCGTCCCACCGTAGTGGTGGTTTTTTCAATGAGTTTACTGCGATCCAAAAAAGGTTTAATTTGAATACCTTCAGGCAAAGATTTTTGAATTTCCACTATTCTTTCCTTCACATCCTTGATAACTTCGTTGGAGTTTGCTCCTTTTAGCATTAAAATCATCCCGCCAACAGCCTCGCCTTTTCCGTCTTTGGTAAAGGCCCCAAACCGGATCGCCTTTCCATAATTTACCTCACCAACTGTTTCAATGGTAATGGGAATTCCATTAATGTTTTTCACTACAATTTTCCGGATATCATCCAAATTACGGATCAGACCTTCACCCCGAATAAAATGAGCCTGATTGTTTTTTTCAATATAAGCCCCACCCGTATTTTGATTATTGGCTTCTAAAGCATTAAACACCTCTAAAAGACTGAGATTCATCGCTTTTAAACTATTGGGATTTACAGTAACCTCATATTGTTTTATATTTCCCCCAAAGGCATTTACTTCCACAACTCCTTTAACCATGGCCATTTGCCTTCGGATAATCCAGTCTTGGGTTTCTCTAAGGTCGCTTAGGGAATATTTATCTTTAAAGGCGGAGTCTACTTCTAAGGTGTATTGAAGAATCTCCCCCAACCCGGTAGAAATGGGTCCTATTTCGGGATCTCCAATATCCTTTGGGATTTGAGTTTTTACATCCTCTAGTTTTTCAAAAACCAATTGCCTTGGTAGGTAAATACCCATATCATCTTCAAAAACAATGGTAACTAGGGAAAGTCCGAATCTGGAAACAGATCTTATTTCTTCAACCCCAGGTAGGTTCGCCATGGATATTTCAATGGGGTAGGTCACCAATTGTTCAATATCCTCCGTACTTAAAGTTGGGGCTTGGGTAATAATTTGCACCTGGTTATTTGTAATATCAGGTACGGCATCCAGCGGAACCTTGGATAGACTCCAAATCCCCATAGCAATGAGACCAATGGTGAATAGTCCAACGAGAAGCTTATTCCTAATGGAAAAAGAAATAATATTATTTATCATGAAAAATTTTATTTAATCCGAAAATTCAAAAAATGGATGGCCAAGACATAACTATCCAGCCAATTAATTTGGATTATACCCGAGGGGGGCGAAGGAAAATTTCTTTGGGAGTATCGGGAATAATACCTTGATAAAAAGCACGAAACTCTACAACAGATGAAACTCTATCAAAAAGAATAATAACATCTTCATTTAGAACAATGCTTATTTGGCAACATTGGCAATAACATAGTGGGGAACAGTCGTCTTGGGAGTTTTCATGATCGTGATCATGTGATTTGCCAAGCTCTTGTAATTCCGAATTAGTAAGATTCGAATAGGGCTCAAAATCCGCACATGGAACCAAGGTTAGGCCCAAGAAATAAATTGCTCCAAATAGACTTAAGAATTTCACCTTGCTAAAGTAAAAAATTATTCTAAAGCATTTTGAAGTTAGTTCGCTCTAGCATGATGAAAAATTCCTTTGCATTGCATTCCAACAGTGAAGGTTTTTGTACTATTGCGGGACTAAAACGAAGCTCATGGCTAAGCACAAACCAGCGGATAAAATTCAAGACATTCAGTATTTCGGAGAATATGGTGGAGTAAATCCATCCATTGCCGATTCTTCCACTTTTACCTATTTAGAAGGAAAAACAATGGAAGAAGTTTTTGGAGGAGAAAGAGAAGGTTGTTACCTCTATTCCAGACACATGAACCCAAGTACTGGATATTTGGCAGAGGCTATTGCCAGTATGGAAAACACAGAGGCTGCTCAGGTGGCTGCCTCAGGGATGGGGGCTATTAGTTCCGTTTTAATGCAAATTTGTGAGGCGGGGGATCATATTGTAAGCAGCCGTACTATATATGGTGGGACCTATGCTTTTATGAAAAACTTCTTGCCCAAATTTAATATTGAAACATCTTTTGTAAATACTACAAGATTAGAAGAAATAGAAGCGGCAATAAAACCAAATACAAAATTAATCTATTGCGAAACTATGAGTAATCCATTACTCGAAGTTTCAGATTTGGCGGCCATTTCTAAAATCGCTAAAAAACACGATTTAAAATTTGTGGTGGACAATACTTTTACACCATTAATCTTCTCCCCAAATGAAATGGGGGCAGATGTGGTGATTCATTCCCTAACGAAATTTATTAATGGCGCCAGCGATACAGTAGCAGGGGTAATTTGTTCTACCAGAGAATTTGTTCATGAGCTAATAGATGTAAACCAAGGCGCTTCAATGCTATTAGGGCCAACCTTAGATGCATTAAGGGCAAATAATATTCTTAAAAATTTGCGCACCCTTCATATTCGAATGAAGCAACATAGTGCCAATGCAGATTATTTAGCAAGACAGTTTAAAGCACTGGGATTAACCGTTTTTTATCCCGGTTTGGAGGAGCACCCTCAGCACCAATTAATGAAAGAAACCATGAACACTGAATTTGGTTTTGGCGGAATGGTGATGGTTGATGCCGGGAGTATTGAAAAAGCAAACCAACTTATGGAATTAATGCAAAATGCCAATATTGGGTATTTAGCTGTAAGCTTAGGCTTTTATAAAACCTTGTTTAGCGCACCAGGAGCAAGTACTTCTTCGGAAATTCCGTTGGAGGAACAAAAAGAAATGGGTCTTTCAAATGGAATGGTTCGGATGTCCGTGGGATTGGATAACGATATTTCCAGAACCTTTGAAACCATTAAGGATTGCATGAAAACGACAAATGTTATTTGATTAGATGTCTTTTCTAAAATTTTAGATCACCGCTATGAATAAATTATTTCTCGTCTTACTTCTTTCTCTTTCTTTTGGTGATTTTAATCTTGAAAAAGAAAAACCCACTTATGGTGATTTGGAGATTGTTGCTGAATTGGAAATTTGCCCAGGTAATGTTGCTGTATCCAAAAAAGGAAGAATTTTCAGTAGCGTACATCCTTTAAGAAGAGGAGAATTTC
Organism: uncultured Cryomorphaceae bacterium; assembly: GCA_937129395.1. Taxonomy (GTDB): domain Bacteria; phylum Bacteroidota; class Bacteroidia; order Flavobacteriales; family Schleiferiaceae; genus CAKZNE01. The sequence goes on along the minus strand of CAKZNE010000120.1, from coordinate 819 downwards.
AATTAATAGAGGTTGTAGATGAACAAAATTACGAAGCCTTTCCTAACGAAGAGTGGAATGCTGATCCAGGAAGCAACACGGATGTTTTAAATAGTCCATTAGGTATAGTAGTAGATGATCAAGATTGGTTATGGGTTATTGATGGAGGGAACGCCCTTCCAGAACCTTTACAACCTAAATTACTGGCCTTTGATATAGAGTCCAAAGAATTAAAATACCGCTACAACTTTCCTTCTAAAATAGCCCCAACAGGAAGTTTTTTACAGGATCTGGTAGTTGATGTGAAAAATGGATTTGTGTATATGGCGGATATTGGTGCTGGCGATGTAGAACCGGCAATTGTTTGCCTCAATTATAAAACAGGAAAAGCATTTCGTTTTGAAGATGAAAAATTAGGTCCAGAAAAGGTAGAAATGATTGTTGACGGTAAAACACAAAACTTTTTGGGGGAACCGGCTAGCGTTGGTATAAATCCTATTAGCCTTTCGGCAGATGGAGAAACACTTTATTTTGGATCTATGAGTGGAACCAAATTTTACAAAGTTCCAGCGAAATTGTTCAGAGATTTCTCTTCATCAAAAACAATCTCCAGAAAAATAAAAGTTCATGGCGCAAAGGTGGTTTCAGATGGTTCCACCATAGACCAAAAAGGAAATATTTACATCACTAATATTGGAAATAACTCACTTGATGTGCTTACCACAAAAGGAGAGTTAAAAACAATAGTAAAAGACAAAGAAAAATTGGATTGGCCAGACAATGTGAGATTTGGTCCTCATGGTTGGGTTTATATGGCTGTAAACCAATTGCATAAAACAG
>CAKZNE010000119.1 GCA_937129395.1 uncultured Cryomorphaceae bacterium | reverse complement strand
TAAAACACCTTCTTGTGGATGTTCTATACCTAATTCGTGAGTTACCGGAATTACCTCATGGATTTCATCAACGTTTAAATCACCCCCAGTTCCGTAATAATTTTTCAATAAAGGTTTTACGGCTTTATACCATCTTTCCAAAACCTCAGATTTCCTAGGGTCGTTCGGATTAAAATTGATCCCAGATTTCGCGCCGCCGATTGGTGGTCCAGCAACGGTGAACTTAATTTCCATCGTTTTGGCCAAAGAAAGGACCTCATGTTTATTTAATCCCTCTCGCATACGTGTGCCGCCACCTGCAGCTCCACCTCTCAATGAGTTAATTACCACCCATCCTTCGGCAGTAGTTTCGCTATCATTCCAATGGAATACAATTTCAGGTTCCTTAGCCTCATATAGTTTTAGTAAATCTTTCATACCTAAGTTAATTTGGAGGGCAAAAATATAAAATCCACCCTTGTGTTTAGTTTATTTAATTTTTCATTTTATTTATAAATTATTCCTGAACTATGATCCTGACTTGCGCCAGTTACCGAGCTTAGAACATTTAGCCTTCCTTGGATTTTTAATATTCCTAACAAGCCAAAAATAAGTGCCTCCTTAAATTCAATTAACCTAGGTTCTGGTATGTGAATTCCGCAATGGGATTTGCTTTTAATGAGATCCATTAAAAAAGAATTGTAAACCCCACCACCTGTAAAGAGGGCTTTTGCGGTTTTGTTTTTATTTAAAATTGCAGCAATTTGTTCCGAAACATGTTCTGCAAAAGTTCGAAGTGAATCCTCCGTATTTAAATTATATTCTTTTAAAATCGGGTTGATATAAGACTCAACCCATTCGGCACCTAGGGTTTTTGGGCCATCTTTTTTATAATAATCGATATGGTTGAATTTATCCAACATCGGAAAATGGATTTTACCACTTTTGGCAAGTCCTCCTTTATTATCATAGTCAAGGCCCAACGGTTTTACCAGATTATTTGCAACGATGTTTACTGGGCAAATATCCATTGCTAAACGCGTATTTGCCTTTTCAAAAGAAATATTTGCAAAACCTCCCAAGTTTATACAGGCGTCGTAATGTTGAAAAAGCAATCGGTCGCCAATCGGCACGAGCGGGGCACCCTGTCCTCCTAATTTTACATCTTGAACTCGGAAATCGCAGACTACTGGAATATTGTGTTCCCAGAAAATTTCTGGGCCATTACCAATTTGCTTGGTATAACCGATCTCAGGTTTGTGAAAAAGTGTATGACCATGGCTGGCAATTAAATCAATGTCTTTGCCATTAATGTTGTTTCTGATTTTAAAGTCCCTAAGGGTTGAACTTAGAAAAAGACCGTATTCCTTGTCCAATTTCTTAAGTTCATCAGGATCAATTTCATTTCTGAATTGAAGTTTTTCTTGCCACTTTTGGGAATAGTTGATCGTTTCCGTTTTTAGGAATTCATAAGACCATTTAGGTTTCCTTTCAAATTTAATATAGGCAATGTCCAATCCATCGAGGGAAGTCCCCGACATTAATGCAATTAGCAAGTATGTATTTTGATCTTCTTTTATCAATGTAAAATCTAATGCCTTACCTTTGCAAACCTTGAAAAATAAGATTGTCAATATAACAAACAACAGGATATGAATTTTGAACTTACCGAAGAGCATTTAATGATTCAACAAGCGGCTCGTGATTTTGCTCAAAATGAGCTTTTACCAGGGGTAATTGAAAGAGATAATAAACAAGAATTCCCAACCGAACAGGTTAAGATGATGGGGGAACTTGGGTTTTTAGGAATGATGGTGAGTCCAGAATATGGCGGCAGTGGTTTAGATACTATTTCCTATGTAATAGCAATGGAAGAAATTTCTAAAGTTGATGCTTCTGCTTCCGTAATAATGTCGGTAAACAATAGCTTGGTTTGTTGGGGACTGGAAAAATTTGGAACGGAGGAGCAAAAAAGAAAATATTTAACTCCATTAGCCAAAGGAGAGATAATCGGTGCATTTTGTTTATCAGAACCAGAAGCTGGATCTGATGCTACTTCTCAAAGAACAACTGCTATTGATAAAGGAGATCATTATTTAGTAAATGGTACGAAAAACTGGATTACCAATGGTAATTCTGCTTCTGTATATTTAGTAGTAGCTCAAACTGATATTGAAAAAGGACATCACGGAATCAACTGCCTTATAGTAGAAAAGGACATGGATGGTTTTGTGGTTGGAAAAAAGGAAGATAAATTGGGAATTAGAGGTTCTGATACTCATTCCTTAATGTTTCAAGATGTAAAAGTGCCAAAAGAAAACAGAATTGGGGAAGAAGGATTTGGTTTTAAATTCGCCATGAAAGTTTTAAGTGGAGGTAGAATTGGTATTGCTTCTCAAGCTTTAGGAATTGCTTCTGGTGCTTACGAATTGGCTTTAAAATATGCTAAAGAAAGAAAGACCTTTGGAAAGCAAATTGGTCATCACCAAGGTATTGGTTTTAAACTAGCCGATATGGCAACTGAAATTGAAGCTGCTCGATTACTTTGTCTTAAAGCGGCATGGTTGAAGGATAAAAAGGTGAACTTCGACTTGGAAAGTGCTCAAGCAAAATTATTCGCTTCTGCAACAGCAATGAAAACTACCGTTGAAGCTGTTCAAGTTCATGGTGGATATGGGTTTGTAAAAGAATACCATGTAGAACGTTTAATGAGAGACGCCAAAATTACCCAGATTTACGAAGGTACTTCTGAGATTCAAAAAATTGTTATCTCAAGAGCGATCTTAAAAGACTAATATTAAAGTAGAGGGATGCAGCGTTCAAGCTTCATTCCTCTGCTTCCTTTTATCAGTATTGTTTTGCCCTTTGGTTTTTCCTCTTCTAGGAAATGAAGCAAATTATCAGTGGTTTTAAATGTAATTTGATTTTCTAATTTCATCTCACATTTGGAAAAAGCCTCACCCACAAAAATCAGTTTTTCAAAATTCTGTTTTGCGGCAAGCAACACTACTTTTTTATGCTCTTCTGCTTCATAATCGCCTAATTCAAACATATCGCCCAGAATCATCCATTTTTCTTCAGCCTTTAGTGCTAGAAGATTGAGAATTGCACCTTCCATACTGCTTGGGTTTGCATTATAGGCGTCAATTATTAATTGGTTTCTCTTGGTGTTTTCAATTTGAGATCTATTATTTGAAGGCTTGTAAGATTCTAGAGCGGCTTTAATATTTTCTTCGGATATTTTAAGGAAAAGTCCAATAGCAATGGCCGCTGAAATATTATTAAAGTTGTATTGTCCTGTGAGATTACTTTGAATTTTCTCTCCTTTTAATTTGAGGGAAACATAGGGATTGTTCAATTCAATATCTTCATTCTCTTCAATAAGGTAATCGAGTTGTTCTGTATTTTGTTTTCCAAATAGAATATTTTGAATTCCCAACGACTCTCTTTTTTGAATTGGGTCATCATTATTTAAAAGAACCAAGCCCTTATTTTCTTTCAGGAAGGTATATAATTCTCGTTTGCCTTTTATAACGCCTTCTATTCCTCCAAAGCCTTCCAAATGAGCTTTTCCAAAATTGGTGATATATCCAATGTCTGGTTTGCAAATGCTACAAAGAAATTCAATTTCTTTTTGGTGATTTGCACCCATTTCTACAATCCCGATCTCATCTTCTTCTTGGAAACGCAAAAGAGTAAGAGGCACACCAATATGATTGTTTAAATTCCCAATGGTAGCCTTTACTTTAAATTGGGTTTTAAGGATTTCATAGATTAATTCCTTAGTTGTTGTTTTGCCATTACTACCCGTAAGTCCAAATATTTTTATCCCCTTTCCTAAAGATTCTCTGTGATATCTCGCCAAATCTTGTAAGGATTTTAAGCAATCCTCAACCAATATGCAATTCGGACCTAACTTATTCGAATCATCGATCACGGCATAAGAAGCTCCTGCTGCAAGGGCTTTATCGGCGTATAGGTTCCCATCAAAATTATCACCTTTAAGTGCAAAAAAGAGGTTTCCATTTTCTACCGTTCGGGTATCAATGGAAATACCGGTAGAGTTTTTAAAATAAGGGTATAATTCGTGGCTCGTCATATCAAAAAAAATCCCCCGTTTTTGGCGGGGGATCAAATCTAAATATTATTTGTATCTGTATCTCTTAAACTTGTCTCTTTTTGGTTTGCTAGGATCTTCATCACCATCCGAACTTTCATTTTGGAATCCTAGTCTATCCATTGCACATCTAAAACCAATATAGTCTGTAGACTGATTTTCTTCTAAATGCCTTCTAGTACCTGGTGTTAACCAATAAGCTCTATCTTTCCAGCTACCGCCTTTATATACTCTTGATGTATTGTCAATCAAAGTAGTTTTCTGATAATCATACATTGCTGCATCTTCAGTTGGTTCTTGATCATAATAAATACTAGATTCTTGATCACCATCTTTAACGTCTCTGTAATCAGAATACTTATAATTTCTTCTATTTAAGTTTTCTTCTTCCGTTACTTTACGAGTTGGTAATTCTCCAGGAAGCCTGATAATTGAGTTAGTATCCGTACCACTTTTTTGTGGTTCTTGAAGAATTTCAAGAGCACCGAAATCCTTATAATTTTTATCGAATGTACTAAATTCATTACCTCTAAAAGGATTCAAATCCGTCATATCTTCTGGAGAAAGTGGACGGTAAACATCCAATACCCATTCGGCAACATTTCCAGCCATATCATATAGACCATAATCGTTTGGAGGATAAAACTTCACCTGGATCGTGTACATGGCCTCATCATTTAGCCATCCACCTAAACCACCATAATCTCCACGTCCACGCTTAAAGTTGGCCAACATTTTACCTCTTTCCCCTTTGCTTGGATTATGGGAAGAGCTTCCATTCCAAGTGTATTTGTTTGCATCCGTAATTCTATTGAATTTTCTGGATCCAATATTTCCGTAGGCTGCATATTCCCATTCTGCCTCTGTAGGTAGACGGTATTTTGGTAGAAGGATACCATCCTCTAATCGTACCGGTCTTCCCTCATCACCATAAGCGCTGTTAGGGTTATTATCTTTTAATCCCTTTTTATTTTGTTGAGTATATTCTCCTGATCTATATAAATATACCTCTGTATTAAAGTGATCGGCATCTGCTTGTTCTGGCATTTCTTGGAAAATTCCTTCTTGAATAAGAATATCCTCATTTACTCTATCTGTTCTCCAAGAACAAAATTTCATGGCCTGAATCCAACTAATACCAACAACTGGATAAAAATTATAAGCCGGGTGACGGAAATAATTTAAAACTTGTTTTTCGTTAAGAGAAAGTTGTTCTCTCCAAACCAATGTATCTGGTAAAATGCTAGTTAAAATTTCTGGATAATAATCAAGATCGAAAACTCTTTGAGTCCAATAAAGGTACTCACGGTAATCTACGTTTGTTACTTCGTTCTCATCTAAATAAAAAGAACTTACAGTTACCTGTCTTGGGATATTATTCCAATCTTTATAAAAATCTTCTTCAACTCGACCCATGGTAAAAGTACCACCTTCGATAAATACTAAGCCCGGTCCAGTTTCCTGCCCGTCATAGTCATCATTAATAGAAAATCCCCCATTGTCAGAATCGTTATAGGACCAACCAGTGGTATTACTTGTAGTTTTGCTACAAGAGGCTAAAACGAAAAAGGATACAGCCAAGGGAAGTATAGCTATTTTTCTAAAGTTCATTGTGTTCATACCTTAAAAAATATTTTGTTGCTTTAAAACTAAAACTTAGGACACTTTATTGCCTTCGCAGCTTTGGTAATGGTTCTGCAAGGGAATTGATAGGAAAGGGATATTTCATGAGCACCTCCGGTATTGTCCGAAAGTGATGAAACCGTAACATCGTAACTATAACCAATTTTCCACGCCGTTTCGGATGGAACATAACCTAATAATATAAGGAGGGCATCTGGGCCACTTCCAGGAATAAGACGGGCTCCTAATCCACCAGATAATTCAGCTCTATTGAAGGATACACTTCCAGTAAATTGGCTAAACTTATTTTGAACTTGATATACAATATTAGGAACAAGGTAATTTTGAATACTATTGGAAAGTCTTTTTCTGCCCAAAGGAATGGTGATTCCAGCATGTCCAGTAATCTTCATTGGAAGTTTGGAATTAACAAAAAAGCTTTCGTCTGGTTCTGTAAGGTGATTAATAACCAATCCCACATAAAACCTTTTAGTAAATCCTAAAAAACCAACACTCACGTCGAAATGGGAATTAGTTGTTTGTCCAGGTGGAATTTCATCGGATGGTTTTACAAATCCATAAAATGGATCAATTTGGTTAGGGAAGGTTAATCCATCCCAGTTCAATGAACGTTGTCTAAAGGTTGCTTGGAATCCAGATAAAAAGTAAAATTTTCGTGAAGCTTGAAGGTGATAAGAATAAATGGCACTCACTTCCGTAGCCGAAAGTGCACCGCCACCCGCTTCATCTCTTGTTGCCAAAAGGCCAACACCGCCATTAATGCTACTCACATATTGGTCGTAAGAGGCAGAATAAGTTTGGTATACACTTAAAGAAGGATATTGATTCCTGTAATTTAAGGTAAGCCTTGGACACTTATTCAATCCTGCAAAGGCTGGGTTGAGGTATAAAGGGTTGGCATAGGCTTGGGTAAAGTGCGCGTCCTGCCCTGACATGAGCAGGGGACACAGTAAAAAGCCTGTTAACAAAAGAGTTAGTAATTGTTTGCCCATTTTTTTTAAGGGTTTCAAGCTACAATTATACAAATTATTTAGAGTTCAGTTATTATTAATTTCGTTTTTGCTTGTAATTAACGGTATTTTCTTGTTTTAATTTTCAGGTATGTCCAATTCAAGCTTATGTTTGCCTTCTTATACGATTATAAATTTACCGCTTAAATAATAGGACCGAATCTATGGCGTTAAGCCTCCATATAAAATTTAAAAATGAAATTTAGAAATCTCAAATTTTTAACTGTTGTTATCCTTTTACTCCAAGTCCACTGGTCTTTTTCTCAAACATGGACAAATAATTCGGTACTCAGCTCAGGTGATTGGTATAAACTTTCGCTAGATGCGACGGGGGTTTATAAAATTAGTCCAAGTTTTATTGCAACCAATAATATTGGAGATGGCTCTTCTATTAATATTGATGAGATTAGAATTTATGGGAATGGTGTTGGAATACTTCCAGCGAATAGCTCTATTTTCAGAAAAGATGATCTTCAAGAAATACCCGTTAAAAGAGTAGATGTCAATCAAAATGGAATATTTGACGGTAGTGATTATATTTTGTTTTATGCCAAAGGGCCACACGAATGGAAAAAGGCTTCCAATTCAAATGATTTTGGACATACTATAAACTTTTACCGTGATGTGAATTTTTATTTCATTACGGTTGGGAATGGACAAGGAAAGGAAATCCAATCTGCAAGCTTAAATTCCGGAATCCCAACTAACACGGTTATCAGTTACGATGATTTTCAATTTAAAGAAGATGAGTCTGATAATTTGGTAGGAGCTGGTCGAACTTGGGTAGGGGATTTGTTCGATTTCACACTTCAATACAATTATGGTTTCAATTTTCCGGATTTGGATTTAACCCAGCCCGTAAAGGTGAGGGTAAATGCAGTTGCGCGAGCCTCTACGGGGAATACTAGAATGAAAGTGAATATTAGTTCCTTGCCAATTGATACTTTAACCTTTAGTGCTCATGGTACGATCCAAGGAGCAAGTTATGTTAGTGGTGCTTTGGGTAAAAGTCAATTTCTTCCAAATGGAGATAATTTCTCGGTTAGTTTAATTTACGATAATAGTCAGAATCCAAGTGGTGTGGCTTGGTTGGATTATATAGAAATACAGGCAAGACGTCAACTATTTTGGAGAGCCAATAGTTTGGGATTTAGAGATATTAATTCAGTGGGGATAGGAAATTTATCACAATTTAAAATTTCTAATGCAAATTCTGCCGTTGAGATTTGGGATGTTACCGATATCAATAAAACATTCTCAATTTATTGATTTGCTGTTTGCACAAGATTCATTCAATAACACAGCAAGTTATGAGACATAAAACATGTGACATGCACAAGTCACAGAAGAAACAGGGCACTTCTTGTTGAACATGTTCCTCACAGTATGTCCAGAATTTCTTGAAGCACGTCTTCAAGCCAAGCGGCCAGGTGGAGCGGTAGCTTCACAACTTGAAA
>CAKZNE010000118.1 GCA_937129395.1 uncultured Cryomorphaceae bacterium | reverse complement strand
TAAATTAGAGACTTACCTGGCTCTAAAATACGGCATTTCACTGTCTACAAATTATCTATCAACAGGTTCTACCACTTATTGGGATGCAACAACTAATGCTGGATTTTTAAATGGCATTGCAGGATTAGGGGCAGATGGGACCACAGGTTTAGAACAAAAGCAATCTCATTCTGTAGAAACCGACGCCTTGGTGACCATGGGGCTTGCGGATATTGCCACTTCCAATATCCTTAACAACGGCAGTTTTGGTCCAGATGAAAGCTTTTTGATTTGGGGTCATAACAATGGAACTCTTTCTGGGATTAGTTCAAATAGTGAAGTTCCAGCCCAATCTGGGATGGTTGATAGAGTTTTAAGAACATGGAAAATTGTAGAAACCGGAACCGTCTCTACGGTACAATTTGCTGTACCAAAAACAGAAATCGACGGCTATTTTAGTTTATTGAGTTTTGGCAATTTAAACCTCCGTGTGGCTTCAAATGAACTTCTCACAACGGGAGTTGTGGATATTCCTTTGGTAGTGGAAAACATTAATGGTGTAGATCACTATACATGTGATTATGATTTTTCTGGTACTCAATTCTTTTCTATTGTTCAAACAGGGTTTATTCTTTGGAATGGAACGGAATGGCGTGGAGGACTAAGCTCCATAACCGATCACGCTCCTTCCGATAATATCGGAGATTCCATCAAAACACTATTTATTCAATCTGGATCGGATGCCGGTTTGGATGAGGCCGTTGCCGTTAGTCATGTTAATATTTTGGCTGGAGGGGTTTTAAGTGATTCAGCAAATACTTGCCTTATAGTTTACAATACTTTTACAAATGCAGGAACTTTTAATTTATTGGCCGATGCAACAGGTTATGCCCAATACAAAGGTCCTGCAGTAAGCGCCACTTTTCAACAATATATCTCGAATGTGGGATGGCATTCCATAGCTTCTCCCTTTTCGGATGTTCAATGGAGTGATATAACTTTTACAGGATCCAACGCCTTACTTACCCATCCCTTTGAAGGAGTTTCTTTAGATACTTGCAACTATTGCAACCTTTGGTATTACGATGGAAGCTCAGATATAGGCTCCAATATTGGCATATCTGGGTCTAACGCTTTTGGCACTTGGAGGTCTTCTGTAGATGAAAACGAAAACTTTTTGGCCAATAAAGGTTGGATAATGTATTTGGATAATGCATCTAACTTTGGTGCTGGACCTTGGACACTTTCTACAACGGGAACCCTTAATGATGGAACCCACAACCAAACAGTTAACGAAAATAATGGTGGCTGGAATTTGGTAGCAAACCCCTACCCTTCTTCCATTGATTGGAATTTAATTAGTCCAAATCTTGGGGCGAGTTTTATTTCTACAACCTACTACGTTTGGGATGAAGCCAATGCCAATTATGCAACCTATAATACAGGAGGAGGCACCCTCGGAGCGGTAAGATATATTGCGCCATTTCAATCCTTTTTTATACAAACGGCCACGGAAGGTGCGCAGAATTCTGGAGATGTTTTTAGAACCTTTCAAATTGATACTTCTTACCAGCCAGATCCCTGTCAAACCACCGGAAACTTTTATAAAACCAATAATGGGAACCAATCAATAAAGTTGCAGTCAAGGAATACGGTTTCTGGATATATCGATGAAACAATAATATCCTTTTCAGAAAATTCTTTAATTGAATATTCACCTTATGAGGATGGAAGGAAATTGTTTTCGGCAAATTCAAATTCTCCAAACTTATATACCTACCAAGGCGAAGAAAATCTTGCCATTAATGTGAGACCTTCATCGGGTTTTAGAGACAGTATTTATCTAGGTTTGAAACTCAAAAACAATTCTCAAATCGAATTAAGAGCCATTGAAACCCCAGCTGATATATACCTTTTAATAGAAGATTTATATTCTGGAAAATGGTATGATATCCAAAAGGAAACCATTAAAATTCAACATTACAAAAGCTTTGAAAAACGATTTTTATTGCATTTTAGTGATAGCGAAATTCAAGCACCCGACGATGCCCTTAATCGCCCTGTTGAAGCTTTTCTAAGAAATGGCAGTATGTATTTTAAATCGAAAAGAAACCTTGGGAAACTTCAATGGAAAATATCCAGTACCACAGGCCAAAGAATTTCTTTTGGGGAAATGAGTATTGGCAGAAATGAGGAGATTCAAATTAACTCACAGCAATTGTCCACAGGAATATATTTTATCGAGTTTGGTCTACCAAATTCCAACTATACCCAAAAAATGTTCATCCAAGTAAATTAAGTGTTTTTTAGATCTTCAATTTTTGAACTCCTTGCCTTTAATCCACATATTCAATAGCTTTAAAGAAATATTTTAGTCCTGTAAATTAATTACCTTAAATTTATTGGTCTTTTTTATCAAAATAATATAAGTCCTAAATTTCCAAATGAGATTAAATGTTTTTCTCATATTATTTTTCCTTTTTTCCGGCTCATTGTTAGCTCAAGATCCTGGTGGAATTGGAACGGGTTTAACTTTCTGGCTAAGGGCAGATTCTTTGACTTCTACAACTGTTGATGGTGATACGGTTGACCTTTGGGAAGATCAAACCGCCAATGGATTTGATGGTACAAAAGTAGTCCCTGGACCTCTTTTTCGTGAAGCCGGAGCAAACTATAATCCGGGTATCGACTTTGGCGTTATGACTGGCGGTCTTTCTTTCGCAGATTTATCTGGAGTAAATCAAGGCGGAGGATTTACAGCAAAATCTTATACCATTGCTTTTCAAACCTCCTCAGATGTTACTTCCAGACAAGTTATTTACGAGCAAGGAGGTGGTGGCACTGGAATGAATCTCTACATAGAAAGCGGCTTATTAATTCCGAACCTTTACAATACAAGCGTAGAATTTACAAGCAACACTACAACCATTGAAGCGAATTCAACCTATATCTACACATATATTTTCGATGGAGGCTCACAATTAATCAATGCCTATTTAAATGGAAGTCAAGTATTAACGAATATAACTGGGCCAACTTCCCTGAACAACCATGGAGGGGATCCCGGAATGGGTTATGTTAATGGAACAACCCAGTTTTTTGGGGATGTGAGTGGCTCCTCAGAACCCTTTTCAGGATTGGTTTTCGAAATCGCCTATTACAATAACACCGTTTTTTCTGCCACGGATAGGAATAGATTGGAATCATATTTTGCCTTAAAATATGGCGGAGCGCTTTCAACAAATTATGTCAATTCTAGCGGAACCACGGTCTGGAATACCACAACTAACACAGGTTTCAACGAAAATGTTGCTGGGATAATTAGAGACGATAACTCCGGAGAGCTTTATCAAAAGCAAAGCAAATCCGAAGATGCGGATGGATTAATAACTATAGGATTGGGAACAATCGAAAACACCAATAAAGAAAATACAAGTGTAATCGGTACCAATCAACACTCCATGTTATGGGGAGATAATGACAGTGTTTTGGCATTTACCTCCACAGGAGCTCCTCCCGGTACTTTGTTTATTGGAAGAATTTGGAAAATTCAAGAAACAGGAACAATTGGAACCGTCCGGCTAAGTGTGCCTTCAAACAGCAGTAGCTTAAGCACCAAATTACCCTCTGCTGGAGTCGTTAAATTTTTAATTGATGCTGATGGGGATTTTACTTCTGGAAGTACGAGTCATTCAATGGTTCTAGTGGGTGATAATTGGGAAGCCACTTATGATTTTTCAGATGGCGACTATTTTTCATTGGCCATTGAAGGTGCCGCCCTTAGTGTAACGACTCAAGGAAGTGAAGTTGGACCAATTAATATTGTTTATACGGTAACCTTAACCAGCACCAATACAACAGGTTCTGCAATAACATTTGATCTGGATGACCTCGGTACCGGAACCGCAACAAGTGGATCTGACTATACTGCGATTCCCGGTAGCCAAAAAATTTCGGTAGCTAACGGTCAAATTAGCGGCACCTATACCGTAAATGTTACGGATGACTCCTTTGAAGAATCAACAGAAACTATAATTCTACAAATAAGTAATCCCTCTGATATTAACACAACGGTGGGTACGAGTACAGCAACTGCTGAAATCACTGACGATGACAGCGCCATTCCAGGTGGAGTATCAACCAATTTAGTTTTTTGGTTTGCAGCCGATGATGGAACATCCACAACTGTTGACGGCCTAAAGGTTTCCACGTGGACCGACAAAAGTGGAAATTCCAATGATGCCACCGAGAACTCACCTGGAGCAACTTATACTTCATTATTGGATAATTTCCGTCCTGCCATTAATTTTCCTACGGCGGATGGTGGTTTTAATATAGCAGATGATGCGGATATAAACTCGGGAGGTTCCGCTTTTAATGCAAAATCCTATTTTATTAGTTTCAAAACTGGATCGGATATCACCTCCCGCCAATTGTTTTATGAGCAAGGGGGTGCAACTACTGGAATGAATATGTTTATTGAATCCGGAGATTTACAATGGAACCTTTTTCAAGGAAGTACGGAGTACACTGGATCAGGAGTTACGGTCCTTGCCAATACCAACTATCTAGCAAGCTTTATTTTTGATGGGGCTAATAACCGATGGGATGCCTACCTTGATGCGACAAGTGTAGACAATAACACTTCCACAATTAGCACCCTTGGGACACATTCTGGAAATATAGGCTTTGGATTAATTAATGGTAGCACTCAATATCCAGGTGATATTAATATTACAACTGACGAAGGATTTTTCGGTCATATTATGGAGATGATCTACTACAGTGATACTGCACTTCATAGCACCGATAAAAACCAACTCGAATCTTATTTGGCTTTAAAATATGGAACCACAATCAGCACAGATTATTTAGCTTCCGACGGAAGTACCGTTTTTTGGGATAACTCAGCAAACTCTGGATACAATGATCATATTGCAGGAATTGGATTAGACCAACTGACTAAACTGGATCAAAAACAAGCCAAATCTTCTGTTAATGATGCCCTTGTTAGCATAGGGTTAGGATCCATCCAGCTTAGCAACGAACTTAATACCAATAACCATCCTTCAGATTTATCCTATTTAATATGGGGAAGTAATGATGGATCTGTAGCGTTTACAACTACGGGTGCACCTGCTGGAGATGAAATTCTTGGGAGGGCCTGGAAAGTTGAAGAAACTGGGACAATCGGTTCGGTAAGAATGGAATTTCCAGCAAGTACTAGTTCTCAAAGCACCAAACTTCCCCTTGCGGATGCCTTAAACTTATTGGTAGATGCCGATGGCGATTTTAGTACAGGGGCAACCTCTCACCCACTTACTTTGGTTGATACCAATTGGGTAATTGATTTGGATCTAAATAATGGAGAATTCTTTACAATTTCCAAAGGTGGAGCAAATTTGACCGTAACAACAAACGGAAATGAGGCCGGAACCGTAGATATCGTTTATACCGTCACTTTATTAAACACAAACATCTCAGGAAGTACCATTTCTTTTGATATTGATGATGCAGGAACGGGAACCGCAACAAGTGGGGATGATTACACTGCTATTGGGGTAAATGACAAAATTGAAATTTTAAATGGTCAAATATCTGGAGATTATACGGTTACGGTAACGGATGATAGTTTTGAAGAAATTATTGAAACACTTATTCTTACTATAAGTAACCCTACTCCCTCAACAATAAGTATTGGAAATGCGTCTGCAACTGCCACAATCACAGACAATGACAATTCCAACCCTGGGGGTGTTAGCACCGGTTTGGTATATTGGTTACGAGCAAACCGAGAAGTTAGCCCAACAACAAACGGGGCCACAATAACATCAGTATTGGATCAATCCCCAAATGGCCATGATGCTAGTCCGGTGGGAACTGCTCCTTCCTATAATGCTTCGGCCACCAATTTTAATCCCGCCTTTGATTTTAGTTTGATAACAGGAGGATTAACCATTCCCAATAGTGCATCTATAAATACCTCCGCTTTTAGTACACGTTCCTACACAGTTGCTTTTAGAACGGGTAGTGATATTAACACAAGGCAATTGATTTACGAGCAGGGAGGTGGTACTCATGGCCTAAACCTTTATATCGATGATGATACTTTATACGCCAACCTTTGGGTTAGTAGCGTAGAATCCTTTGATTCTGTGGTTATTTTGGCAAATACAGATTATGTTTTCAGCTTTGTTTATGATGGAGGAAGCACAAGATGGGATGGTTATTTAAATGGAGATTTGGTTATGAGCGCTACTTCTGCGCCTGCTTCTGTTACCTCGCATACCGGTCTCATTGGAATTGGAGTTATTAACAATGATACCCAATTCGCGGGCCAAATTGATGTAACTACCGGGGAGGGCTTTTTAGGTTCAATAATGGCCATTAGTTATTATTCTGGAGCACTCAGCTCTACGGATAGAGGAAAAGTTGAAACATCCTTTGCTGCTGAATATGGTATTACTTATTCAGATAATTATCTTGCAACAGATGCTTCCAATATTTGGAATCCAACAACAAATTCAAGCTATCAAAATGATGTTACTGCAATTGGAAGAGATGGTTTAGGAGGCTTTTTTCAAACACAATCTCAATCTGTAAATTCTGATGCATTATTTACTTTAGGTTTAGGAAGTATTGCGGCAGACAACCTTTCCAATGTCAATACATTTAATGAGGATAGAGAGTACTTGGTTTGGGGAAATGACAACGGCACCCTAGATGGAGTAGCGAGTAATGCCTCCTTAACTGCGGAAAGTGGTGCAGTTGATCAATTGCAAAGGACTTGGAAAATACAAGAAGTCGGAAATTTTGGAAGTGTAGAACTCGCTGTTCCTAAGGGGATAGTAGACGGATACTTCACTTATTCTGATAAAGAAGGAATTTCATTACGAGTGGCAGATGATGCTGGTTTTACAACTAATGTTGTGGATGTACCCATGACAAGCAAAACCATAAATGGACTGCTAAGCTATTCTGCAAACTTTACATTTAGTGGCGATAAATTTTTCACGATAGTACAAACTGGTTTTATATTATGGAATGGAAGCGAGTGGAGAGGTGGACTTAGCGCCATTCAAGATCATGGACCTTCAGATGAAACTGGTGATGCAAGCAAAACTATGTATATAGAATCGGGAGGTGCCCCTACCGTTGCTGAAGGAGTGGTGATAACAAATATTGAAATTGAACCAGGAGCAGTTCTAACCATGGACCCTCAATCCTGCCTTATTTTAAGCGGTTCGGCCTTGAATAATGGTACACTAAATTTTGAAGCGGATGCCACAGGATATTCCCAATACCGTGGTCCTGCAGTTAGTGCCTCCATGCAGCAATATGTTCCGGATGAAGGCTGGCATAATATCGGCTCGCCTTTTTCCGATGCCATTTGGGAAGACATAAGTTTTGTGGGAAATAATGCCCTAATAACCCATCCTTTTGAAGGTGTTTCCTTGGATACCTGCAGTTATTGCAATGTTTGGTATTACGATGTGTCCACTTATATTGGAGTGGATATTGGTTTCGGAAGTTCAAATGCCTTTGGAACCTGGAGGTCTTCTATTGACAGTAGCCAGGAGTTTGGTCCTGAAAAAGGCTGGAATATGTATTTAGATAACTCCTCGAATTTTGGTTCTGCTCCTTGGACTTTTGGGATTAGCGGTGTTTTTAACCAAGGAACTCAAAATCAAATAGTAAATGAAAACAATGGAGGCTGGAATTTAGTGGCAAACCCCTACCCTTCCAGTTTAGATTGGACGGTTGTAGATGACGATATAGCATCCGATAATTTGAATCTTGGTTATTCAGTTTGGGATGATGAAAATACGGTTTACGCTACTTATTTATCTGGTACAGGAACTTCTGGTGCCAACCAATATATTGCCCCTTACCAGGGCTTTTATGTTCAAACTTCCACGGCAGGGGCGGCAAATTCTGGAGATGTTTTTCAAACTTTTGTTTTAGAAGAAGGCGATAGAACAACAACTTGCCAGACATCCGGAACCTTCTTTAAAACGGAAAATCAAGATGATCTAATAAGAATCCAAACTACTCATAACCAAAGTGGTAAAAAAGATGAGATCGTTTTACGTTTTAACGACCAATATTTAGACAGCTATTCGAATGTAGAGGACGCTCGGAAATTGTTCAGTCCGAATATGGATGTTTCAGGTATTTATTCCCTTGTCGGAAATGAGTATTGTGCCATAAACTCCTTATTTACACCCGAAGAAAGAAGTTCTGTATCTCTTGGGGCTAAATCTAAAAACAACAGCAGCGCAAGCTTAGAAATTACGGAATCTCCAGCGAATTGGACAATTTATTTAGAGGATCTAAAAACAGGTAAATGGTATAATCAAACCGAACTTCCTTATACCTTTAATCAGGATAATGATTATAAGGAAAGGTTTAAAATCTATTTTAGTGAAAATGAATTTGAACCTGGGAAAGACGGTGGAATTCCTTTTAGTTCCTATGTAAATGCTGGAGAAATAAGAATTGTTGCGGAACGATCCATTGTAAATTCCAAATGGGTTTTATACAATATTGCGGGCCAAATAATACAAACGGGAAGCCTCAATTTAGATATTGCTGAAGAAAGCACCTTGCCTTTAAAAAGTATTAGTAGCGGTATATATCTTTTTAGTTTGGAAACAAATGGTGAGTTTTTTACTCAAAAAATCCCTTACACCAGATACTAGAAATTGAGGCTATCTTTGTCCCAAATTATTTTTCATGCGAATTTTAGCCACCATCCCCCATCCAAAATTCAGAATCGTTGCCTATACCTTAGATAGTCACTATTATATTGAAATTGAGGCTGGTCCCATGAAACAATGTTATAAACTACCAAAAAGTAAAGCTGAGAACTTAGGAGATATACAAAAGTGGCTAGATGACAGCCTTTTGGAGGAAGTCAATAGCCACTTTGAAAAAATGTATCTCAGCCATAAAGGATCAATTGACCGAAATTTATAGGGTAGTTTTTAGTTTTTCAATTCAAAAGTTTCAAGCATTTCCTTTTCTAAGGATTTACCCCTATCCCTTGCATACCAAATCTGAAGGTTTTTAGTGTATTCATCATGATCCACTCCATTTGTTTTGGCGTCCAACACCAACTGTTGCGCTTCCTTTGGCCTTGGGCCCCAATTGGAAATCTCGGTTTTTGTTTCAGATTCCAATCGAATTAATTTTGGGATACTTCTTCCCCCATTGGTTAGATAAAGATCCATTAAGTCCAAATTTTCATCCCTTAATACGATCCTTAAATCTATATCTGGGTTTTCATTACTTAATTTTTCTAATACTGGAACACTATGAGCTGCATCGCCACACCAAGCTTCTGTAATTAATAACCAGATTTCCTTCCCCCCTTTTTTCACGGACGCCTTAGCCTCCTCAGAAACGGAATAATGCTTATCCCATTTATTCATTCTGGTAAGGTTCATTTGGGTGTAATTCAACATGGCCTCGCTGTGATTCTCGCCTGTGGTTTTTCCTATTTCAGTTAAGGAATCAATTAATACACGGTATTCTTTATAAGACATGCTTTTCTCCAAAGCATTGTTTATTATTTCTGATTTATTCATGATGGATATTTCTATTTATGGGGCAAATTTCAAAATTTTATCACCCCCTTTAGGTCGGCTAATTAACAGTATAGATCCTATTGATACTATGATTTTCATCAGCTTTTAAATTGAAATATTTTTCGGATTAAAAACAAAAAAAATCGCGAACTAGTTAGCCGCGATTTTTTACATTCTATTTTTTTCAAATCAACCTAACTGAACTGGCCTGATACCTTTGCATCTTTAAAACCATTGGAATAATCATAAAACCCTTCTCCAGACTTTACTCCCATTTTTCCAGCTGTAACCATATTCACTAATAAAGGACAAGGCGCATATTTTGGATTTCCCAAACCATCATGTAGCACTCTTAAAATGGAAAGACAAACATCCAATCCAATAAAATCTGCTAACTGCAAAGGTCCCATTGGATGAGCCATTCCCAATT
This sequence comes from uncultured Cryomorphaceae bacterium, assembly GCA_937129395.1. Taxonomy (GTDB): domain Bacteria; phylum Bacteroidota; class Bacteroidia; order Flavobacteriales; family Schleiferiaceae; genus CAKZNE01. Next base: position 1,719 of record CAKZNE010000118.1, on the reverse strand, counting down.
TCATAATGGTATCAATTTCCGCAACTCCAGCAACCCCTTCATGAAGACTAATAATAGCCTCATTAATCATTGGCATTAAAATACGATTAGCTACAAAACCTGGATAATCATTGCACTCCACTGGCACTTTACCAAGACTCTTAGAAAGCTCCACAATTTGGGAACAAACTTCATCTGAAGTGGAATAACCACGAATTATTTCAATTAACTTCATTACAGGAACGGGATTCATAAAGTGCATTCCAATAACCTTGTCGGGCCTGTTGGTTGCCGCTGCAATTTTAGTAATGGAAATGGAGCTCGTATTTGTGGCTAATACCGTATTGGCATCACAAAGACTTTCCAGATCTCTAAAAATTTTAAGCTTTAAATCCACATTTTCAGTGGCGGCTTCCACTACCAAATCCGCACCTTTTACACCTTCTCCTAAATCTGTAAAGGTTTTAATATTTGAAAGAGTGTTACTCTTGTCCCCCTCAGAAATAAGTTCCTTTTTAATCTGACGATCTAGGTTTTTTCCAATAGTCGCTAAACCTTTATCAATGCTAGCTTGACTAATATCTACAAGGTTTACACTAAAACCCTTTTGAGCAAAAACATGAACAATACCATTACCCATGGTTCCTGCTCCTATTACTGTAATATTTTTCATAATGAAAGACGATTCTTTTGAGATTGCAAGATTACGAATTTTTGAAGCAAGAATTATTTTAGTAATTGTTCTAAGAATAATTTATTCTTCTTAACATAATCATCATATACTGGTGTTCCGGGACCGGCAAAACCAGTATGTATTTTTACTATTTCATGCTTTTTATTCAGGTAAATAGCCGTAGGAAAGCTCAATATATGGTTTAACATAGGAAGGGCTTTTGCGGCTTCCTTTTTATTTGACTTACCAGCAAGAAGTATTTGATAGGGCAATTCAAGATCATTTTTTAATTTTTCAATTCTTTTAAAAGCTGTTTTTTCATCTTCCATTCTTTCAAAAGCAAGGGAAATAATTTCCAAACCCTCAGACTGATATTTATCATAAATGCTTTTTAAATACCGCGACTCATCCATGCAATTTGGACACCAAGTACCTAAAATTTGAACAATTTTCACCTTGTTTTGATCCTTTGGGTCTACTACGGCCTACCCGCGTTATCAGGAATCACGCTGAATGTGTTCTGGGCAGGCGTGCTGGCATTGGCCCTGTCCGACAGCGCCTTCCAAGCCGAGATTTTCCGCGCTGGCATCCAGTCGATATCCAAGGGCCAATATGAGGCCGCGCAGTCCATTTCGCTGAACTACCGCGACACGATGCGTTACGTGATCCTACCCCAAGCGATCCGGCGCATCTTGCCCGCCTTGGGCAATCAGCTGGTCTACATGCTGAAGATGTCGTCGCTGGTGTCGGTCATCGGGTTGCAAGAGCTGACACGCAAAGCGAACGAATTGGTGGTGTCTGAATATCGACCCCTCGAAATCTACACGATCCTTGTTCTTGAATACCTTGTCCTGATCCTGATCGTCTCCGCTGGCGTGCGCTGGTTGGAACGACGCATGAATGCGAGCGAAATCTGATGCAAAAAGACGACCTTACCACAGGCACGATGGCCAGCCATTTTAAGGCCATCGCAGTGCCTGCCGCCATCGGGATGCTGTTCACCACGCTGTACAACGTGGTCGATGTCTATTGGGCGGGGCGGCTATCAACGGACGCTCAAGCAGGGC
>CAKZNE010000117.1 GCA_937129395.1 uncultured Cryomorphaceae bacterium | reverse complement strand
AGTATTCTGTTTCGGTTATTATCAAATGATCAATTACCTTAATATTCATTATCAGTCCTGCCTCAATTAATTTCTTAGTTAGAAGTTTATCAGGCGAACTTGGCTGTGTATTCCCCGATGGATGATTATGTGCCAGAACAATTGAGGTGGCGCCATAAAGCAAACCTTTTTTAAAAATCAATCGTACATCTGCCACCGTACCTGTAATACCACCACTACTAATTTGTTGGATATCCAAAACCTTATTGGAATGAGATAAAAATATAGCCCAGAATTCTTCATGTTGCAATTCACCTAAAGTAGGCTGCAACAATTCAAAGGCGGATCGACTATCCAAAATGCTCGCTCTTTTCTGGGCATCTGCATATCTTCTTCTTTGTCCAATTTCCAATGCCGTAATGATATTGATGGCTTTAACCTTACCAATTCCCTTAATTTGAGTGAGTTCTTCTACAGTTTTTCGGGCCAAAGTTTTAAGATCGTGACCTACAAAGTCCATTATCTTTTTTCCCAAATCAACCGCTGAATCTTTGGCGGTTCCTGTTCCTATTAATATGGCTAATAGTTCTGCGTTGGAAAGACTGCCCTTTCCTTTTGTCATCAATTTTTCTCGTGGTCTATCGTCCATTGCCCAAGATTTTATCCCTTGAGGCTTAGCTTCTGTATTCAAATTGTAGAGATTTCAGTTTAATCCAAAAAAAAGTCCCGCTCTAGGCGGGACTTTCTAAATATACAATAAAATTGTATCAGGATTTTTTAGCTATAAGGGTAATTTTTAATTTGATATTGTTATCAATTAAATAGTCCTTACTTACAGCTTCTGCACTTGCTGTGGAGTTATGATTTACATTCCATTGGGTACGGTCAATTACAAACTCAGGAGTTTTAATTTCGATTTTATCACCTTCCATATTAACCATTGCGGGAATTGTAATATTCTTTTCTTGATCTCTCATACTTAAGTTTCCACTTAAAATGTGAGTAGCTCCAGTTGTGTCAGATTCATCCGCAAGTTTCACACTTGTTAAAGAAAAAGTTGCTGTTGGGTATTGGTCCACTGCAAAAAAGTCATCACCTTTTAAATGACTTTCTAATTTTCCTTTTCCTTCACTATCAGCAGGCATATCGGTATTATTAATAGAAGCCATATTGATCACAAATTTTCCACTTACGATGTTTCCACCTTCCGTTTGAAACTCACCTTCTTCTACTTGAAGTGTTCCTGAATGGGAATCGTCATTATAGGTTTTAAAGCCAATCCAATTGATTTCATCACCGTCTGTAACTACTGAAAAGGTTTCCGCAGACACCACTTCCTTTGCAACTTCTTTTGCATCGGTTGCTTCAATTGCTTCTTCTGGGGCATTGCTGCAAGCTACCATTCCGCTAACTAGGGCAAGGCCTAAAATTTTACTAAATAATTTCATTTTATATAATTAATGTTTAAACAACGATTGCAAATATAGGATGGATTCCTCTACTAAAGACATTTGGCAGATAAAATATTTTCTTGTATTATTGTAATATCATTTTAATATCAAACTAATGGAAACTGAAAAAATTATAAAAACACAATCTGGCTATTTACATTTGATTCTCAATTTTGCCCTTTTGGGCATTGCCATCTTTTTGTTTAGCAGGAAAAACATCCTAGGGCTTATACCCATAATTATTGCCGTAATCCATCTTGTTGGTTTTATGGTTGTAAATCCTAATAAGGCAGCAGTGCTTGTGCTTTTCGGAGATTATAAAGGAACAGTTTTAAAAAATGGCTTTCATTGGGTAAATCCTTTCTTCAGCAAAAGGAAAATAAGCCTAAGGGCAAGGAATTTAGATAGCAAACCCATTAAGGTGAATGACCAATTGGGAAATCCGATTATGATTGGGGTTGTTTTGGTTTGGAAGGTAAAGGACACTTATAAAGCAGCCTTTGATGTAAATGATTTTGAAGAATTTGTAATTATCCAAAGTGAAACAGCAATACGAAAGTTGGCAAGTGCATACCCATACGACACTTTTGATGATGACGAATCTGAGATGAGCCTACGTTCTGGTTTGGAAGATATTAATCACCAATTGGATACTGAAATGCAAGAAAGGCTAAATATTGCTGGAATTGAGGTGATTGAAGCTAGAATTAGTCATTTGGCCTATTCATCAGAAATTGCAGGAGCCATGTTACAAAGGCAACAGGCAACAGCCATTGTTGCGGCAAGATTGAAAATAGTTGAAGGTGCGGTAGGCATGGTAGAAATGGCTTTGGAACAGCTAAGTCACAAAGAAATCTTGGAATTAGACAATGAAAAAAGAGCAACTATGGTGAGTAATTTAATGGTTGTTTTATGTGGGGATAAAAACGTTCAACCGGTTGTTAACGCTGGATCTTTATACACCTAGGATGAAAAAATTACTCATTCATCAAAAAATAATGGAACATCCTTGGCCCTTGGTCGTTGGCCTAATGTTATTTTCCCTTCCTATTTTTTTAGTTGGACCGGAATTAATGGCCAAGGATGATTTAAATGAATTGCTCAGCTTTTCTGGAGCTATGGTTTTTGGTTTAGCCACATTTATTTTCGCGATGAGTATGAAGAGTCATATTGAGCTACATCCTGATGGAATTCAATATAAAAATTCTCCTTTTGCCAGAGAATTGAAATCCCTGAGCTTGGCTGAAATAAAAAGTTTTAAAATAGAAAAATATAGATTTTTTAAATATAAAGGCCTTGGTTATAAACGGGATTTAAAGGGAAATAAATATATTGTATTCCGATGGGGAAAGGTTTTAGAAATAGAAACCAAGCAAGGGAAAAAGTTAGTCCTTGGTATTAACGATCCCGCAAAAGTAAAACGATTTATTGATCAAAATTGGGTAGAAACCCAAAGCTAATATGGCTGAAAAGAAAGCATTTGCCCTACGAATTGATGTAGAACTCCTAAAGGCTGTAGAGAGATGGGGAGCTGATGAATTTCGCAGCACCAATGGTCAGCTAGAGTGGATTATTAATAAGGCATTAAAAGAAAGTGGCAGAATAAAAAAGTAAGCCTCTATTTTACGCCGTTCCACACTTTAACATTCGCCATACTGTCAATACCCGAAATTAATTCAATGTTAATTCCATCTGATAAACCCAACTCAACATCTCTTTTTTCAAAAATCTGATCGGCTGTTTCAATTTCTACAAATGGTTTTCCATTTTCATATTGAATAAGGCTTTCTTTCAAACTTAAAACCGACTTTCTCGATTCCAAAACAATGTCTGCATTGGCACTATAACCTGCTCTAATAAATTCGGTGCTGTCCATTATAACCTTTGCTTTAATTAAAAACTGAATTGCACCATTTTCCTCTACTCCTTTTGGGGCAATATATTCTAGCTTGGCCTCAAATATCTTACCCTCAATAGCTCCTACGCTCAGGCTAATGTCCATCCCTTCCTTAATTTTCCCAACTTCGGACTCGTCTATTTTTCCTTCAAAAACCAAATTACTCATATCGGCAATACTCGCTACTGTGGTCCCATCATTAAAATTATTACTTTCAATTACTTGATTTCCAACCTTTATTGGCACATCCAAAACCATCCCATCTACAGTTGCTTTTACCAATGTTATAGCGGATTTACCCGATTTATTGGATGCTCCGTCTTTTACAATTTGAAGATTTTCTCTTGCTGCTTCCATCTCTTGTTTGGCAGATTCATAATTTAATTCGAATTGTTGAAATTCTCTTTGGGCAATTACCTTATCATCAAATAACTTCTTGTTTCTTTCAAAATCTCTTTTACTATTTTTTAATTGAATATTGGCTTGGCTAATTCGGTTTTCCGCATTGTTTAGGGATAACATATTTGGGATAATTTTTATCCTGGCAATTAAATCTCCAGCTTTAATAATATCACCAGCTTCCACAAAAAACTCTTGAATAATTCCAGACACTTGCGGTTTTATATCAACCTCTTCTCTTGGAATTATACTTCCTGTGGCAACAGATTTTTTTTGAATGTTGGTATGAAAGGCTTTATCGGTAGAATACTCAATTGGCGTTTGCTTATTTTTTTGATATAAATAATATAAGGTATAAGCGAAGCCAGCAAACAATAACACAAGGGCTAAAATCCCAAAAAACTTTTTCATTAAATTTATTTTAATACTTATTCTGCCCTAAGGGCGTCTACGGGTTTAATGCTTACGGCTCTTTTTGCAGGGATTAATCCAGCAAAAAGTCCAGCTAGCACCAAAATTATTAAAGCTATAATTACGATTTTTAATTCTACTTCAGGTTTTTTAAAAAATTCGGACCCCCCTCCTGAGCTTTCAAGGATAAAAGAAATCAATTCCAAAATCCAAACCCCCAAAATAACTCCGATTATACCTGCTATAACTGTAAGGGTAATGGATTCCAAAACCACTTGTTTCATTACCATAAAAGGCCTTGCTCCTATGGCTCTCCTTATTCCTAATTCTTTGGTTCTCTCTTTTACAATTACCAGCATAATATTACTTACGCCAATGGCTCCAGCGATAAGGGTTAATATTCCTACAATAAGGGTAAGTGCATTAATCCCTACAAATAAACCTGTCATTTTTGAAAACTCCTTCTCCATATTCCAAGATCCAAAGGCTCTTTCATCTTCAGGATGAATTGAATGTCTTTCTTTTAGTAAGGCTTTCACCTTTTCTTCAACCTCACTAACGGCTATCCCTTTTTTAGATGTAACCGCCATCCATCCCACTCGATCACCAAGGTGAAAAGCATTTTGGAAGGTGCTAAAAGGTACAAAAATTGACCTCTCCTGTTCATCTGCATCCTCTTGGTCAGAGCCATTGGATTGAAACATTCCGACTACCTTAAAATTCACACCTTTTACAGAAATAAATTCCCCAATTGGGTTTTCCCCAACAGTAAATAGAGACTCATAAACGGTTTTTCCTATGACGGCAATTTTGCGTTTTTCAGCCATATCCCCATCATTCATCATTCGCCCTTGCACAAGATCCATGATTTGAATTTTAGCATAATCTGGGGAATCCCCGTAAAGGTCAAAAGCTCCGGTCCTTGTTCTTCTTACCACATTATTTGAACCTCTAAATCCTCCTAATTGGTTTCGAGGCGCAACAATTCCAACTTCTGGAATTTCCATTTTTATGGCCTCAATATCTGCATTTCTTAAGGTAATTGATCTTCCTCTTTGGAATCCCTTATGGGGAATGGAGGTGCTTTGGGTCCACAAAAACATACTATTAGTAGCCCATCCGCCCATTTTTGCGGTTGCTCCATTTTTCAAACCTTTTCCAGCGCCCATCATCACTACCATCATCAAAATTCCCCAAAAAACACCAAAGGCCGTAAGGAAGGTTCTGAGTTTATTTCTACTCAGCACCACCCATATTTCTGCCCATTGTTCTTTATCTATCATTTTTCTGACAAGTCTTATTCGTCCCTCAATGCTTCTATTGGTCTTATTCGTGCTGCCTTCCTTGCTGGAAAAAATCCTGCTAATGCACCCGATATTACCAATATTGTTAAGGATAATAGAGCGATATTTAAACTAACCCCTGGATTAAAGAAGAAGTCATGCTTTAAATATTTCGACATTAATTCTACCACAACAATTCCTAAAACCATCCCAAAATATCCAGCCACTGCAGTAATTGCGATAGACTCTTGCATTATTAAACTTATAACAGAAGCAGGTGTTGCACCAAGGGCTTTTCTTACTCCAATTTCCCGGGTTCTTTCATTCACAACCACAATCATAATATTGCTAACACCTACAATACCGGCTATTATGGTACCTATCCCAATTACTAAAATAAAAAGTTCCACCCCGGAAATTACGCTTAAAATTTCTTCGGCTCCCTTTTGCATATCTCTTACCCTTATTGCCCTAGGGTCATTTTTATCGAATATTTTTCTTTGGGCAAAGTCTGCCGTAATTTTATTGGAAAGCTCCTCACTTTGGTTTAATCTCAATTCTTCATTATAAGTCAGCATAATCTGGTTCACCACATTGGAACTCGCTTTAAAAACCTTTTGTCCAGTGCTAATGGGGATATAGGCGTATCTTTCTTCTCTAGCATTTCCATAATCTGCATACCATCCCACCACTTGAAAAGGAATTCCAAAAACCTTAACATATTTGCCAATAGGATTCTCCTTTTTAAAGATATCCTCCTTTATTTTCTTACCAATAACTATAACTTTTCTTACCTCCTCAACATCCTTATCATTGATAAATCGCCCTTCCATCATTGCGGTTTTTTCCAATATTTGATGATCAGGATGAACTGATCTAATATTGAAATTCCCTCCTTCTGATTTATAGGACAACAAAGCAGACCACATCATAACCCTAGAAGTACTGTGTTCTATTTTATCAAAATTGACATTCAAATATTCGTGGTCAGAATTTTCCAATTGAATGGGCCTATTTGAATTCAACCCCTTGTAGGGTATTGAAGTTACACCTGTACTTATCCATAAACTATTAATGGCATCGTCATCCAAAAAAGTTTTGGAAATACCATTTCTCAAACCCTGACTAGCCCCCAATAAAACCACCAGCATCATAATCCCCCAAGCCACACTAAAACCTGTAAGAAAGGTTCTAAGCTTGTTCTTTTTTACTGTTGTCCATATCTCTAACCATTTATCTTGGTCAAACATTTCCTGCTAATTGAGAATTAGTTAAATACTATTTCATTTTGAATAAGTCCATCCTTGATATGGATAAGCCTGTCCGTCATTTCTGCAATATCCTTTTCGTGGGTAACTACAACGATGGTAATATTTTGTTCTTTATTTATTTTTCGAAACAATTGCATTACCTCATTTGAAGTTTGGCTATCCAAGGCACCAGTAGGTTCGTCGGCTAAAACCACTTTTGGTTTGGTTACCAATGCTCTAGCAATTGCAACTCTTTGTTTTTGTCCACCCGAAAGTTCATTTGGCAAGTGATCTGCTCTATCTTCCATGCCCATCATAGCTAAATATTCTAGGGCAATTTTATTTCTTTTGGAACGACTTACACCTTGATAATAAAGCGGCAGCGCCACATTTTCCACAGCATTTTTAAAGGAAATCAAATTAAAAGATTGAAATACAAAACCCAAAAATCGGTTTCGGTAAACCGCTGCTTTTTTCTCGCTGAGATTGTAAATTTTTTTATCGGCTAATTGGTAGCTTCCTTCATTGAAATTATCCAGCATGCCAATAATATTAAGCAAAGTAGATTTCCCAGAACCAGAGGATCCCATTATGGAAACGAGCTCACCTTCTTTTATTTGGAGATCAATACCTTTTAAGACTTCTAAATTTTTCGCCCCAATTTTATAGGACTTTTTGATTCCGTTTAGCTCTATCATAATGGCTAAAAAATATTCCTTGTAGCAAAATTAGGAGGGTAAAAATAGACAATTTATTGGGAGTCTGATTGACCCACATAGGTTTTCTGATAGTAAAATGCGGGTATAAGCATCATCATTAAAACGGGATTTAAAATAATCCTATGAAAATGTCCAAGCATGGACGAAAACCCTTCTGGTCTTAGAAGGAATATTGCTAGGTAGGCAGGTAGTAAAATGAATAGCCCAAAAAGTAAAACCCAAACTGAAAACCGCACATATTTCTTTTCCTCAAAAAGGGCGTAAATGATCATTATCGCAAAACCATCATTTAATAAATAGCGAAATACCTTATTTACAATAAAGGCCGTGGCATTGCTTATGGATTCATAATCTGAGGTGTATTCTATTCGCTCCGGGGCTTGAAATTTGAAAAGAATAGAATAAATATCTAGGTGAAATTGAAAAACGTAAACAAGGAGTAAACCCAAAGCACCAGCAATAAGATATATCAGCCTTTTTTTGGTCATGCTTTTTTCACTTTCGTTTTGCCAGAATACTTTTTAACCCATAAGTACCAAAGAAACAAAATGGACAAATAAATGATTGCTGTAAACCCAAATTTATGGAAGAAATGAAAGGCTTGCCCCTCAAACTTCACATTTATTAATGCAAGGAGCATCAATCTTCCAATATTGGAGGCATGGATAAATAGGATTCCAAAAGGGATAAAAACAAGGGTATTTAAAAGCTTTCCACCAAAGGCGATTATAAAAGCCAAAAAGAGGATCATAATATTTATTCCATTGCAACCTTCTTCTACCGAAATGGCATATTTTCCGCTTAGCCAAATGCTATCAAAAGTTTGTTCGGATTCGCTTTTGGTATTTAAATGGTCGTCTCTTATAATTAATGGTTCATAGCCAAAAATGGTACTAGAGTTTGTACAGTTAAAGGCTACAAAAGAAGTAATTGGATCCGTCTTAGGATCCTCTAAAGAATCGTAATGGTTGATATATTTACCATAAGCGAAGGACAAAATTCCATAAATAGCAAAGAATTTTACTAAAAACAGAATAGTAGGTTTAAAATCTTTCCACATTTTTAAAAATCGTAATACTCGTTAAAAAATTCGGTCCGAAGTCCGAAATAGATGTATGTTGAACTTCCTGTGGATACCGGTGATGTGCCAGTCATTTCGGAATCTAAATTGCGAATTCTTGTTCCTAATTCTACTTTTAAGTTTGATTCTGGATTTACTAACCAAGAGGCTCTTAAAGAAATATAGGTCAACTTTCCTGCAACACCTTGTCCTGTAAAGTTTCCATGGTCCCTTTCTCTGTCTTTATAAGAAAGATATACATTAGAGCCCCAATTGGAGCCAAGGGTATCCAATCCTAATTTACCATAATGAAGTCTGAGCTCAAATTCCCATCTTTTATGGTTGTATTGTAGGTGCATTAAATATTCCTCAAAATTAGCCCCCCAGGGATGAGCAAGGGATTGGGAGTAGTGGGCGTAATTTCTTAAAGACACCAAGTGCGAATAGGTGTAGGGGGGCGCTGTGTTAAATTCAAACCTAGAGAATAAACCTTCAATCCCCAAAAAGTCATAGGCTTTGAGGCCCAGTTGTATTCCATATTTATTTGCCCAATAGCCATCATTAGCAAAAAATTCTGAGGCTGTAAATTCATCCAAAACAAATTGCCCATAAACTTGGTAACCATTTTTTATTTTATAACTAGAAGACAAGCCTAACAAGGCATTTCCAGTACCTGAACCAACTGCATACTCTACCGGGCGGTAAAATATGATTGGGTTAAAAAAGGAAACGTCCATTTTTCGTTGTTGAAGAGTATCCGCCAATATAATGGATTCGAAAAAACTAAGATTCCATCTATTTGTAATATCAATACTTAGGTAGTGACTGGCCATAGATTTTTTCAAAAATATTAGACTTGAACTTTCAGGGCCGGTAACATCAAAAAGTTGTGCCCACAGGTTTACATATTTAACTCTACCAAATTGGGTTTGAACCCTAAAAAAAGGATAATTAAAAGTGGCATCTGAAAGCTGCATGGATCGATAACCTTCACCAAAAAAATGATTTCCTTGGCCTACACTTAAAATAAAAATATCGTTGGGTTGGTAGTTAAATTCACCACTTGCTTTTGTGAAATCATGGCCAGAATCTCCAAATTTTCTTGCGTGGCCCATTTGAGGAACAACTTGCCATTGTTTTGTAAAATCGTCAATATAAGAGGGGAATATTGCTTGATTTTCCACAAAGGAACTGGCAAAAGTCACTTTTTTTCCTAGTCTCCCTTCAATTGAAATCCCACGGGTATTCCTAAATTTTAATCCATCTGATTGGGATTCTGATCCAAATTGAAAATTCACAATCGGATCGATCCTGAATTCATAATTATCCCCTTTAATGAAGGCAAGACTTTGGTCGAATGCTTTTCTGCCAAACCAAGATTTATAGCCCAATTTTAAGGATTCCTTATGGTTTTGTTGAGCACCTTGAATATGAGGGTTTAGAACTGGACTATTAAGATTAAGTCCAGTATGATACGAGCTATCTGTGTTGTAAAGGTCTTTATGAAATATAACTTCTAAACGGTGATTTTTGGCTTTAAAAAGATTTTGAGAAATGCCAATAAATGGAATTAAAAACAGAAGCTGAAGAAAAATAAATTTCTTAATCATTAACAATTTTCTTCATATCCAAGGAGCCGAAAACAGAATTATTGCTAATATATTCAGGTACCATTTTTTTCAATTCTGCAACCATTTTATTATTATCACACTGAATTACACAAACTCCCAAATCGGTTACCTTTTTTGAAATCACTTCATAATTGTAAGCTTGGACTTCAGCGATTAGAATTTTTGGGTGGTGTGTTTTTTTGGTGTTTTCTTCAACAGCTAATAATTCTTCATAAAGTTTTTCACCTGGACGAAGCCCTATTTCTACTATTTCAATATCCTTACCTAATTTAAGGCCAGATAACAAGATCATTTTTTTTGCGAGGTCATAAATTTTAACAGATTCACCCATATCAAAAACAAAAACTTCCCCACCATTTCCCATGGAACCCGCCTCCAAAACCAAATTGCAGGCTTCGGGAATTGTCATAAAGTATCGCGTGATATTTTTATCTGTAATGGTAATAGGACCGCCAGTTTCAAGCTGTTTTCTGAACAATGGAATAACCGATCCATTGCTACCGAGTACATTTCCAAAACGAGTAATAACAAACTGGGTTGAAACTCCTTCTTTTGCCTGTAGACTCTGAGTATAAATTTCTGCCGTTCTTTTTGTGGCACCCATAACATTTGTGGGGTTTACCGCTTTATCTGTGGAAACCATAACAAATTTACCTACCCCAAATCGGACTGATAAATCGGCAATCATTTTTGTTCCTAGAACATTAGTTTTGATTGCTTCGTATGGATTATCTTCCATCAAAGGAACATGCTTGTAGGCCGCCGCGTGGAATACCAATTCGGGTTTGTAAGCATCAAAAACCCGCACCATTCTAGCTTCATCGGCTACATCTGCCATTACGCATTCCACTAAATCAAAGAGATCAGGATTTTCTGATTTAATTTCGTTTTGCAAATCATACAAATCAGATTCCGCTTGATCCAAGAGAATCACTTTAGCGGGAGAATAATGTAACAATTGTCTTGAAATCTCACTACCAATTGAGCCAGCAGCACCTGTTACTAGAATAGATTTTTCCTTTATTTCTCTCGAAATATTTACGTTATCCAAAACAATTGGATCTCTTTCTAAAAGGTCTTCAATCCGCACATTTTTAATCTGCTTGGTACTTAATTCACCATGAATCCAATTTTCAATTGGGGGTACAATTTTTACTTCAAGGTTTTTTTCTAAAGCAGCCTCTGTAATTTCTTTTTTCCTTTTAGAACTCAAATCATTTTGGATGGAAATGATAATTTGGTCGGTTTTATACTTTTCTACAAAGTTTCCTTCAAATATTTTTTTGGAGCTGAACACCAATACTCCCTCAATGGCTTTTCCTACTTTATACGGATTGTCATCAACAAAACCCTGAACTTCGTAATCCCTTTTGTTTTCTTGTAATAATGTGTTTTTGGTAATCAGCCCTGAGGAACCCGCACCATAAATAAGCACCTTGGTTTTCTTGTGAGTTTTACCATTTAAGGCGCTTTGGTACACCACCTTTATTCCCAAACGGGATCCGATTAGGAAAAACAGATTCAATAAGAAGTGGATAACTAATATGGATTTTGATGCATTCCAGATTCCACTACTAAAAACTCCATTTTGCATCCCTAGTATACTAAGTGCTAGCAATACAACCAAAGCAAAAGTTGAAGATTTTAATATATTGTAGGCATCTCGAAGGCCAGTATGCCTTATTATTCCAGCATAGGATTTAAAAGATAAAAAACCCATAAAGTATACAAGTACCACCAGCACCAAATAGGTGGAATTCCAGCTATCTCTTAATTCAACAAAATCAAAGTTGAATCTTAAAAACGCCGCTAAAAAGTAAGAAATGGCAACGAGTGCAGAATCAAATATCAGCACAATCCACCTCGCCAGGTAGCGGTCTGAGTTTTTGTTTAAAAAATCCTTAATCAAAGCATGTCGGTTTGAGGATGTAAATTTAATCCAATTTAGCGAAACCAGTAATAAAATGACGATTTATTGTGTTGGTATAACTTTAATTTTGCATAATTTCTAAGATAATGATTTACTCAAGGGCAAAATTCATCACTTTATTAATTGCCATAAATATTCGTTGAAATTCCTCATCTCCCAAATTTGAGCCACTTGGAAGGCATAAGCCAATTTCAAAAAGTTCCTCAGCCACTCTGGCTCCATAAAATTTATTTTTTTCAAATACTGGTTGTAAATGCATTGGCTTCCACAATGGTCTTGATTCGATATTTTCTTTTTCCAATGCCAATCTTAAATCCTCTCTCTGCAAACCATAATTGGTTTTTGGATCCACCAAAATGGTTGTTAGCCAACGATTGGAAAACATATCCTCTTGTTCAATTTGAAATTGAATATTAAAACCTTTTGCATTCCATTTTTCAAAAAACCCAACATATTTTTTGAAATTTGTTCTCAAACTAGAAACTCTTTCATCCAAAACCTCCATTTGCCCACGTCCAATTCCTGCCAAAACATTAGATAACCTATAATTGAATCCAAGACTTGTATGCTGATAATGTGGACCTTCACCCCGGGAATGAGTGGAAAGAAAAATTGCCCTTTCGATTAACTCCTGATTATTTGAAACCAGAGCTCCACCTCCCCCTGTAGTAATAATTTTGTTCCCATTAAATGAATAAACACCCATAATTCCAAAGGTACCCGTATGTTGGTTTCGATATTTTGAACCTAAACTTTCTGCGGCATCTTCAATGATTGGAATCTCATATTTTGAGGCCACCTCAATAATTTCAAACATTTTTGCTGGCATCCCATAAATGTGAACTAAAATTATTGCTTTCGGTTTTTTTTTCTTTTTGATTTGATCCTTTATCGCTTCTTCTAAAAAAATAGGGCACATATTCCATGTATCTTTTTCAGAATCCACGAAAACGGGTGATGCTCCTTGGTAAACAATTGGGTTAACACCACCTATGTGTGTATTAGTTTGAACAAGTACTGAATCTTGCGAACCGACATTTAGTAAAACCAAAGCCAAATGAATTGCTGATGTACCAGAATTTAATGCTGCAACAGAATGACATTTTACTTTTTGAGCAATATCCGATTCAAAACCATCAATTGCGAATCCCACGGGGGCAACATAGTTTGATTCGAAAACATTCGTCAAAAATTCTTGAACTGATGAATTGAGATGCGGTGGAGATAAAAAAATTCTTTTATTCAATGTGTAGCGATATTGGCAATGTGAAGTGCGAACTTATTGAACCTCACCAATAAATAGGGTAGTTATAATTCTAAAAAATTGTAAAACTAGATTTACGAGAAAAATTAAACTTTTGTTAGACTCAGCCAATTTTCCGAGCTGGGACCCCTGCCCACGTTTCATTTTCTCCAACACTTTGATTTACAACAGCCCCAGCACCAATAATAGATCCTTTACCAATGGAGCTCGCCTTAATTAGTTTTACGCCAGTCCCAACATAAGCAAAATCTTCAAGCTGCGCGCCTCCCGAGATATTAACAGCGGGCATAATTGAACAATAATTACCAATATATGAATCATGTCCAATTGTTGAAGTAAGATTAATTAAATTAAAATCTCCAATCTTTACATTGGTTGTAATTATCACAGAATCTGCGATAAAATTTCCGATTCCAATTTCGATAAAATCACCCTGGTGAAGTCTAGCAAAAGGGTGGATTAGATTAGGGAAATTGACGATGTTTAACTCAAAACCCCTCCTTAACTTACTAACGATTGTACTTTTAATTTTCGGATTACCTAAACCAATAAAAATCGACGGCCTAATTCTCATTTTCAATAACTTTTCAAGCCCGCCAATTATTTTTAAATCGTTGACTTTAGTACCAGGTTCTAAGCCATCGTCAATAAACCCAATTAGATGATATTGATTTGGAAAATAATTTATTATTGTTGCTGCAATTTCTCGTCCCAAACCACCAGCACCTATTATGACAGCTTCTCTATTCATATCCCTTAAATTTTGATCTTATCTGGTGTTGATTGGTTTTTTGCTTAAAAAAGCTTAAAACGGTTTTATACAAAATACTGAAATCTAAACGTCTAGATTTATTGTTAACATAATAAATGTCTAAATCAAAATTTTCTTTCCAGCCTAAAGAGTTTCTGCCATTTACTTGCGCCCATCCTGTGATTCCTGATTTCACCCTATGTCTTTGTTTGTGCTTCTCAGAATAATGAGGTAAATATTCTGGCAATAATGGCCTTGGGCCAATAAAGTTCATATCACCTTTTAATATATTTACCAATTGTAAAATTTCATCAAGATTTAAACTTCTAATAATTTTTCCATAAAAGTCAGGTTTATCTTTTAAGTTTGGTATTGACCTAAATTTATACAGAAGAAATTTTCTTTCGTTTTGGGTTATTCTTTCTTGAAAAAAAAATGGTTTTTTATAGACAAACCAGCCCATGGTGATAAGGATAAGAATTATTGGGGTCAGGGCGACTAAAAGAACTATTGATACGAGCTTGGTCAATTTTTACTCTTTTTAAATTCCTTTTAAAAAAATCAAGGAAGTTCTAAATTAATCATTTTGAATGGCAAAAAGATCAATCATTAACAATTCTTTAGCCATTATTTACAAAATGTTAGCACCATTAATCTGTAACTTTAGGGGTAATCAAAAGCTACGAACTGCCCAATACAAATTCAGTTTCTGTAGCAAAAAACAAACCATCCTTAAACCTAAATTCCTTAGCTCCAGGAACTTTCTCCAAGCTTCCCTTCCAAAATATGATCTTGCCTTCACCTGTATTCAAAAAAGCTCCAGGATAGGGTTTGGTTGTTGCTCTAACCAATCGATCAACTTCCAAAAGATTCATATCTGTACTAAGTTCACCGTCAGCTGGTTTTCTGCCATCCCAATAGCTTGCAAGGGTTTCATCCTGAATTACCCCCTTAAGGCTACCGTCTTGGATACTTGGCCATATTTTTTTTATAAGTTTGATATGAGCTTCATTTACCTCGGAATACAGGTGAGAAGCGTCAGTTTTTTCTGTAAGTGGAATTTCAAACTGTCCAAGAATTTCTCCTGTATCAACACCTTCATCCATTTTGAAAAAGCTAACTCCAGTTTTATCCAACCCTTTAATTATCGCCCATGGCACTGCCGCTCTTCCTCTTCCAACCGGCAGAAGAGTTGGATGAGCACCAATAGTTCCTTTAAGAGGAATTTCAATTACTTCTTTTGAAGCTATCTGTGACCAACCAATAATAAACAACCAATCAATATCGTGTTCTTTTAAAGCATCAATACATTCTTGATCATTAATGTGGTTTATTTTTACAAGAGGTGTTCTCGTTTTATTGGAAATATCATCAAGATATATTCTTCCAGATTTTTTTTTAGACTTTTCATCTTTTAAGCTCAGAAACAACTTGAATTCGCCGCCAATTTCTTGAACAGCTTCAATACAACTTAATCCGATTTGAACGCAGGTACAAAATGCTATATTCATTAGTAGGTTGGTGGTTTTTTTGTGAAGTATTTTACAGTTGCAAATAGTATTTTTAAATCCAATAAAAAGGAAAAGCCTTTAGCATATTCACCATCAAACCTTGCTTTTTCGGATGGAGCCATACCATCATAAGAATTAACTTGTGCCCAACCGGTTAACCCTGGTCTAAGAGCCAAAGAACCATTGGCCCGTCTCGCCTCAATTAAATCAGTTTGACTTGGAATGGGAGGCCTTGGACCAATAAAGCTCATATCCCCAATAAGTACATTCCAAAATTGCGGAAGTTCATCAATATTCGTGCGCCTAATAAATTTACCGAAAGGAGTTACCTTAAGCTTCTCTTTTTGGTGTGATTCTAGGTTTGGGCTGTTCAAGGGCATGCTTCGGAATTTATAAAAATTAAATTCTCTACCGGTTTTTCCAACCCTGGATTGCTTAAAAAGTGGATGCCCAAAATCTTGCAAATAAATAATAAGCCCAATAATAAAATAAATAGGAAACAGCATAACCATTAAAAAAATGGCCAGCAAAATGTCCATCAAACGTTTAAAACCAAAATAAATCATGGCTCAATAATATTCATCGCAGTCTGAAACCCTTCGCATAGGTTTTTTCCAACTTGACTGCCACGTAAAACGGCAAGAGCTCTAATCGCTTCATCACTTCTAGGATGTGGATAGGGACGCATCACTCCTTCATATGCATAAAGTGACTTAAGTTTCGCCTCCAACCCATCTTCACCAATCTCAAGAAATGTATCAGGGCGGAAATTTTGACCATCCACTGGGAATGCCCAATCTGTACTGGAAGGGATCTCCATAAAATACAAACCTTTAATCGGATTAATTGGCTTTCGTTGGTACAATCTAGCTGCGGCTTGGCAGGCTTTACTGGTGTGGTAATGGTCGTTGTTTAAATCGTAAGGATGATGGGTGAAAATAAAATCAGGCTGAATATCTTCAATTACTTTCTCAATAAATTGCACCATTTCCAAATGGGGTACCATATTAAACTTAATATTTGGAAAGGGTCCTAAAATTGGTGCTTCTGCGCCCATAAATTTTTGGGCATTTTCTGTGTGGCTTTTTAATTCTTCAACATCTGGGCGGTGTCTTCTAGCAGCAACATCACCAGAAAGGATTAAATTGTAAACTTTATGCCCCTTTTTGCTTAGTTGAAATGAGCTTCCTGCAAAGCCAAGTGCTTCATCATCTGGATGCGCCGTAATGGTTAAATATATTTGTGCTTTTTCTTTCATATGATGGTAATGAACTTATTTATAGAATTGCCTTTAAGCCGCTAATCATTATGTCAACCAGTCATCTGGATGGTCTATTATTTTTCTAGGCATCCAACCTAAATCACGAGCTTTATTGTCATTAAAGGTAAGTGGCTTGGTCATTTTAATAAATTGTCTCTTATTTAATGGCATCTTTTTCTTTGACACTTTTTGCATTAGCTCTCCCAAATTTGCCAATATTTTTATAACAAAAAATGGAATTGAAATGCTGTTTCTTCTTTTGTGAAAACTGGCAATTTCATCAGATAGCTCCTTAAATGAAGGATGAAATCCATCCGTGAGGTTATAAATCCCTCCAAATTTCATAATATTTGGAATAAATGCTGCCACGTCACTGGCGAAAACCATAGATTTCCGAACGTCACCCTTGCCAATATTAAAATAATAATTCCCTTTAATGGCATTGATCATTGATTCCAGATTTCCTGGAGGGTTTTTCCCGAAAAGCAAGGGTAAACGAAGAATGGTGGTGGTCACATTTTTAGTTTCTCCCCATTTGGTTATTAAACCTTCAGCCATTATTTTACTTTTACCATATGGTTCGTCTGAAGTTAATGGGGCATTTTCCGAAATATTGTTCCCAAAATCCAACCCATACACTGATACAGTACTAATAAACACAAAATTCTTTGGGGGGTGAATCAAAGCTTCCAAAAGGTGTTTTGTTCCTTCAAAATTGACATTGTAAAAATCTTGCTTTTCTTCTTCAGTTCTTGGAACCAAATGAGCCTTTCCAGCTACATGTACAACTAAATCATATTTATTGGTAATCGCTGCCATTTCCTTTGTCAGATCTGAAAACAAGGTGGCCTTACCAGACCTTCCAATAGTGTCAATAGAGTAAAGTAAACGGTCAAGCTCATCTACTATATGTCTTCCTAAAAATCCTGTTGCTCCTGAAACTAAAACTTTCACTAATCAAAAATCATTTTAAAATAAGTTAGCAGTTTTATTCAAAATATTTTCTTTTGAATAAATCCCTTCGGCAAGGGCCCTCGCATTGATAGAATATTCATCTAAAAGACTAGGATGAGCATTAATTATTTCGTGAATAACGTTAACTATCATTTCTTCATTCCCAGACTCCGCAAACCATCCTATTTTATTTTCACAAAGCACCCTGTGAATTTCAGAATCAACATCCCCAATATAAAATATTGGCTTCCCTGCAGCAATCAAGTTATATAATTTAGAGGGAACTCCTAATCCATACATTCCGGCTTTCAAAGAGATAAGCCCAACAGTGGCCTTTGCTAAAAAAATATTTTGATCCTCCCTTGGCAACCACCCTTGAAGTTCAACATTACCAATATTATTTTCGTCGATGTAATTTGAAATAAAATTTTCCATGGCTCCACTGCCAATGAAGGTGAAATTACAGTTTTGATTTTTAACTTTACTTATAGCGCCAAACAATTCCTCTAAACCTTGCAATCTTCCCAAATTTCCAGCAAACAAAAAATTGGTTTTATCATTTTTAACCTTGTTTACGCTAATATTTGTATTATCAGACCAGTTCTCAACCACCACAATGTTGTTATTTGATCTTGTTTTCTCAACAAATATTTCCTTCATATCTCGACCACAAACCACAATTTTATCCATTTTCTTTAGGGCCCTATTAAAAAAAGAAGCTAGAACTTTATAAATAATCGATTTTTTAGATTTAAGAATTCTAGAAATTACAAGGTTCTCTGGAAAAACATCATGTATGTAAAGCTTTATTTTCCAGTTTCTCTTCGAACTAATAAAACCCATTAATAGAGTTAAGAAAATAGGATTTGTTACTAAAAGTACTTGCTCATCATTCTTAATTTTCTTCCTCATGAAAATAAACATTTTCAAAGAAATTGTTAGGTGGCCAATAATTCGTGAAACAAGTGAGTTTTTATTGTAACCATTACTTTTCACCCTGTGAATAGTGACGTTTTTAGGTGGATCTGCTGTAATACTTGTTTTTTTTTTTTCGTAAAACTCCGGGCCACAAATAACATGTACATCATATTGTTTTGCCAAATAACCGGCAATCTCTGTCATGATATATCCAGTAGAAATTGTTTCTGGGTAAAACAATTCAGACACCAACCATAGCTTTTTACTCATAATGACTCACTTTAATTTCTAAATTCAGGCCGAATAATACTGGGCATATAATTTTTTATTCCTACTCATAAAATCAATCAATTCCTTAATCATAATTTCGTAATCTGGAATAATAAAGTTTATTTCTTTTCTAGTATCAATAAAGCTTTTGTCCAATTCTCTCCCTGGGACTGGGACAATTAAAATGTCCTTTCCAATTTGTTTCTTTATCAAGGTTAAAAGAGTGTATTTGTCAATACTCTTGTTATTCGTTACATGGTACAAACCGACAATTTCATTCTCGATAGCCCAATTAACTGCTTTTGCCAATACAAGTGTTGTTACACCCGACCAAATAGCTTTTGTAAAACCTTTAATTTCTCCTGTTTGAGACATAAACCAGTGGAACAACTCTTCTCCATCTGTTTTTAGTTCTGGCCCGATAACAGATGTTCGCAAAGTCAAATGATTCTCATTCACAATCTCTCCTAAGCCCTTGGATTTAGCATAAGTATCTTTTCCATCTTTAATATCGTCCTCAACATAAGCTGAATCTTTTGCACCTGAAAAAACACAATCGGTAGAAATATGAATCAATTTGGAATTTATTTCACCACATAAATTCATTAGCCTATGTGGCATGTAAGCATTAATGAATATTGCATTTTCAGGATCTGCATTGGCCCCATCTATTAAAACACCTATACAATTGACTATAATATCTGGAGAAATTGACCTAATGGTATTTAAAAACTCCTTTTCATTTCTGACATTTTGAAGGATACTATCTTGGTTCAATTTCTTTCGGTAGGTAATATTATGAAGTTCATAATTACCTGTTTTTTCTAAAAAATTAAAAACCTGATGACCAATTAATCCTGTGGAGCCTAATACTAAAACCTTTAATTTCATCTTAAATTTCTTTATGCCATACGGTTCTATTGATATAATCTGTGTAGGACAAAATAATTCTCAAAATCTTTTTTGAAACATTATCAGCTTTATAATCAGAAACTGGTTTAATCGCTCTTTCCTCTTGATTATTATGCGTGGTTGCCACTTCAACGGCTTCCAAAACTCTGTTTTTGTTCAATCCAGACATTATCACTGTGGTTTCATCCATTCCTTCTGGTCTTTCATGCGCTTGTCTAATTGTTACAGCTGGTAAATTTAAAATTGATCCTTCTTCTGCAATTGTGCCGCTATCCGAAATCACACAAAATGCATTCATCTGAAGATTATTATATTCATGAAAACCGTATGGCTTAGAAAAGCGGATTAAAGGATTCTTATCTTCATATCCTATCTCTTCCAATTTTTTCCTTGTTCTTGGATGGGTAGAAACAATAATTGGCATGTTGTATTTAATCGTCAGTTCATCAATAGACTCTAGTAAATCTTTGAAGTTTTTTGGTGAATCAACATTTTCTTCTCTGTGGATACTCATTACAATGTACCCCTTCTTTGATAGGCCTTCTTTTTCTAAAATATCACTTGAAAGAAATCTATCCATATTAGCATGAAGCACTTCAGTCATAGGGGAACCCGTTTTAATTACAGTTTCCGGTTTTAGTCCTTCGGCTATTAAATAATCCCTGGCCTGTTCAGAAAGTGGAAGATTAATATCACTTAGGTGATCTACGATTTTTCTATTTACCTCTTCCGGAACTCTTTGATCAAAACATCTATTTCCAGCCTCCATGTGGAAAATTGGAATTTTTCTTTTTTTCGCTGGAATAACACTTAAGCAACTATTGGTATCACCATATACCAACATTGCATCCGGCTTAATTTCTGCCAATATTTTATCAGCTTTAGCGATAATATCTCCAATTGTTTCTGAAGCTGTACCTTTTACTGCTTCTAAAAAGTAGTCGGGAGTTCTAACATTCAATTGCTCAAAAAACAATTCATTAAGTTCATAATCATAGTTTTGTCCTGTGTGAACTATGATATGATTTGTATGCTTGTCAAGCTCTTTCATTACCTCGCTTAACTTAATAATTTCGGGTCTTGTACCCACAATGGTCATTACGGTTGTTTTCTTCATAATTTTCTAAATCATTATTTTCAGAGAATAGGAAATACCTCTCTATCCTCTGAAAGGCATTAACCTTTTTATTTCTAAATGCTAAATTAGTTCTTCATTTCATTTATTTCAGGAACATAGTCCAGGCCCAAAATTTTCGCTTTTGTTTCTTCAAGGCTCAAGCGAGTTGTATTATGGGAATGATACTCATTATTTTCGGAGAATCTTTCCTCTCCTTCTTCAAAATACTTTCCATAATTTAAATCCCTGTTGTCTGCCGGAATTCTATAATACCCCTCAAGGTTTTCTGCTTTTGCAAACTCTTCCTTTGTAAGTAATGTTTCATATAACTTTTCTCCATGCCTAGTTCCAATAATTCGCACTTTACTATTGGATTTAAAAAGATCATTTACTGCCTGGGCTACGTCTCCAACCGTTGAGGCCGGTGATTTTTGAACAAATAAATCTCCTTGGTTACCATGGGTAAATGCATAGATTACAAGGTCTACTGCCTCGTTCAACGACATCATAAACCGAGTCATATTAGGGTCTGTAACTGTAAGATCTTTTCCTTCCTTTATTTGATTGATAAATAATGGAATTACCGAGCCCCTTGATGCCATAACATTTCCATATCTTGTAACACAAATTACGGGACCGGTTTTTCCCATATTTCTGGATTCAGCAATGGCAGTTTTTTCCATTAGTGCTTTACTAATACCCATAGCATTAATTGGGTAAGCTGCTTTGTCGGTACTTAAACAAACAAGCCGTTTAATACCATTTAATTTGGCAGCCTTAATTACATTGAACGTTCCAAAAACATTTGTTTTAGTGGCCTCAATTGGGAAAAATTCGCAGGAAGGAACTTGTTTTAAAGCTGCGGCATGAAAAACATAATCTACGCCTTCCATGGCGTTTTGAATACTATCAAAATCTCGTACATCACCGATGTAGAATTTGAGAATATCATTATGATATGAGATTCTCATATCCTCTTGCTTCTTCTCATCCCGAGAAAATATTCGGATTTCTTTAAATCCTGAATTTATAAATCCCTTAAGCACTGCATTTCCAAAGGAACCTGTACCTCCCGTAATTAAGAGTGTCTTATTTTCGAACATAATTATTGTTTAATGTCCTGCGATAAAGTTCCAAAACCTTAATCGCATTTTTGTTTATATCAAAATTATTAACTGCTAGATTAAATGCTCCTAGACCCATTTTTGCCGTTTTTTCTCGATCTCTTTCCATTTCTAAAAGAGCTTCTGCAATTTTACTTGGGCTTGGAATGTCTATTACTATTCCTGTTTTTTGGTGAACAATAGTATCCTCTTTGGGATCATTACAAGCTAAGATTGAAGGAGTTTTATGAAACGCTGCTTCAAAAACAGGTCTTCCGGCGGCATTTAGATGGGAAGCAAACACTAGAACATCTGCTTTTTGAAAATATTCTGAAAGTTCATTGGTAAATGCGATTATACTCACATCATCTTGAATCCCCTTATTATCAATTATATCCTGGACCTCCTTTTCCGCACTTTTCCGGATTCCAAAAAGCCAAAGTACCTGGTTTAAAAACTTCTTTTTCCAGGATTCGGTAGCCGCACGTGCTCCAATAAAATTGGCATGAAAATCAACTCCTTTTGATTTTAATATCGCAAGAGCCTGAGTAAGTTCAACAATCCCCTTATCAAATAGCAAATTGCCTAAATACATTATTGAAAACTGCTTGCCGGTTTTATACTCCTCATCAATTTCCGGTATTTTCAGACCATTATGAATAATGCTAATATTCTTAAATTCCCATAAGGTGTCCTTTACATTCTGATCAATTGCAATTACTTCGTCTGCATATTGGTTTATCCTATTTTTTACCAACTTTGTTATCCTGCCTTCATCCCTTGCCCTTTGTAGGGAACGTACGTGTAGGATAATTGGACAAGGAAAAAGAGATTTTACAAATGGGGCTAGTACGGTAAAATGTGTAATCTCGTTGAAATGAACAATATCAATATCAGGATGAAGTTTTTTTACATTCTTCAACACTCTTTTAATACCTAAATAAAAATACAATTCCCTTAAAAGGATAATCCACCTGAACCCTCGGTAATGACTTGCACGGGTATTATCTATTTGAGGAATTCCTTTTACGGTGAAAAGTTGTTCTGCAAATTTTTCAAAAACAGGTTCTACTGAACCCGACTGACATAAAATAATAGGTTTAACCTGATCTTTAGGAAAGGCCTTAATCATTTCTGCCATACTTTTCGAAGCACCGCCGAAAATTCCTGCATGATGAATATAAAGTATTTTCATTTTATTCGATCAAAGGTTTTTAGAAAAAGGTAGGTAAGAAATAATCCGACAAAAACCGAAATATGAATAAAGGCAGTAACACCTCCACTATTAAGCCAACCCAAATAATAACTTGTAAAATAAACTAAAATAATGCTTAAAAATATTGGATTATCCTTGAGTCTTGCGCGACTAATTAAATCCGCAAATGCTCTAGTAAGAAATCCTGCTACAAGTCCAATAATTGCAACTCCGAACATCCCTCCAATTAATACTCCATCTGTAAATGCAGTTGCGGTTACATTATGACCAAAGTCCAGAAAATATTCTGCTCTTCCCACAAGATTAGTCACAGCAAAGGAATAATGATAATCTGTAAAGTTCTTTCTGTCATTGGCGTCGATACCTCCAAGAGCCAAAAATTTATCTCCCATAATCGCTGGGAGTGTTTTTGCGTAGCTCGGCATTTCTTCTCCAGAAGAATATAAATCCCAAACCCTCCAAGGTGTATTACCCTGGATTACGGTAAGTCTATAAAGGACAAAGGAAAATGAGTTAAAGTTTCTTACATCAAAAGTTTTTTCAACCGAAAAATCAGTAATGGTTTCTGTGATGTCTTTGGTTTTAAAACTTGTATCATCAAATACTCCTGAGAAAAAAACAAATGAGCTAAAAACTAAAACAAAGACCATTGCCAGTTTTGCTAAGGAAATTCTATTCCAATAAAGAATAGCCGCCGGCATAAGAATGGCTATAGAGGTTGATTTGAAACCCCAAACCGAGCCAAGAACGAATACCAAACCAATATTAATAAGAAGGTAGGTCCCTAGACCTGGTATTAGTTTTCTATACTTTTTATAAAGAGCCGCTAGGTAGGCCATTAAGGCTGGTGCAAAAAGATTGGAAATATAATAGGCAAAAGGACCAAAAAATCCAAATGAGCCCCTAAAATCTCCTTTACTTATTAAACCTAACCAAACTTTTATGGCTCCAAAACCAAATAACATAATTAGAATAAAAATAATCTGAACGTAAATGGCCACAATAAATCGCCGTTTTACAAACTGATTATCCATTTTTGGGGAATTGATTTTAATTTTAAATAATCTATTCCCTTTAAAAATGTAAAAAGATATTCCAAAAGCAACTAGATAAATGAAATAGGCAAAGGTTGCACCGTTAGGATGTCCTTTCATACCGATATCCATACCAAATGCCCCTTGTTCCATAAGGTATATACCCAGAAGAGGTGAGAATAAATAAAATAGTAAAACGGCTCTAAACATTCTATCTAGCTTCGCTTAATAATTTTTTTGATTTTTTCCAAAGTATCGAAATTGTTTGGATATTCTTGGAAGGTTTTAGTCGGTAATTCCATTATTCTCTCAAATTCCTCTGCAGAAATATTAAACTTTTTAATAGCATACTCCTTGTCATCCTTCATTAAATCTGCTGGATAAACAGGCTTCTTCAGTTCCTCTAAAGCTTCTGATTTGGTAATCTGACCTGAAAGAACAAGATTAGAGAAGTGAGCCTTCCTTTTATCAATTTCAAATTTTTGTGGCAGAATATAGGATTGAAAAAATCTGGTGTATATAGATTCATAGTGCTTTCCACCATAATATTTCCAACCTAGTTTGTTTTGAATCAGATTCATTGCATCCTCCTTGAAATAATCTACATAATTTAAAATCGGAACAAATTGAATCTTTTTTACTTTGCTGTAATAACCCAGCTTTGCCAAATTTAACCTCGGGTATGATTTAAGTTTTTTGGTACCAAACTCTTTTTGTACCGCACCAATATATTTAGAGTCATAATATCCATAACCCCATTTTAAGGGCATAATAGCCTCGCTAGCATAATTTACACCGTTTAAAATATATTTTATGCCGTGTTTTACTGCAAGGTTATATAAAACTGCAATAATTGCATGATCTGTGGGCACCTCTCCATCTGGGGTAGATGCTTTTAAAAATGACAATTGTAAATCCTTAAACTCTTCCCAATTCACTACATAGGTGAATAAATCAATATCCATTTTCTCAAGAATATTTTCAATATTCTTAACGGCTAGTTCAGAGTTCCAACCATTATCAAAATGAACTGCTAATGGTCTTAGTCCAAATACTTCTTTAACCAAATAGGCGACATAAGTGGAATCAACACCACCACTCACACCAATAATACAGTCATAGGGCTTCCCTTTACCTCCTGCTTTTATTTTTTCTAATAAAACCTCTTTTTGTTGATCTCTTTGCTCATCTGAATCAAACATCCGGGTTTTTTGAATCTCATCAAATTTGTAACAATGATTACAAACACCTTTGGAATCAAATACTATATCAGGATCTGTTGTATCCATTATACAGCGAGTACATTGTCGAAACTCTTTTTTATTACTCATAATGTTTTATTTAGGATATTTTCAAGCTTTGAAATGGCTGGATAATTAATTAAAACGGCCTTATGTGGGCCATGGAAAACAAATAAACTTCCAGCAGCAACTGCGCTGGCGCCTCCATCATGAACTGCAGCCCCAAAATCTTCAATTTTGCCAGCTCCTCCACTACAAACAACTGGTATCGTTAGCTCTTGGGTAACCGAATTTAAAAGGTTCAAATCATAACCTTTCATTACACCGTCACGATCGATTGCATTTAATAATATTTCTCCCGCACCTTCTTCTTCCATCTTTTTAGCAATAGCGACCGGTCCTTTTTTGGTTTTGTTTTTTCCGTTATGGGTATATACTTCATAGTTCCCACGCCAGTTTTTCTTAAAATCAATAGACACGACAATGGTAGAACTTCCAAAAGCATCCGATGCTTCTTTGATAAAGCTTGGTTGCGTTAGGGCTGCTGAATTAATAATAACTTTTTCAACGCCCAATTTTAAAATTTGTCTAATATGACCTATGGTTTTTATTCCACCTCCATAAGCTAATGGCATAAAACACTCCGAAGCAATTTCTTCAATTACTTTAAAATTTGGTTCTCTATTTTGTCTTGTTGCGTCAATATCTAAAAAGACCAATTCATCGACTTCCTTGTCATTAAAAATCTTAATGGCGTTGATAGGGTCACCAACATATACTGGATTTTTAAACTTAATAGTTTTCACCAATCCTTCATCCCGCAGGAGAAGACATGGTATAACTCTGATTTTCAGCATATTAAACAGCTATAAAATTGCGAAACAATTGCATGCCAAATTTATGACTCTTTTCTGGATGAAACTGCACTCCATAAATATTATTCTTCTGAAATGCAGAAGTAAAATCATGCCCATATTCTGTTGATGCTGTTTCCACATCATCACCGACTAATTTTACAAAAAAGGAATGAACATGATAAAACCTACTTTCATCATCAAATAGATTTTCAAAAAGCCCCTTATTCTCTTTTGGTCTCACAATGTTCCAACCCATATGAGGAACCCTTAAACTTTTGTCTTCAAATTTAAACTTTTTCACATCGGCAGAAATCCAATTTAGGCCTTTATCTATGCCTTCCTCACTTGAGGAACACATTAATTGCATACCCAGACAAATTCCAAGAATAGGTGTTTTGTCTATTAGTACTTTCTTTTCCAAAATTGGTAGCAAACCGCTTTCCTTAATATTCTTCATTGCAAGATCAAAAGAGCCTACGCCAGGCAGCACTAATTTTGTGGCCGAAGTGATTTCTTTAATATCATTTGAAATTATGGAATTTGCTCCAACTTTTTTAAGCATATTTTTAATGGAGGATGAATTTCCCATGCCATAATCAACAATTACTATACTCACAATTAATTCTTTTTAAATGAAAAGGCCTTTTTAGAAAACCAAGGCATCGGGAACTCACTTTGAGCTATAATCCAAGTGCCAATAAATGTACACATATTAACCAAAACCGTTGCCTGTGCAGCTCCTAAAGCCCCATTTTTCTTAATAAGCCAATAGGTTAATGGGATGTTAATTATAGCTGACAAAATTGTAATCAAAGAAATCTTAGCAGTTTTTTCTGTGTAGAATAAATAGTTGCAGAACAAATAATACATGCCATTAAACATGAATCCTAAAAGAAGGTAAAACAAAAAGGTTTGAGAGCCTGAATACCCATCTGAAAGGAGAGAATAGGCAAAAGGAAGGGCAAATATTAATACCACAAAAGCTACCACCAAAGCAATCATAGTTAAATAGGTTACCCTTACCACCTGGTGGCTATTTTCCGGATTGGTAGTTGAAATTTTTAAATTTTTATAAAGCCAAGGGATAAACGCCATATTAAAGGCGGTTGTTGCAATCCCAAATACGCTTGACAATTGATAAGCCACCGAATATAAACCCATCATTTCTAGGCTGATCATACTATTTATCATTATCCTATCTGTATAGGCAATGGCAAAACCTGCCAGGGCATGAGGAATTATCGGGGCTCCATATTTAAAGGCGTGAACAATATTTTCTTTTTTAAAATTGAAGCTTATTCCTTCTTGTTTTTTCAACAAATAGAAGGAGTAAATGCCCAGGAATAAAGTAGAAATAAAAATGGAAAAGACTCTACCCTCCCAACCATAGGTAAATAGTACCACGAGCAAAAGAGAAACTAACAGTTTTGCCAAGGTATAGGCAACTTGCATTATTGCAAACTTCTTTGGCATTTCCTTAAATTGCCAAAGTGTTAATCTAATTTGGATAATTCCATAAAACCAGGCTGTAATTATCGCCACATAGATCCACAAAACGGGAACACTTGTAGCTTCTGCGATTAAGTTTCTAAAAGGGATGAACAAAACCGCCACAACTATAAAGGCCCAGAGGGATAACAATATTGAGTTCCCTATGTAAGTACCATAATCAGTTTCACTTTCATCATAGTACTTCCTTTTTCCTATTGCCGTCGAAACATTTAAACTAACAAGTGGATATGCAATGTTTTGCAAAAGAATAAACATGGCAACCAATCCATATTCTGCTGGCAGTAAATAATGAGAAAGTATAGGCAGAAGCAGAAAGGGTAATCCTGCATTAAAAAAAGTTGAAATGGTGTAAACCCCAGTAGTCTTTAGTAAGCTACTTTTTAGTAATTTCATGAAACTAGGGTTAAAAATTTATCTATTCCATCCTTAATATCTGAAACATCAAAAAGCTTATTTAATTTATTTTCAGACCTATTTATTTCAATTGATTTTAAAGCTTCATCCAATTCATTTTGAGTGAGGGCTTGGAAAATCTGATCTGCCGCTAATTGGCCATTAAAAATACCCCAACCATATTCGCTGGTGATAATTGATTTTATTTTAAACCAACTTGCCTCTAGAACAACAGAAGAAGAATGAGTGATATGAATATCTGTTATTGCCAAAACATCAAACAAGGAAACAGAGGAGCACATATCCATCTCATAATTTTGAATACCATTGGAAGCCAACATTTCCTTAAGCCTTGTTTTCTCCTTTTCATTCATCATAGACGGGTGTAACCTAAAAAGCCAATTGTACTCATTTTGGTATTTTTTCATGATTTCCAAGGTTGTCCTCAGGGTAACTTCATCACTTAAATCCCAACCTAGGCTAATTAATACACTTGTTAGTTTAGGGTTAATAATATCCTCTAGTCCACTTTTAAATTGAGAATTTGCTCGTTCCAATCTCCATGCATTAAACTGTAAGTTGCCTAAATCTAATGCATCATGCTTTTTAGATAAATTTCCCCATTTTCTAATAACTTCTTTTTCATGAGGCGACCAGACTAAAAAATACGATGGTAAAAGTGAATAACCTTCCCCTCCGGGATTCTGAATCCATTTTGCGTATGAACCATGATTATCGCCCTGCACACCGTGCTGAATGTCAAATGAATTTATTTTAAGATCCCTACATGCTTTGTTCAAAGCCATCCCAAATTCTGTATAATAGCAAACTGAAAGACCTGCTTTATAATTTCCTTTTTTAAGGATAGAATAAAACATTTTAGACAAGGCTTTCATCCTGATAACTCTCTGCTTTAGAAAATTGGGATTAACAAAATCCTCCAGATTATAGGCTTTTAAGTGTTCCTGCAATCCTTTAGGAATTTGTAATTCCTCATTACCTTTAAAAAAACGGCTTTTTAAAATAGCACCTAGTATTACTCGGTCAATCTTAGGTTGTATGAAAAATGATTTCGAATATCTTGGAGTGTAATAATAGGTTCCACTATCTGCTCTAACAAGTTTAAGCTTTCCCGAGGGTAAAAAAGAGTCCAAAGAATCTACAAATCTATCGAAGAACAAATCATTTTTTCGGATGAAAGAAGCTCCATCACCCAACACAAACAAATCACCTTTAGGCAAAATAAAATAAGATTTATTAAAATCTGAAAATGATTTTAATACCCAAATCAAAGGCGCAAACAACGCCCGTTTAACTTTAGAAATTGGCGAAATTGCTAAATCAGATTCATTGGTATTTAAGTCCAAAGCCCTATTAGATAATTCTACCCAAATTCTTAATCTGAGAATTGGCCAAATATCAATTCCTGAGTGTTTCCAAGTAGAAACTGGATATTCTTTCTCAATTGAATTTAAAAAAGATACTATTTCTCTTTGTTCAATTTTCACAATTACATTTTAAATGCTTCTTTTAATCCCAAGGGGTAAGTTTAAATAGCTGTCCAACCACCATCAACCATTAAATTATGGCCTGTTACATAACTTGCCTGCTCGGAAAGAAGAAAGCAAACTGAGGGGGCTATTTCGTGCGGCTGAGCCATCCTATTCATAGGTACTTGTTCTTCAAACTGCTTTACGAAAGTTTCATTTTGGTGATTAAAAACCCCTCCGGGAGAAACACAATTAACTCTAATACCATGGGGACCGTAATAGGAAGCTAAATATCTTGAGAAATTTATTAGGCCACCTTTAATAGCCGAATAGGCTGCTGGAGACGTCATTCCACCGGTATTCTTATAAACATTAAAGTCGTTGCCAACAACACCATAAATGGAGGAGACATTTACAACAGAACCAGCCTTCTGACCCTTCATTATCAACAGAACCTTTTTCAAAAGATAAAAAAGTGAACCCATTTGCATTTCAAAATTCAAATTCCAGCTAGCCAATTCAATATCCTCAAACTTCACTCCCCAATCTGCTGTTCTTGGGTATGCGTTATTTACCAGTCCATCGATTTTACCGAACTTTTCTAGAACAGATTCTAAAAGTTGATCTACACCTACCGTGGTTGTTAGATCAATTTTATATTGATTTCCACCTTTTTTTTCAAAATTAATATCCACCTTAACAACGGTGGCCTCAAACTCCTCTAGTCTTTCAACAACATAACGACCTATAAGCCCTTGGCTCCCAGTAACAATAATAATTTTATTCTTTAAATCTTTCATAATAAATGAAAATAGTCCTTAATAATATCATTCTTATTATCAATTATCCTGTTATCAGGATAACTACCAAGAATCACCTTGTTTGCTTCGACATTTTTGGCAATAATATAGGATCTCGCTGCTACAACACAATTAGGTCCTAAATTACAATTGCCTATTACCGATGAATTGGAATAAAGAATAGTTTTTTCTGAAAATGTAGGATATATCCCATCTGTTTTAGAACCAATGCTTATTCCTTGGTATACAACCAGATAATCTGAATATGTGGCATTTCCTAGAATAGTACCAATTGGGTGAACGAATAAAAATATTCTGGGTAATTCAATTGTGTAAAAGGCATCAATACCAAACATCATTTTATTTAGCAAGAATGCTTTTGTTGCAGAATTCTCATCACCAAATTTATAGAGTTCATTTGCGAGAACCGCTAAAAAAGAGCAGTAGTGATCTCCATTTAAATGATTAAAATAAGGTTGTCCATCCGTACTATAATATCTAGACTTAACATGAGAAAAGCTAAATGAAATACGCTCCATAACTTTTTCAAAAACAACTTTGGAACTAATAATAAAATTATCATGATCTCCATCAGAATAATTATTTTCTATTTGGCTACCCAAATAGTTTAAAAGGTTCTCCTTTGAAATAGAGGTGTTAATCATTCTAAACGCTTTTAATAGGAATTTGATTATTCATTAAATGTGCCCGGGCTCTTATTGGATTATTATCTCCAAAATGATAGATGCTAGCCATTGCTAAACCACTAACATTGGTTCCCTTATAGGCATCTACTAAATGCTGGAAATTACCTGCACCACCACACGCAATAACCGGAATGTTTACCAAATCGGTAACTTTATTAATCAAGTCTAAATCATAGCCTTGCATTACACCATCATTGGAAATGTTATTTACGAAAATTTCGCCAACACCACATTCAACCATATTTTTAATATGATCTTTTAAAGAAATATCACACCTTGTTCTACCTGAATTTTTGTAAAGAATAAATGCTCCATCTTCTTTTTTTACATCAATACCTAATACAATACATTGGCTTCCAAATCTATTGGCTCCTTTTCGGATCAGATCAGAATCTGTGTAAGCAGCAGAATTGATAACAACCTTATCCGCACCATTATTAAGAAGTTCCCGGATAATTTCCACAGAACTTACCCCACCTCCTATAGTTAAAGGCATAAAGCACTCTTTTGAAACTTCAGCAATAATTTTGGCATTTGTTCTTCTGCCTTCATTGGTAGCGTCAATATCCAAGAATACCAATTCGTCCACATATTGAGAATTGTAAACACGTGAAGCAAAAATTGGATCTCCAGTATCCCGGAAATTATCAAAATTTATCCCTTTAACCATTCTCCCATTTCTTAATAGGAGAGTTGGTATTATTCGTTTTTTTAACATTTTTCCATTCTTGAAAAGTTCTCAAGGATTTTTAAACCCTGTTTTTGGCTTTTTTCTGGATGATACTGCATTCCTACAACATTGCCCAGATCATTTACAACCACGGATGGAAATTTATCGCCATAAGTAGTTTCACACAAAATATTATTATCATTTTCTGTTTTAAAATAGTAGGAATGAACAAAATACAGATCTGCGCCTTTTTTTACTCCGTCAAAAATGGGATGGGCTTTTAAGTAAGAAAGCCCATTCCAACCAATATGAGGAATTGTTAAATCCTTAGGGTTCATCAAAATCACTCTGCCAGGAATTAAGCCAAGGCCAGCGGTGCGTTCAACCTCTTCCCCAAATGAGGCTAGAAGTTGCATTCCAAGGCAAATACCAAGAATGGGATTACCTTCTTTTGCAAAATCCAAAATGGGTTGATGGAATGATCCGTTTTTAATATTCTCAATGGCTTCTGGAAAAGCACCAACCCCTGGGATTATTAAGTGGGTAATATTCTTAAAATCCTCAGGGTTTGAGACTATTGTGTTTTCAAGAAAAAGAAAATCTAAGGAGTTCTTAACTGACCTTAAATTTCCCATTCCATAATCTAATATTCCGATCATTTATCTCTATTATTCTCTCTATACCATTCATCAAGATCATGGACCTTTTCAGCTAATGGCAACTTATCAAAATCAGGATCAAATGGTGGTACAACAAATTTCCTGATTGTATCGTTAAATTCCTTTTCGGTAATCCCCATGTATTCAAGAAATACATCCAGAGATTGAGGTTTTCTACCTTCGTATTTGTCAATCCATACTTGTGCTTCTTCAGTGGTCATTCTTCCAGCTCTTATTTCAAAGTTTACCAACTGTGTAACTCTACCGTATCCTCTTTTCAAATACTTAATATAGTCCCGAGTACCTTGCATCCAACATTCTACTTTAGCGAATTCTTCATTGATACTTTCAGGTACTCCTTCCAGTTCATCGCCATCCCAACCAAGCTCATCCATGATAATCTTAGTTTGCTTTTTATAATCCCAAGGAATAAAACTTCCTAGGCAAACGGAATAATAGTCCATCTTTTTAAGTTCCTGCAACGGAGGATAGGTGTAAGGTAAAAGATCTCTTCTGTCTATTGGTTCCTCCTCAGTATGAATCATTCCGCGCATATCATCTGCAGTAATACCAAGATTTCGAAGCATGTTAAATTTCTCCTCATCTTCCCATTCTATTAAATCATCTTCGTAGGTATAGTAAGAAGACATTTCGG
This sequence comes from uncultured Cryomorphaceae bacterium, assembly GCA_937129395.1. Classification (GTDB taxonomy): domain Bacteria; phylum Bacteroidota; class Bacteroidia; order Flavobacteriales; family Schleiferiaceae; genus CAKZNE01. Next base: position 23,974 of record CAKZNE010000117.1, on the reverse strand, counting down.
CTAAAGGTTCACCCCAAAGAATAAGAGGCACATTAAATTTTAATGCTATTTGAAGAGGGTAGGAATAAATTCCAGTGTGACAGTGCCAACAAAAATCTGTTTTACGGTTAAAAGATTCCCACATCAATTTTTTTACAATTTCCCAATTAGGCTTAAAATTAATAAAATCAGCACCTAATTTTTTGAGCATTCTTACTGTTTTGTCTTCATGCTTTCTTCTCATAAAACCGTGATCAAACCGAACAACTAGAGGTTTTATATTATACTCTTTCATTAAGTAATATAGAGTAAAGGTACTATCCTTACCACCGCTAAATGGAACTATACAATCATAATCGTACTTCCCACGATATTTTTCAATTACCTTATCTAAAGATTTTTTGCGTTCCTCCCAGTTCACAAAATTTTGTTTGAAATCGGTAGTTTTACACATACTACAAGCAGATCCATCTTGCTCAATAACCAGTGTCTCATAGGTTTCTGGTAACAAACAGTTTCCACATTTTCTCATAATAATTAATTTAAGCGTTTAAATCCTGAATGACATACCGGTCCTTCAAGAAGATTATCAAATTCATCCTTTTCTATTGCTTCGGCAATTTTATCGAATACACTTTCGCAAGCGGTTAAATACTCCTCAACAGATTCTGTTGTATGTACCATAGATGTATATACTACTGTTGATGCCAAATAGTTCTTTTTCAGCATTTCCTGAGTAAAATACGTTTTAAGCAAAGCTGCTTGTTCGTGAAGAATGGAAAAATGACTTAAGGGGTGGATACCAAATGTATTGTAAGGAATATTTCTTTCCTCCAACCTTTTGGCCCAGCCTTCTTGCACTTGTATTCCTATTTTCACTAGGTGATCTGGAGTGTTTAAAGCCGTCATTTTTTTGATGGTGGCTAATGCTGCTACAGAACCAACCCTGTCTGTCCAATATGTGCTGCTAATAAAACTTTCTTGTGCAGCCTCCATTATTTTTCTCTTGCCAATGATTGCTCCAAATGGATAACCATTACTTGTAGTTTTTCCAAAAACTGCAATATCCGGTTCTACATCATAAAGCAAATGAGCACCGCCAAGGTTGAGCCTCCAACCAGACGTTACTTCATCAATTACAAAAACAATATTATTTTCTTTACAAGCTTTTTGAATCTTATTTAAGAAATCTTGGTTTGGTTCTACATTTCTAATAATTTCCAACACCAAAACACCAACTTCGTCTTTATTCTTCTCAAAAACTTCAGTGAAATTTTCGATATCGTTGAAATTGAAGGGAAGAGATGTTCCTTTTAATGCTCTTGGAACTCCTTTAGGTTTTAAACCAGGAAGTAGATGACCGTCCAATGCGGCGTCTTCACTAAGGTTTGCGGCTAAATACCAATCATGCCATCCATGATATCCACAAAACATTACCTTATCCTTGCCACTTGCAGCTCTACCAATACGCACAGCAACGGTAAGAGCTTCCCCTCCAGATCGTGTATACCTTACCATGTCACTCCAAGGATGAATGGAGGTAAAAAGTTCGGCAAGTTCTACTTCCTCTGGAGCATTTAAGGAGGTCATATTACCTTTTCGTAGTCCATCAACAACAGCATTGTCAATATCATCATCAGCATATCCCAATACACATGCTCCAATACCCATCGTAATAAAGTCTTTATACTCATTACCATTTAAATCCCATATTTTCCCGCCCTTAGCTTTGGAATAATAAGAAGGCCATTTATTTGGTAAGAACATTTCAGGCCTTTTAGAAAGCAACTGAGTTCCACCTGGAATAAGTTCCTTGGCTTTTTGGTATAAATCTACACCTGCGTTTTTCATATTAGTTCTTATTAAATACTTTCATTAACACTTCTGCAATTACAAAATCTACCTCATCATCAATTTCAATTGATTTTTGTTTAGACACAACATAGGCTAGGGTATGGTTTCCGTAAAATGTTCTGCTTTCCCTCAAATATTCTACTTCAGCCGCATATACCGTTCCTTCGAAGAAGTAGAGTTCAGAAAGTTCTTGTCTTCTTTTCACTTCAAAAGTGGTAAAGGGCCTCATTAAGCCTTTTTCCAATTTCACCAAAAAATCTGGATGCTGGGCCTCAACCTCGCATACACCAGCTATGCTTCTTGCTTGCTTGTTAGATTCTAGTTGGCTTAGAGAATTGTCAATATCACTAACTTCCCTTAGTGGGGAAGTAGGTTCTAACAGCATCAATAATTCAAACTCTTCGCCTTGTGCTTTGAGGAAATCTAATGCGTGAACAATAACATCCATTGAAGTTGCAGTATCAGAAGCTAATTCTTGAGGTCTCATAAATGGTACCTCAGCACCATATTTCCTTCCTATTTCTGCAATCTCTAAATCATCTGTTGTAACTACCACTTTATCAACAAATTCTGATTTCAACCCATGCTCAATAGACCAAGCAATTAAGGGTTTTCCATTAAACTCTTTTTTATTCTTTTCTGGTAAACCTTTGCTACCCCCTCGAGCAGGGATCAATGCTAAAACTTTCTTTCCGTTTATCATTTATGGTAAAATTAAATGTCAAGTTTTAAATGTCTTACATCCTCCTGCGCTTTCTTAAAATCATCTGGTTTTCCAATGTCAAGCCAATATTGTCTTAAAGGGTAGGATACAACCTTTTTACCTTGATTAATTAGCTCTAGCATTAGGTCCGTAGCATTAAAATGCACGTTTTTCGGAATGAAATCAATTAAGTTTTTCTTTATTAGATAAATACCGCCATTAGAATAGTAGGTATAAGTTGGTTTTTCTTTAAACGAAGTTACCATATTATTGTTAGTTTCCATAACGGCATAGGGGATATCAACATTATACGGAATGGTAGCAATTGACATATCTGCTTCCTTTTCTAAAAAGTCTAGAAAAAAGTCTTCGTAATCCAATGTAGTTAGCAAATCTGAATTGGTAACTAATACATTGTCATGCGCTAAGCCATTTATTTGTCCTACAGCACCAATAGTTCCAAGAGGCTCAGTTTCGTGCAGAAAATTAATATTCACCCCACGAGATTTTCCATCTCCATAATGCTCCTCAAGTTGCTCTCCTAAATAGCGAATAGAAATCCAGAAATCATCAATTCCAAATAATCTTAATCTGTCTAAATTATGATCTATAATTGGTTTGCCATCTATTTCCAGAAGTGGCTTTGGAACAGTATCAGTCATAGGTCTTAGCCTACTTCCACGACCACCGGCCATTATTATAGCGTCCAACGGTAAATAGGATTTTTGACGACCAAAATTAATTACATTAATCACGCAATCATCTTGATCCAATACTGGTATCACCTTAAAGTTACCCTTTCTGAGTTTAATTATTTCATCAATCGAATAATCATCCTTTTTGATAAAACGAGGTGCAGGTTGAATAAATTCGTCTACCACATTCCCTGTACTCATTCCGGCTATTAACCCTCTCCTTACATCACCATCGGTTAGACTTCCAATAAGTTTTCCCTTTTCGTCAACTACAAATAAAATAGAGTCACTCGCTAAATTATTTAGTTTTAGCAAAGCATCTTTTATTGATGACCCTTGAAGTACTAGGTGGTCTTTGAAACTGCTTGTCATGCTACCAATTGTTATTCCTAATTATTATAATCAATTCCCTTATTTTTACAATCTGTCTTTATTATTTCAAGTATTTTTTTGCTCGAAGCACCCTGATCAAACACATTATCACCCTGGTAGGATTGGGTAGCAAAATTAATTACAGTTTTTACTATTTCCGTTGCTGAAAAATCAACATGTATTAAATTTTGGGAACCTAATCTCCCCTCTTGTCTCATTCCAATATTCACCACATACTTTCCAAAAGATGCGGCCTCAATAATTCCACTAGAGCTATTTCCGAGTACAAGTTTAGCCTTCTTCATGGCGGCAAAATATCCTAATGTTCCAAAATTTTCTTTCAAAAAAATACGCTTATTCCCTTTAATTCGAGCCTCGTATTGCTCTCTTATAAAACTTCCTTCTGTATCCGTATTCGGCATGGTAATTATCAATTGGTAATTTTCTGCCAAGGATAAAAAAGCGTCAATCATTTCTTTAGTTTGCTCCTTTATTTTACTAATTCCCGTAGTTTCAGGGTGATAAGTAATTAAAATACTTGGAATATTTAGATCAATACCAAATTTTTCCTCAAACTGTTCCTCACTCAACAGCCTCATATTCAAAAGGTTTTCTAAACTAATAGAGCCCACATTAAATACGTTTTCATCGCTTCCTATAATTTCCGCTACTCTTTCTGAAAAAGGTTGTGCTGAAGTAAAGTGCCAGTAAGATGCTAAACTTATACAATGGCGATAAACATTATCTATTGCTCCAAGCGTAGTTTCTCCGCCGTGAATATGCGCAAATTTTATCCCAAATGGAACCCCTGCAAGCACGGCAGCATACATTTCAAATCTGTCGCCTAAACAAAAAACTACATTGAAGGAGTCTTGGTGTTCATTCCAAAAATCCGCGAACTTTAAACCTGTTAGAGCTACTGAAGAGGAAATGGATCCCCTTGTATCAGTGAGAAGTAAAGATTCAATTTTATGACTTACTTCAAATCCTTGTGCTTCAATTTGATTTAAGGTATAACCATGATATCTAGACAAATGAGTACCAAATGCAATAATAGAAAGATTAAAACCATCATCACCATAAAGCTTCTTCAGCAAGGGTAGGTAAATGCCAAAATCCGCCCGAGAACTGGTTAATAAACCTACTTTAATCTTTTCTGTCTTTTGTGTCATCTTATTTGAGATCCTCCCATTTTAACAATGAAAAGGCATCCAAATTTCGCCTGAGTTCCTTACCTAAAATATTATTCCATTCCATAGGAGAAATACCACTTCCAGGTCTTAATGCTAAAAGATCATTTTCCTTTAAAAAAGAACCTTTGGTAAGAGACTTATTAAGGTGAATACTTTTTCTTGCTACCTCCTTATTTTTACTCTCGCTCTTAGAAGGTTCTTTTATTCCACTACCTGAAATGGCTTTATCAATATTTCGTATTGACTTAACCATGGCAATTAATTCATCCGGTTCTAGGGATGCTCTATGGTCTGGACCCGGTAAATTTCTATCTAAAGTGAAATGTTTTTCAATAACGGTTGCTCCTAAGGCTACAGCTGCTGTTGGCACCTCTATACCAAGGGTATGGTCTGAATAGCCTATGGCAACCCCTAATTCATCAGCGATATTCTTCATTGCCAATAAATTCACATCCTCCATTGGGGTAGGATATTCAGTATTACAATGGAGAACAGTAAGGTCATTTAGAGTTAATCCTTCCGAACATAGGACTTCAACCGCAGCCCTTATCTCTGTCATGCTTGCCATTCCCGTGGATAAAATAACAGGTTTTTTAAAAGTAGCTAGTTTTTTTAAATATGGATAGTTTGTCAGTTCACCACTTGGCACCTTAAATTGGCTAAAACCCAATGAGTTTAAATAATCTAAACCTTCATTATCGAAGGCAGTTGAGAAAAACTCAATATTTTTTTCCTTACAATATTTTATTAATTCTTGATGCTGATCCTCACTTAGTTCTAGTTTCTTAAGCATGTTATATTGAGAATCACTAGAGTCGCCAATATTTTCGGTTTGATAATCTGCTTTTTTCGCCTCTTTACTGGCAATAGTCTCAGCTTTAAATGTTTGAAACTTAACTAAATCAACATTAGCTGCTGCCGCTGCGTCGATTAATTTCTTCGCTGTATCAAGGTCACCATTGTGGTTTACTCCAGCCTCAGCAATTATTAAAGTGTCTTTCATTGTATTTACTGCTTCAATTCTTTAGATGGATTTCCTACCACAGTTAAGTTTTTTGTTATATCATTTAAAACAACTGATCCAGCTCCAACCACTACGTTATCACCAATTGTAACACCTTGTTTAATAACACTATTAGCACCAATAAAACTGCCTTTACCGATCCGAACATTACCAGCTAAAACTGCACCTGGTGCTAGGTGAACTCCATCGCTAATTTCACATTCGTGATCTATTGAACTTGCGGTATTTAGAATAACTGCCTTTCCAATTTTGCAAAAAGGATTTACTGAAACATTTCTGGCAATAAAAGTACCCTCACCAATAGTGGTAAACGAAGAAATAGACGATGCAGGATGAATCACCGTTTGGCATTTCATACCTTTTATTTTTACCAAGTCTGCAATTTTCATCCTTATGCTATTGTCTCCAATAGCCAAAATAAAGGCATTGCCCTCATTCCAATGCGTGAATAAGTTGTCGCCCTCATTTCCTAAATATTTCAAATCAAATGGGTTTAGTTTTGCTTCAGAAATATCTGTATACCCTTTTATTTCGCCACCGCTCATTAAAAAAGCTTCAGCAACAACATAGGCATGTCCTGAATATCCCAGAAGAATATTTGACTTATTATTTTCTTGCACTACTAGGCATATTAACAATTCTCTGCTCTAAAAATTCCGCATTCAATTGCTCGTCTTTCTGGCAATTTTCGTACATCGGCAATCTGTACATTAATTGCCAGATTGGTCTAGTCATAATTCCACTTTCATTGGACTTCTCAAGAAAAACATCTCTTTCCTTTTTATCTTCAAAACAAGCGCTCATTAACCAATAATTCCAATTTGTGTCCTTTGGTATCGAAACTAATTCCACATTACTTCCTTCAAATAAGGCTTTATATTCTAAATATAGTTCGGCTTTTGAACTTTTATAATGATCAAAATTATCCAATTGGGCAGAAAGCAACGCCGCGTTTAGATTTGGCATTCTAAAATTATAACCCATTTCTTGGTGCACATATTCCCATTTATGAGGAACCTTTGCAGTAGTGGTTAAATATTTTGCCTTTTCAGCAAATTCCGGTTCTCTGCTAACAATTACTCCACCGCCTCCGGCAGTAATAATTTTATTTCCATTAAAGGAGAATACACCCGTTTGACCAAATTTTCCAGCTGAAATTCCTTTATATGAGCTACCCAATGCTTCTGCAGCATCCTCAACCACCGGAATTTCCCAATCATCACAAATGGCAACAATTTCATCTATTCTGCACATAAAACCAAAAGTGTGCATTGGCATACAGGCTGCAATTCTTTTATTCGTTTTTTTATTAAAACAACCCTCTTCTCTCAAATCACCAAACTCTTCTAAAAAGTTTTTTAATGCAATTGGGGACAAGCCCATCGTATCTTTATCTACATCAATAAAAACTGGAGATGCATGATTATAAGCTATTGAATTTGCTGTTGCCACAAAAGTTAAAGCTTGGGTCAGAACTTCATCGCCAGGGTTAACACCAGCGATTCTCAAACTTACCTGGAGCCCTGCTGTGCCGTTAACCACAGCGGCAGCCTTTGCCGTTTTAGTAAGGTCGGTCATTTGTTCTTCTACTTTATTTACAAACGCGCCAACGGAAGAAACAAAAGTGCTGTCTATAGTATCTAAAAGGTTTTCTTTTTCTTTACCCCAAAACTGAGGTACATGCAGCGGAATAAACTCTTTGGTATTAAAGCTTTTTCTTATTCCCCGGATGATAGCCTCAAAATTATTGCTCATAAATAAAAAACTTACATTTTGCCATCTAAATTTTTTCCTTTCTCTTCATGTCCAAATCCAGGAAGCATAGTAAAGAAAAGATCTACAATTTCTTTTTTTGAATATTCTGAGGACTCCTTAAATTTTGAAATTGATTTTTCGAAATACTCAAGCTTTTCTGAATTGTCCTCGAGATTATTTTTAATTGCCCCTAGGTTTTTGAATCTCTCTAAATCCAACACTTCCTTGTCCGTAAAGAATTCTTCAAAATCTTTTTCTCCTGTCGTATCACTAGTCGTAAATAAACAAGGCCATTTTCCTTTTTGAGGTAAAGTTGACATTAATTCTCGGGCTTCAACCTCAGATTTACACGGGTAAGGTTCAAAACCAATACTTTTCAGGTAGCGATCGGCTATTTCAGAAAAAGTAATTAGGTGTAGATCCTCGCTTAATTTCGGAAAAAATATATCGCGGTTTTCTCCATAAATACAAGACAAAAGGCACAATTCCCCAGACTCTTGTGGGGTTACAAAATATCTTTTGATATCATTTGGTGCCACAATTGGTTGTTTCTTTTGTATCCTTTGGTTAAACCCATGAAGTAGGGATCCGTCAGAAAAGGCAACATTAGCGAAACGTGCCATGGAAAGATTAATGTTTTTACTTTCCTCCATTACAAACATCTCCATTATTCTTTTAGAACCTCCCATCATATTCACAGGGTTTGCGGCTTTATCAGTGGAAACACAAAAGTATTTTTTCGCTCCTTGTTTAATACTTTGTTTAATTGTTTTAGTGGTATTAAAAATGTTGACTTCAATCATTCGCATTAAAGTAAAAACATCCTTTTCACTTCTAACATGTTTAAGCGCCGATAAATTCAAAACATAATCGAATTCACCACTATTTTTAACAAAGTCATCATATTGCCATGAACCAATATCCAAAGCAAAAGTTTGAAAGTCACCCTCTATATATCCGGCTGAACTTCTAATATCTCTAACCAATTCTACAAGGTTATTTTCAGAAATATCAACAACATAGAGTTTTAAAGGATTTCTTTTAAAAATCTCCTTCACCACCGCTTGACCGATTGACCCAGCTCCTCCTAGGACAAGGAATTTTGAGCTATTAACTTTTGAAAATAAATCTTCATTTAGTTCAGAAATATCTTGAGAAAACAATTTTTCTTTACGTCCAATTAGGTCTAACATATATTACAATCTTGTATTGGTTTTAGGATTAAACAGGCTGTAACCTTTTACTTCTGTCCTTTCTTTTCTGAATAAATCCTTTCTATTATATCGACTACTTTCAACCCTTCAAGGGCATTTGTTGTAATGGAATTTCTGCCTTTAAGCACATCAATTACATTTTCAATAATGTAGTTATGGTTTGCGGCTGAGCCTTTATATGCGCCATAGTCATTACCTGGGTTAGTAGGAGCTAATTCAGGCATTTCATAATCTTTTACATTACAAACTTCTACCTTATCCATGTATTGGCCGCCAACCTTAATAGAGCCATTTTCGGCAATAACTGTAAGGCTCGACTCCAAATTACTCATGGGTACTGAAGTTGAATAGTTTAAACAACCCATTCCACCATTTACAAAATCGAAATTCACGATACCGGAATCTTCAAAATCTGTAAGATTTTGATGATTAAAATCATTGAACCTTGCTGTGATGTTAGAGATATCACCAAAAAGCCAATACATAATATCAATAAAATGAGAAAATTGAGTAAACAAAGTTCCGCCATCCAAATCCTTCTTTCCGTGCCAGGTATTTGAATGATAATAACGATCATCTCTATTCCAATAGCAATTTAGTTGAACCATGTAAATCTCCCCAAGCTTTCCACTATCTACTAATCCTTTTAACCAGGCCGATGGAGGCGAATATCTATTTTGCATTACAGCAAACAAATGTTTATGCACATGAAGAGCTTTAAATATAACCTTCTCTGCATCTAATTTTGACAAAGCCATTGGCTTCTCCACCACGATATGCATTCTGGCTTCAAGTGCTTTTAAGGACTGCTCTGCATGAAAACCATTTGGGGTCGCAATGTTCACTACATCGCAATCAATATCGGCTTCTAAAAATTCTTCAACCGTATTATAAAATGGAACATTCTCTTCCGGGATACCTAATTTATCTTTTTCCTTAATATCCACTAAAGCTACTAATTCTGCCTCCGGATTTCTACGGATCATTTCAGCATGCCTTTTCCCTATGTGGCCGCAACCTACAACGGCAAATTTTACCTTATTTTCAATTTTATAATCTACCATCGATTTTATCGAGACTTAAGAATGATTTTGTGTCAAAAACTATTGCTTTTTCAGATTTCAATTCATTAAAATCAATTTCTAAAAATTCATTGTGAGATACAGCTACGATTATAGAATCGTACTGATTTTGAGGTAATTTAGTTAAAATTTCCAGGTCGTATTCATGCTTAACTTCTTCATAATTTGCCCAAGGATCAAAAATATCCACGTTCATTCCAAATTGAAGAAGTTCTTTATGAATATCCACCACTCTAGTATTTCTAATATCTGGGCAGTTCTCTTTAAAGGTAATTCCTAAAATAAGGGCCTTAGAACCTTTAATAACTTGGCCTTTATTAATCATTAATTTCACAACCTTATTAGCCACGAACATTCCCATGTTATCATTTACTCTTCTTCCAGAAAGAATTACTTGAGGATGATAACCTAACGACTCTGCCTTATGGGCGAGGTAATAAGGATCAACCCCAATACAATGACCACCTACAAGACCGGGCTTGTATTTTAGGAAATTCCATTTAGTTGCTGCTGCTTCAATTACATCTGTAGTATCAATTCCAATTCTATCAAAAATTAGAGCCAATTCATTTACAAAAGAGATATTTACATCTCTTTGTGCATTCTCTATTGCTTTAGAAGCTTCGGCAACTTTCATATTAGGGGCCAAATGGGTACCAGCAGTAATAATGGAGGCGTAAAGTTTATCCACCACTTGCCCAATTTCCGTGGTGGAACCTGAAGTTACCTTTACAATTTTTGTAAGTGTATTAATTTTATCTCCTGGATTTATTCTTTCGGGCGAATAGCCACAATAAAAATCCTGGTTAAATTTCAAACCAGATTGCTCTTCCAATATCGGCACACAATCCTCTTCGGTACAACCTGGAAAAGTTGTAGATTCATAAATCACAATATCGCCTTCCTTTAAAATTTTGCCAATCATTTTGGAAGCTCCCTTAAGTGGAGATAAGTCTGGTGTTTTAAAAGCGTCTATTGGAGTTGGTACTGTAACAATAAAAATATTACAATCTTTAATACTTTCCACATCCGATGAAAGCTCAAGACCTATTGATTCACCGCCTTTTAAGGCTGCGTTGAGAATAGCTTCCTCCACCTCAAGTGTTGAATCAGCACCGCTATTAAGTTCCGTTACTCTTGCCTCTTTAATATCAAAGCCGACCACCTTATATTTTTTCGAAAACTCAACCGCCAATGGCAGACCTACATAACCCAAGCCTATAATTGCAATTTTTTGATGATTTTGGTTTAACATGATTTATTCCAAATTAAAAATGATTCATTTTTTGTTACTAAATACTTAGTAGCTTCTTCTTTGTTCTTAATAACGTATCGAATGTGCTTTCCTAGAATAGGTTCTATTTTTTCAATTAAACTAGTCAAATAGGCTCTGTTAATAGTTTCTCCTATTAAAACAAGATCAACAACATCTGAGTCAATCCCCCTAGCCAACTCGCCTTCCAAATAGACTCGATCAACATTTCCTACTCTTTCCACAATTCGTTCAATAATTTGATCTATTCCTACAAATTTTTTGATAATATTTTGAAGATCTCCAAAAAGGGGATGTAACATATTGGCTTGAAACAGCTTCTTGTTGCCTTTTTTTTCACTGGATAAAAGCCCAGCTCCTTCCAATCTGTTTAATTCCTGACGGATAGCGTTGGTTGAGTCACCAAATTCACTCTCTAAATTTCTCAAATACGATTTCGTATTGGAGTTCAGAAAAAACTTCAATAATAACTTTACTCGAGTCTTTGAGGTGATGAGGGTCTCTATCATTTCAAATATTAATCAACTTACTTTTATTAAACAAAAAAAGCATTCACATTGAGTACTTATTATACTCAATGTGAATGCAAATATAAAACTTTACCAGAATCTATGGTTATCTTAAAGCGATTTTTTCAACCTCCTAAAAAAGCCACCTTTTGATTCTTCTTCATCCGTATATCCATAGCCGTAACCATAACCGTAACCATAACCGTAACCATAGCCGTAACCATAGCCATATCCGTAGCCTGAATTCAACGAAACGTCATTAATAATAATTCCAATATTTTTAATAACCTTTTGATTGTATTTTTCATTTACTAGTTGCAATAGGCTTTTATCGGTATAACCTTGTCGGCAAAGATAAAAAGTATAATCAACGTGTTTCATTATTTCAAATGAATCAGCCACCAACCCAATGGGTGGAGTATCTAGAACAATGCAATCAAAACTCTTTTTTAAGGACTCAATAAGGTTTTTAAAATTTTGGTCTAGAATCAATTCAGCAGGATTGGGTGGAATTGGGCCTGCTGAAATCAGATACAAATTGTTAATTGAAGTAGGTTGGAGTACTTCATCAAGACTATGTTCGCCTATTAAATACGAGGATAGTCCTTTCTCATTCGATAATCCAAAATCATTATAAATTTTGGGCTTCCTTAGATCCACTCCAATTAGTATCGTTTTCTTATTACCTACCGCCATAGCCGTGGCTAAGTTTATTGAGCAAAATGTCTTTCCTTCACCACCGATAGAACTAGTAAACATTAAAACGGGAGTTTCCTTTTTGTCCACTCCAAAGAATTTTAGATTTGCCCTTAGGGATCGAAAAGATTCCGAAATAGACGATTTCGGATACTGGCTTACCATTAAATTACTCTCTTTAGAATTGTGTCCAACAGCTCCCACGATAGGGATCTTTGTCATGGATTCTACGTCCTGTTTAGATCTGATTTTAACGTCAAAAAGATCCCTCAGGGTGATAAAGGCCATTGGCAGGACAATACCCAGAAGCAAACCAACCACATAAATAAATGTCTTTCTCGGTTTTACAGGACTATCGGAAATCCTGGCAGAGTCAATAACCTTATTAATTGGTAAATTCGATGCTTTAACAATGCTTGATTCTGCTTTTTTCTGCATTAAGAAAACGTAAAGTTTCTCACTTACTTCGTATTTCCTTTTGATGTTAATAAGCTCTCTTTCCGTTTGAGGAAACGAGGAAATATTTTGTTCAATTAAATCAATCCGTTTTTCCAAAGAGGAAAGCATAAATGCCGAATTGGCTGTAATGTTTTTCAAATTTTCCTTTAGGATTGACTTTTCAGATTTAATTTTGGTTTCCAGACCTACCAGAACTGGGTTCCCAGGTTTAAAACCAGTTTCCAACGATTTTTTCTCAACGTATAGCTCGCTTAAATTACTGATTATTTTTATTAAAAGCGGATCATTGACACCCAAAGAAGAAGGGGCAACTATACTTCCATTATCTCCTTCATCTAATAGGTACTTTTCCAAATAACGGTAATATCTATCCTTTAAAATTTGTTCCGAATACTCAGATTCCAAAGTGTAAAGTCTGGTGAAAATTTCTTTTCCCTCCGCACTTAAATCAACAATTTTTTTCTCTGAAAGGAAATTTTGCATAATACCCTCAATAAAAGACAGAGAATCCTCAATCGTCTTTAATTCCCTAGATATAAACTCAATAGTTTGATCAGAAATCCTGTTTTTTGCATCCAATTCCAAATTTAAATATTCGGAGGTATATTGATCAATAAACACTTTAGCCCTTGAAGGACATGCAGAAGTTAGAGTGATTGTAACTCCAGAACTCCCTTCAGATGTTGGGTAAATCTTTAACCCAGATCTGTATTTTGAAACTAATTTTTCATAATCATTAAATTCAAATTGGACTCTATTTGTTCCAGCCCAATATTTGGTAGTGTTAATTTTAAATTTAAAATACTCGGTTTCTATCCATTCTCCAAACTGAATAAGGTTATCATTATTAAAATCCAGTTTTGGTAAATCCCCGTCGACAAACGCTTTTTGCTCATAGGAATAAGGCGCCATATTCTCAGCATCAAAGCTGAGTTTATACCCGTCTTCTTCTGGAATAATTACGAATTTCACATTTACAGATTGAATATGACTCGAATCGAACTCAACTATAAAAGGGGAACGGTCATAGACCTCAACCGATTTTACTCGTCCTTCTTCAAAATAGGAAACCTCAAAATCGAGATTCGCAATAGTTTTTTCCACTAAAGAAAATGAGGACAATATGATCATTTCATTTTCAAAGGACAATCTTGGATTATTATATCCAATTGCGCTAGCAATTTGACCGATTCCAAAGTCACTCTTTCCCTCGGTTTCTATAATCACAATTCCGTTTACATCATATTCGATATTTGAATATCTGGCAATGAAAAAGGAAATTATTAAGGCGACCAAAACGGCACCCACGAAGAGGGGCCAACTTCCAAGTAATCGGAAAAATATCTTTTTAAGATCTATACCTTCCTGAGATTGATCTTTTTGGGCTTCATTGTTAACCTCCATTTATTATTTAGCTTTTTCCAATTTGATTTAAGGTGAAAATCAACGTTGCAGATGAGGCCAAAACGGCCAAAATTGATGCGAAAGTTTGAAAACCCGATGTTCCAATTCCAAGAGTTTTAACCGATAATGGTTTTACATTGATAATATCATTTGGCTGAAGAAAAAAATATTCCGATTCTAGAATCTTAGTATCTGTTAAGTCAATATTTACAGTCACAAGGCTGTCATTTTTTATCTGACGAATGATTTGAACACTTTTTCTATTTCCAACTACAGTAATATCTCCCGATAAAGCCAAAGCTTCAAATACATTCACCTGATTTTGATAGATAACATAACGACCTGGGTTTACTACGTCGCCAATAATGGAAAATCTAATTCCTCCCATTTGAACACTCACCATGGTCGCCGCATCTTTAAAATATTCGTTTAAAAGAGTTTCAACAATAAATTTTACTTCTTCTAGAGTTTTGTCTACTACCTTAATTTGACCCAAAACCGGCAGTTCAAGAAACCCAGCAGGGTTAATTGTATATCCGTTAAGATAAAGCAACAAATCGCCTTGTCCTTGATTTAAAAAGCTAGTTCCTTGATTGTTAAAATACATCGCCCCTCTTTGGTCCGAAGTTTTTATTGTTATGGCAAGAATGTCTCCAGTTTGAACCAAATAAGCGGCCCTTTTTAATGAATAATTTACTTGATTTTCAGGGTTGTTTTCATCCCCATCCTGAAGATATGTGAGCTTTTCTAACGGCACACAAGATGAGAGAAGTGAAATAATAAATAGAATAACCTCATTAATAACCTTGTTAACTGTTTCCTAATTTGGCAAATATAGATGAATTTCCATTTTTTTTTGGATTGTTTTAAAAATTTTGGCAAATTATATTACCATAGCAGCTGCAACGGTTTCATTAGTTGCTTCATCTATTAAAATCAAACTCCCAGTCCCTCTATTAACCTTGTAAGAATCAACAAGTAAAGGCTTTGTTGTCCGAATTTTTACCCTGGCAATATCATTTACTTTTATTTCCGTTTCAACCTCTTCCCTATGAAGGGTATTTACATCAACTTTGTAAAGCACATTTGTTATCATACAACGAGCTTCATTTGAGGTATGCCTCAAAATATATTTTGCTTTTGGCATTGGACCACTTTTATTTAACCAACAAAGCATCACATCTAAATCTTGACTTACCTGTGGTTGATTGTTAGGTCTAACTAACATATCACCTCTCCCAACATCTAAATCATCCTCCAAGGTTATCGTTACAGACATGGGTGCAAAAGCTTCTTCAACTGCCCCATCAAAAGTGTCAATGGATTTTATTTTGGACCCCAACCCCGATGGTAAAGCAACCACCTCATCTCCTGGTTTAAAAACTCCTCCTTCAACCCTTCCTGCATAACCTCTATAATCATGAAATTCATCCCTATGAGGCCTTATTACAGTTTGCACTGGAAACCTACAATCAATTAAATTTTGATCATTTCCAATATGAATATGCTCCAAAGTATGAAGTAATGTTTCTCCTCGGTACCAGTCCATATTTTCAGATCCATCCACCACATTATCTCCATGTAAGGCACTTATTGGTACAAAACGAATGTCCTTTACACCTAGCTTAGAGGCAAAATTTTTATATTCTGCCACAACCTCATTAAATCTTTCTTCCCCATAATCGACTAAATCCATTTTATTAACACAAATAATTAAATGGGGGATCTGAAGCAAAGAAGCTATAAAAGAATGCCTACAGGTTTGTTCTAAAACACCTTTTCTAGCATCGATCAGAATTAAGGCCAAGTTCGCCGTAGATGCACCCGTAACCATATTCCGAGTATATTGAATATGACCTGGAGTATCTGCAATTATGAACTTCCGTTTTGGGGTGGCAAAATACCGATAGGCTACATCAATTGTAATCCCCTGTTCCCGCTCATCTTTAAGACCATCGGTTAACAAGGAAAGATCAATATGCTCCAATCCTTTTTGTTGACTGGTATTTTCAACTGCATCCAATTGATCTTGAAAAATGGCTTTTGAATCGTATAACAAACGACCTATTAAGGTACTCTTTCCATCATCCACGCTACCAGCTGTGGTGAATCGCAACAATTCCATATCCAAATATCCTTCTTTCATCTCTTTAATTTCTTCTATTTTCTAAACAATTTCTAACCTCGAGCCGCTAAAAGTAACCCTGTTTTTTACGGTCCTCCATGGCTGTATCACCACGTTTATCATCTGCCCTATTTCCTCTTTCGGTTTGACGAGCGGCGGCTACTTCTCCCACAATTTTTTCAAGCGTATCAGCGTCAGACTCAATACCTCCGGTTATCGTAATATCACCAAGAGTTCTAAATCTTACCATTTTAGTTTCCATTTTATCATTTGGTCCAATTGGCAAATGCTCTGATACTGGCAACCAAGTATTGTTTCTCCAGATCACCTCTCTTTGATGAGCAATATAGAGGGACGGGATTTCCAGATTTTCATGCAAAATATATTGCCAGATATCCATTTCAGTCCAATTACTTATAGGAAAAACACGAAAATTTTCCCCCATATTTTTACGGCCATTAAATAGATTCCAAAGTTCTGGTCTTTGATTTTTAGGGTCCCATTGCCCAAAATCATCTCGGTGGGAAAAGAACCTTTCTTTGGCTCTTGCTTTTTCTTCGTCCCTTCTTGCGCCACCCATACAAGCATCTAGCTCATAATTTTCTATGGTTTCTAAAAGGGTGGTTGTTTGAAGTGAGTTTCTACTTGCATTTTTTCCTGACTCCTCTCTAACCCTACCGCCATCAATTGTTTCTTGTACGGAACCTACAATAAGATTAACTCCTAATTTTTTAACCAATTCATCTCTAAAAGCCATGGTTTCAGGAAAATTATGTCCTGTATCAATATGCACTAATGGAAATGGAATTTTCGCTGGCCAAAAAGCTTTTTTCGCCAAATGGGTAAGCACGATTGAATCCTTTCCTCCGCTAAACAAAATCGCAGGCTTATCAAATTGCGCAAAAACTTCCCTGATTACAAAAATCGATTCGGATTCTAATTCCTTTAAATGGGTTAACGAATATTTCATTATTTAAAAGTTTGTCTTTAATCTATTTTCCAAGAAGGCCATTATTTTATCGGCCCCTTCTTCAATGCTAATATCTGCACTTTGAATATGCAAATCTGGATTTTGTGGTTTTTCAAATGGCGAAGATATTCCGGTGAAGTTTTTTATTTCTCCACTCCTTGCCTTTTTATATAGTCCCTTTACATCTCTTTCTTCGCAAATTTCCAAAGGGCAATCCACGAAAATTTCAATAAAATTTTCTTTTCCAACGATTGATTTTACCAAATCTCTTTCCTGAGCAAAAGGTGAAATAAATGCGGACAGGGTTATTAATCCAGCATCCACCATAAGGTTGGATAGCTCTCCGATTCTTCTTATGTTTTCTTTTCGTGAGTCATCCGAAAAATCGAGATCCTTATTAAGTCCGGATCTAACATTATCACCATCAAGGGTGTAGGTATGATAATTTGCTTCCACCAACCTTTGTTCAACCACATTTGCCAGGGTGGATTTTCCAGAACCAGACAAACCCACAAACCAAATTACAAAAGAAGGATGTCCAAAGGATTTATTTCTATCCTCGCGACTTACCTTATAGTTATGTTGAATTATGTTTTGATTCTCATTCATTATAGAAGGTCGTATTTAAAAAATATATAGCCAAGGAATACGAATGCATAGAGCAAACTTAATGGAAATCCTATCCTCAAAAAATCTTTGAGCTTATAATTTCCGGCCTCCATTACCATAAGATTGGTTTGGTATGAAAAGGGAGTAAGAAAACTACAAGATGCGCCAAATGCCAAGGATAAAAACAAAGCAGTGGGTGGAATATTTAAACTAAGGCTAATTGCCGAAACAATTGGAAAAACTATGGCAAGAGCAGCCACATTGGTTACAAAAGAAGTAAGCAAAAAGGTAATGCTGAAGATGGCGAAAATCACCAATATCGGATTCCATCCTGCAATACCATTTAGTAAGGAATTGGAAACTATTTCTGCTGCTCCAGAACTTACTATTGCGTTTCCAATAGATAAGGAGGAGGCTAATATTATAAATAAATCAAGGTTTATATTTTTTTTAATCCTGTCCAAATCCGACATTCCTAAAAGAACCTGAATAAAAAGCAAGCCAAGGAGGCCTTCAAAAATGCTAATTAGATTTGTAAAAACTAGGGCGAGCATTAAAATCAAAGCCATAAAAAAGGCATTTCTTTTTCTATTGGATACGTTTTTAATGGAATGAACGGTATTTACAATTACCAAATCTTGCCAACGGGCATTTTTTTCTTCAAACTCTTCTCCACCATTTATTAATACCAAATCACCCGAATGCAGGACAATAGAACCAATCTTTCCAGAAAGTTTTACACCTCTTCTATGCACTCCTAAAACAACCGCATTGTACTTTTCTCGAAATCCAACCTCTTTTAAGGTTTTTCTATCCAAAGTGCTGTTTTGGGCAATAACAGCTTCAACCATTCCATTTTCAAAATCTGCTATTTCTTGATTCACCTCCAGTTTATCAACCTTTTTTAATAGATCAAATATTTTGGAGGTTTCCCCAGCGAACAAAAGCAAGTCTCCTTCTTGAATTACTTCAGAAGGCCCTACTGGTACTATTCTTTTAGAATCGCGAATAATTTCAGTTAAAAAAACGCCTTCCAAATTTCTAAGCTTGGCTTCTTCAATAGACTTATTAATGATAATGGACCCAGCTAAAACCTTGGTTTCAACCAAATACTCTCTGGTGTTTGATTTATAATCCGATTCTAAACTATTGCCAACTTTTAAAAGACGATCCGAAAAGAAATACAGGAATAAAATGGCGGATAGACTTACAAGTATTCCTGGGAATATAAAATCCCCAAAATTAAGTGCTTCAAACCCGTTACCTAATAAAAGCCCATTTAACAAAAGATTGGTGGAAGTACCAATTAAAGTTATCATTCCTCCAACAATAGCAGCAAACGATAGAGGTATTAATAATTTTGAAGGGCTGATGTTTTTGGATTTCCCCCAACTGTAAACATAGGGCATCATAGTAGCAACTACTGTTGTATTATTAATAAAGGAAGAAAATAAGGCAACTAATGAGCCCATTCTTAAAATAAAAGCTTTCGAATTTTTAATATTTCCAAATGCCGAATCTATCAGTTTAAAGAAATTGATATACTCGTTTGCAGAGGCTGTAATGGTGATTAGTAAGAAAATAGTGAGGATGGACGTATTTCCAAATCCATCAATAAATTGGTCCACGGAGATTATCTTCCCCAACAATAATAGTACAGCCGCAAAAAGAAATAGCATAGACATCTTAAACCGATCAACCACTAGTGCGATGATCAATAAGATGACAATACTTAAAGTGTAAACAATTTTAAACTCTTCCAAAATATATTGGGACTAATTCTGAGGCAAATATATTAAAAGTCTACTAATAATATAGACTTTAGGTATTTATAAATATATTATAAAAAAGAGATCTATAAAACTCATTTACAGACCTCTAAAAGAAATATTACAAATAAAATCTAGTCCAATTTTTTAACGAAATCATTTTCTAGCTTATACTTTTCCTTATTTTCTTCGCAAAAAGCAATTCCATTTTCATCAAAATCCAGACGATGTCCAAATTCGCTCATCCAGCCAATTTGTTTGGCAGGGTTCCCTACAACCAAGGCATAATTTTTCACTTCTTTAGTTATAACCGCTCCGGCACCAATAAAGGCATATTCTCCAATATTATGACCACAAACTATTGTAGAATTTGCACCGATGCTTGCTCCTTTGCCTACATGAGTTTTGGTGTATTGTCCTCTACGGTTTACGCCACTTCTTGGATTGGTAACATTTGTAAAAACCATGGATGGGCCTAAAAAGACGTCATCATCACAGGTAACACCGGTATAAATAGACACATTGTTTTGCACCTTCACATTTTTACCGAGAATTACATCAGGGCTTATAACCACATTTTGGCCGATATTACAATTTTCTCCTAAGGTGCAATTGGACATTACATGGCTAAAGTGCCAAATTTTAGTTCCGTTCCCTATGTTACATGGGGCGTCAACTATCGCTGTCTCGTGCGAAAAATAATCTTCAGACATATTAGAGTAATTTTTCGCAAATATAGATGAACTTCCATCGTTATTCTTATTTTTGTGTTTTGATAGTTCACAATTCTTTTGGATATTGTGAAATTATTATCTGAGCGGCAGAAAGGCAGCTAATTAATATGGGTAGATTACTAAAACTTATTATTTGTATTTTATTTCTTAATACAATCAGTGCTCAAAATTTGGTTGAGAACCCAAGTTTGGAAGCTACTCAATGTCCTATTTTCAGTCCTAATCTTTCGGATTTCATTTCACCTTGGACCACTTATTTTGGCGGCCCAGATTATTTTGAGCCGAATTGTGGAATTGCTGGAACCAGCTCTACGACTAATAACTCCCAAGCCTTTGATGGGCAAGGATTTGCAGGGATTTCAGTTTATGGGCAAACTGGTGGTTTATTCCATAGGGACTATATCCACGGGCAGCTAACAGATCCATTAGAAGCTGGAAAATATTATAGAGTTACTTTTTTTGTAAAACCCGTTTTTTTAATGGGTGGGGCAAATATGGATAATGGATCCTATGGAGTAGATAATATTGCGATGGTAATTACCGATACCATTTTAGATACTGTTCCTTCCGACAATGTTCTTAATGTTGTTCCACAAATCAGAAGCGTAACCCCTATTGTTAATACCAGTTTTTGGACTCCTATCTGCGGAGTTTTTAGGGCAAAGGGTGGTGAAGAGCATATTACAATTGGAAATTTCAATGTTGATTCGGAAACTACATTTGCTCCATTAACAGGATCGGTTAGTCCCGCAGATGCCTATTATTTGGTGGATTTTGTTGAAGTTGTAGAAACCGATTTCCCTCAACTCCCAGAGGATACTATAATTTGTTTGCAAGAGAGAATTGACCTTGACCTTCGCCAAATTGATTTCACTTATACTTGGCAAGATGGTTCTACAGGTGGCACCTATCTTATTACACAGCCTGGAACCTATTATGTAGATATTAATTCACCTTCTTGCTCCTATTCCGATACTTTAATTGTAGAATCTGCTGAATGTTTTGATTGCAAAGTATTTGTTCCCAATGCATTTACTCCTAATGGTGACAATACCAATGATGTTTTTAGAATCCAAGCCAATTGTGAATTGGTGAGTTATAGGCTTCAAATTTTCGACCGTTGGGGAAAGAAGCATTTTGAATCTACGGATATTGATGTAAGCTGGGATGGTGCCAATGTAGGTAAATCTGATACTTATATGTACACCTTGGAGTATCAGTTCGACGCCCTTCGAAAAACAGAGACTCTTACCCGGAAAGGAAGAATTAATCTTCTCAAATAAATTACCTCATTAAAATTGAATTTACATTTTCTGCGATCTTCTTCGTAAGATTATCCGTTGGTAAATCATTAGAATCTTCTCCAAAAGGATCTTCAATTTCCTCTGCAATCATTTCCAAGCTTACAAAAGCATACAATACAAATAAAGTAACAAGAATAGTCCAATACCCAAAATTCTCTACAAAGGAAAAAGGCATTGTAATGGTGTAAATGAAAATGAATTTTTTCAAAAATATATTATAAGTATAAGGAATAGGTGTGTTCTTAATTCTTTCGCATGCCCCGCATATATCTGTAAACTCATTGAGGTCATTCAATAAGGCCAAATAAGCAGATTCCCCAATTTTGTTATCTCTATACATTTCTTCCAATTCTTCTTGAATGCGATTTGCTAAGACATTGGGAATATGTTTATTCTTGCCATTAAAGACTATAGAATTTGGTAATAGCTTGGAAAGAACCTCAACATCTGATGTTCTTAAATGATCTTTTAAAATATTTGAATAAGCAGTTATCATTTCTGCTAATTCTCTTCTTTTTTCCTTTTCCTCTTTGGGAATAAAAGTACTGAGTTTCATTGCAAAGTTCCGACTGACATTTACTAAACCTCCCCATAATTTCCGTCCTTCCCACCATCTGTCATAGGCTGTATTGGTTCTAAAAACTAATAAAAGAGAAATCACCAATCCGGTTAGGGAGTGAATCTCACTTGAACCTGCATACTTTAAATCAAAAACTTCTTTTTCCACATAAACGACTAGGCCAGAGTAAACAGCCATGGTAACCAATATCCAGAACAATTTTCGAAATGTATCTGCTTTGTGAAATTTAAAAATTAACCCAAACCAATCTTTAGGATTATATGCAACCATACTATGTTTTTAGTGTAATTCTATTTTTTAAAACGGCTAATTTAGCGATTGAAGATTTTCCAAATGAGCAATTACCATTTTGATATCCCCATAACTTATTTCATCCCCTAATTCATTTTTTATAGGAGCCAACATTCCCATACCTTTCCGGGAGATAACATCTTCAATCTCCCTTCTTTTTTTCATCTCTACAAAGTCATTTATTCCAATTTCTCCTAAAGCGATAAAATGCGCCAAATGAGTTTCAATGGTATTGGATGACAGTTTTCGTGCTTTAGCGATTTCTTCAATTCCCATTCCTTGTTTAAATAACTCAAAACTTTCACTATGTGTTTGACCAGTAGATCTGCTCTTGCTTTTTGCTTTCCTTTTGGGTTTTGGTTTTCCTTTTTTCTCGTCTATCCGTCCTTCCAAACGATTGATTTTACAATAGGCGGTTATTTCTTCCAAAAAGGTCATCCCATATTTTTGAACTTTTGATTCTCCAAACCCAGAAATTTGGAAAAGCTCATTTTCATCCTGGGGCAAATAGGCGGCTAACTCCAATAGGGTTGCATCGGAGAAAATAACAAAAGCAGGAACTCCTTGTTCATCTGCCAATTGCTTTCTGGTTGTTTTTAATAATTCAAATAAATCTTTTTCAAAAGCAATATCCGAAGCCTTCTCCACCGTTTTCGTTCTTTCCTCTTGGATTTCCAGTTTCCGGATTTCCACCTTAGCCAAGCCTTTTAATACATCCCTACTTTTTTCGGTAAATCCCAAAACAGGATAATTCCCTTGAGATTTTTGTATGACTTTCAATTGCAAAAACTCCCTTATCATATAAGACCACTCTGCTTTACTATAAGCCTTTCCCACCCCATAGGTTTTCAACCAAGTATGCTCCTCCCAAATTTTTTCCGATTTAGAACCTCTTAAAAGCTGAATCAAATAATTGGCTCCAAATTGACGATCCAATCGTGCCATTGCAGATAATATCATTTGGGCAGGTTTTGTAGCATCAATAGTTTCGTAGGTGCTGGTGCAAACATCGCAGTTCCCACATTGTTCTTTGGTCTGTTCTCCAAAATAATTTAAAAGGTATTTCCTTCTGCAGGTATAGGTTTCACAGAAATCCGCCATTATCTGGAGCTTTTCCAGCATCACCTTACTCTGCTCCTCATTCCCATCTATTTCAGCAAAGCTTCGCAATTTTATAAGATCACCCGCACTGTAAAAAAGTAAGGCAGTACTTGCCAAACCATCCCTTCCTGCCCTACCTGTTTCTTGGTAATAACCTTCAATGTTTTTGGGCAGCGTCATATGGACCACAAAGCGAACATTTGATTTATCGATACCCATACCAAAGGCTATGGTTGCCACAATAATATTAATATCATCCCGAAGAAAAAGGTCCTGATT
>CAKZNE010000116.1 GCA_937129395.1 uncultured Cryomorphaceae bacterium | reverse complement strand
ATTTTAGTATCATCAAGTTTTGGGATTGACACTTCTGGAAGGTATCTAAAAGTAATCTCAGTATTTTTTATTAATCCAACTGATATTTTGGCCATTGGAATTGGGACATATGAAAAACCCAATCCGCCAGGGAGGTTAAAACTACTTGTCCCAGGGGCAATTTTATATTCCAAAGCAGGTCCGTTTCCAGCATTTCCAAATGCCGTTTGGGATTCCGCAGAAGTTCCTGAAACCAATTGTAGTTCTTGAAGTTGGGAATTTTCTACTAAAAAGGTTCTGTCAACTTCAGGAATTTGAACAATTGAAACCGTTGCTATTAGATCAAACCGTCCTAAATTATGGGTTTTAGCAGTAGAATACCATCCATTATTTAACCCTTCAGCCAAAGCCGTTCCCAAAGGCTGTAAATAGCCATTGGCTAGGTAATTAATATCCTGTTGCGAACCTGCTAACAATTGTTCAGGTTTAATTTGCCCTGAACCATTATAGCTCATAAACAGAAGGGAAGCCATTAGGGCCATTGTAATTTTTCTCATTTCAATTTGGTCTTATTATTTAAGTCGGTTTAAAGATATACAAAGCATTAGCATTGAGAAAATAAAATTAGATTATCCGTTTAAGGAGCCCGTCATTCTCATCAATTAAGCCCTTATCCAACATAGTTCTAATTTGCTCAATCACTGCACTTTGACCAAGGTCAAGTTCCTCAATAAGCTGTGAAATTTGGATTTCGCCTTCTGCTAATTTTTTGAGGATGAATTTTTCTATTTCCCCTTTTTTAATTTTTGACTTACTATTTCGACGGCATACATCGCAATTTCCGCAATCCTCGGGTTTTTCTTCTCCAAAATATTTTAGTAAAATCTTGCTTCTACACAAATCCTCAATATTTACAAAATCAATAACCGATTGAATTTTTTCTTTTAAACTTTCAAAACGGTCCTTTAAATTTGCATCCGAAATGGTGAGAAAATCTGTTTTTGCTCTGGGTTTTAAAAGGATGATTTGGGATTTTTCCTTTCCGGGTAAATATTCGATTATTCCCTGTTTTTGCAACTGAAAAAGGGCCTTTGTTACTTTTCCCTTGGAGCTATTTAGTCTTTTTGAAATTAACCATTCACTGATAGAAGTATATTCCAATTCCAAGCCGCCATAGGAACGAAAGAGTAATTTTATCAAAGCATCCATAGAAGGATTACGAAGTTGGTAATCATAAATGGCCGTTCGATCTACTTTAAATAATATTTTACTGGTTTGATTAAAACCATCATTTAAACTCAGATAGGATTCCCTTTCCAAAATCTTTAAAGATTGAAAGGCCTTTAATAAAGGGAATGAGTACTGCTTGGAAAATTCTTCAATTTCAAAATCGAAAGATTGATTTTCACCTGAGCCTAATGCCAATTGCAAATAGTTTCCTAAAGCTTGGTAAAGCCTGCGAATGAACCTTAAATCGGGAAAGTTATCTAAATACCTTCCTTTAAGGCGATCTACATCTGAAGGGTCTACAATTACTACAGAATAAGCCTTTTCTTCATCTCGCCCGCCCCGCCCGGCTTCTTGGAAATAGGATTCTAGGCTATCCGGCAATTCGAGATGAATAACTGTTCTTACATCTGGTTTGTCGATTCCCATTCCAAATGCATTGGTACTTACAATAATGCGGATTTTATTATTTATCCACTCATCCTGCTTCCTTTCCCTTTCCGTACTACTTAATCCCGCATGGTAATAATCCGCTGAAACTCCACATTTTTGAAGCCAATTGGAAATCTCAACGGTGTTTTTTCTATTTCGAGAGTAAATGATCCCACTACCTGGGATACGTTTTAATATATCTAAAGTATTGGTCCATTTCTGCTCTGTTTTTAGAATATTATAATGAAGATTACTACGATAAAAGCTTTTTTGAATTAATTGCCCATTTTTGAAATTCAGTTTCTCCTGAATGTCATCAACCACCTTTGGAGTTGCAGTTGCGGTTAAGGCAATAACACTAACCTGAGGCAGGA
Source organism: uncultured Cryomorphaceae bacterium (assembly GCA_937129395.1). Taxonomy (GTDB): domain Bacteria; phylum Bacteroidota; class Bacteroidia; order Flavobacteriales; family Schleiferiaceae; genus CAKZNE01. The sequence goes on along the minus strand of CAKZNE010000116.1, from coordinate 4,856 downwards.
TTTCCCTAATTTCTGAAATTTGCAAATAGGAAGGGCGAAAATCATAGCCCCACTGAGATATACAATGGGCCTCATCAATTGCCAAAAGATTTATGTTCATTCTTTTAAGCCTTGCCAGGAACATTTCATTTTTAAGCCTTTCTGGAGATAGATATAAAAATTTATAGAGACCATTTGCCGCATTTTCTAAAATAAGGTCAATTTCATTTGCGCCAATTGAACTGCTAATGGCAACAGCAGAAATCCCACGAGATTTAAGTTGGCGAACCTGATCATTCATTAAGGCAATAAGCGGAGAAACAACTATTCCCATGCCATCTTTTGCTAAAACTGGAACTTGAAAACAAATTGACTTTCCACCACCAGTTGGCAAAAGGGCCAAGGTATCAACACCACATATAGCAGATAAAATGATCTCTTCTTGGGATTCTCTAAAAGCCGGATATCCCCAATACTTTTTTAGTATCTGAAGAATTTCATTTTTCATCCCATGTTTAATTCAGAAAAAACCATTTCCATTCTTTGCTTGGCACTAACTTTTGGTAGAACTATTACATTATATCCATAATCCTTATAAACTTCAATCAGTTTATCGTTAATTTCAATCATGGCTTGTAAATCTTCGCGTCTTTCATTGTCGGTTCCATAGATTTCTGGCCATGGCGGTAAAATGAAAACAGAGGGGTTATAACGGTAAATGTTTGCAGATTTCTCTAATTCATCAACATGAATACTTTCTTTTCTCAAATAGGCCAACACATCAGGTACACCGCGATCGTAAAAATTACAAGTTCCTTCCTCCACCATTTTAAATTGAGCTATTTGACCGTCATTTACCAGTCGACTAAAATTTACCAGATCTTCCCAGGGAAGTAAGTTTGAGCCTAGGTCTAACTGTTCCTTAATAATTCGCCTTGAAACTTCCGGATGACAAGGATATCCTTTTTCCTTAAGTAGTTGAAGAAGTGTGGTTTTACCTGTTCCTGGCGCACCAGTAATAATCACTCTTTTGGTTTTAATCATAAACTAATAGGCGATACCTAGTTTTTTATAAATGAATCCTAATAGCCAGGCCGGTCCAATCATTAGAAATTGTAAATCTTTTACAAAAGAAGGTTTTTTACCCTCTATATGATGTCCAATAAATTGACCGATCCAAGCAAAGGCAAAAATAATTAAAGAAAGCAACCAAAGTGGATAATCTATATTTCCAATCCAAACAATTCCATGAAGACATAAAATGCTGAATATTAGCATTCCTAAGGCTATAGAAATAGAAAGTCTGAAATAAAACACTAAAGAACCCAGTAAAAAAATAGTTCCATTATGAATATAGGGTCTAAACTCTTCTGGGAAAATATTTTGAATAGCTTCAGAAGGGATTGAAGCCAATAATCCTAATAAACTAAAAACAATTAATGGGATGCAAAACCAATGAAATAGCTTATTTGTTGGATTTTGGTGACTTTCAGCATACTCGTCAAACCAAGTTTGTATAGGTTTCATATAATTTTCATTGTTAAAATCTAAGTTAGTTTATTTTTGCCTTTAAGAAGATTAATGTTTTTGAGTATATAACAAATGACTGAAAAAGAAAAAGAAGCAAAATATAGAAGTTTGGAAACACAGCTTTCTCAAGATCAAAGTTGGCCTGCTGTGTACATGTATAAATTTATTATTCCTGCAGATAACAAAAAATTATCTCAAGTAGAAACCTTATTTGATTCTAAGGAAGCCGAGGTAACAGTTAGGCAATCTAGAAATGGTAATTACTTAAGTATAACCGCAAAAGAAATGATGATAAGTCCTGAAAGTGTAATTGCTAGGTACAAAGAGGCTGAAGGTATTGAAGGTTTAATAAGCCTTTAGAACTATTATTGATCCAATCCTTGAATTTCTACATTTGTAAGGAGTTCACCATCAGAAGAAATGGAAAACTCGATTGGATTACAACACCTTTCACAATCTTCTATGTATTGTTGATTAGGAATTGATAAATCCACTAAAATGGAGACATGTGAGAAGCAAAAAGGGCAGTTGTAAAAGTATTCTTCCATATTTTTTTATTGTAAAGTTCTTTAACGGTTATTTAACTTTTCAATTAACTTGATTACAAAGAGTTAGATCATAAATTTGGTATCACAAAAATAGGATTATGAACAAGATTATTTCAAGCCTTTTAGCGGTGGGTTTTATGTGTTTTTCTGGCTTCAACGCTTGGGCTCAGGAAAAAACCACAATTAAAATTGATGTCACAGTAACTAAAGACGGTGAAACTAAACGAATTGTAAAGGAAATTGACCTTTCGGATGCTGAAAATTTAAAGGAATTAATGGAGCAGGTGGATGGCCTTGAAGACATTAATATTTCTGTTGAAGATGGTAGCATTGAAGTAATTGTAAAGAAAAACGGGGAGTCTACATCCAAAGTTCATAGGTTTCCTGAAAAAATATATTTTGGACATAATTCTAAAAAGGAAAAAATTGCCTTTATGGGAATTGTTGGTAAAAGCCAAAATGGAAGGGCAGTGCTAACTCAAATAATTGAGGATGGTCCGGCAGAAAAAGCAGGATTTGAAGAAAACGACATTGTGCTAAAATTTGATGGAGAAAAGGTTGGAGATTATAAAGATCTGGTTAAAAAAATCCATGATAAGAAGATTGGGGATGAAATTAAGGTAAAAGTAGAAAGGAACGGTAAATCTGAAAAACTTGACTTGGTTTTAGGAGAAAGATTCAATGAAATTGGACTTTTCACTTCGGATAAAACCATGATGAAATTGAATCTAGCTCAAAAAAAGCTAACCGAGAAAATGAAAGAGTTAGAAGGATTGCAAGTTAGTTCCAACAAAGGTTTCTTAGGAGTTCATTATAATATGAATACTGAAGATGGAATATTAATAACTAAGGTAGTTGAAGGCAGTGCAGCTGAGGAAGCTGGCCTGGAAGCAAATGATCGTTTGATTAAAATAAATGGTACTGATCTAATAAATGGTCAAGTTTTTACGGAAGTTATGAACGGGACTGAAAACGGGGAAAAAGTTGACCTTGTTTTTGAAAGAAATGGCGAAGAAGTTTCCAAAGAAGTTGTTTTAGGACAAAGGGTTTCTGCCTTTCAAATTAACCGTTTTAATGCCATAGATGATGACATGAATATTTTCTTTAACTCTCAGGATCACGACTTTGACTTTGGAGATGATATTATTGTAAAGATTCTTGTTGAAAAATTAAGTTCGGAAGAAGAGGAAATGGTTCACAATGCATTGGGAATTAAACATTCTTCGAAATTTGAGGATATTAATATCAATGTTTATCCAAATCCGGGGGAAGGAAATTTTAAAGTAGAAGCAAATCTAGAAGGTATTGAAAGTTTAGAAATGCATGTTTTCGACTCCAAGGGAAATGAAGTTTATAGTTCAAAAAACACATCGAGTAGTGGGAAATTTAAAAATGATATCAATCTAACTGAGTTTTCTTCCGGTATCTACTATTTGGCACTAAAGAGTGGAGATAAAATATTTACTGAAAAGCTAATAAAACAGTAACCAAAGTATTCCCTTAAAAATGTTAAGCGTCTATTAATTAATTTGATAGACGCTTTTTTTATTCGATCTCTAAGCTTTTTGGATTTTGGTGCTTTATACAATATTTAGTCCCATCCTTAGCCAAATAAACTTTAGGGAAAATTGGTTTTGATTCCAATAAAAAATCTGAATAATCCAAATATCGAGTTGAAAAATGACCCAGAATTAAATTCCCTGCCTTAATCCCTTTTGCAATGTTAGCGGCCTGTTCTGCTGTGCTATGATGAGTTTGTTTGGCCCTGTCTTTATGTTTGTTTGTAAAGGTTGCCTCATGATAGAGTAGGCTAGGGTTGTACACATAGTCTTGCAAGTTTTCCAAGGGTAGGGTATCCGTGCAAAAAGCATAACTTAAAGATTCAGGGGCTTTTGTTGTAAGACTGTGATTATTGTGTGTTTTTCCATTTTCATCCTCCCAATCATTTCCATTCTTTATTCCTTTAATATCAAGAAAGGGGATGGATAATTCTTTAATTTTTTCGCCAATAATATTTCTTGGTAAGGCTTTTTCTTCAAATAAAAATCCACAACATGCGATTCTATGTTTTACTGGAAAGGAATGAACTATGATTTTATCATCTTCATAAAGTTGGCTTTTTTTCGTGAAATCCAATTCATGAAATATAAGAGGATAACTAAGCCAACTTCCTTGAGCTTTCATTTGAAGGTTGATAATATCTTTCAATCCATGGGGTCCGTAAATGTGTATTTCCTTGTTTCGCCCAAGTAGATGCAAGCTGCTAAGAAGAGGGGTTAAGCCAAAAAAATGATCACCATGTAAATGACTGATAAGGATATGATTAATTCTTCCAAGACCAATTCCGTTTTCCCTAAGTCTAACTTGGGTTCCTTCACCACAATCTATTAAAAATTGCCTGCTATGAATGGTAAGAAATTGGGAAGTAGGATTACGGTTTATTGAGGGAATTGCGGAATGGCAACCCAGAATAACTAGTTCCAAATTCATTAATGAAGTACCGAAATTTTCCTTGTTACACTTTGTTTACCATTAGTTAAAGAAAGTTGGTAAATTCCATTTGAAAGATCTCCAAGGTATAGGTTGAAAGTTGTTTGGCCAAGTTGTGAATTAAAATTTTCCTTATAAACCAATTTACCATCAAGGCCAGTGACCAATATTTCTGTATTCGAATCCATTGCATTGAAGGATAAGCTTAGATTATCTTGAACAGGATTTGGGAAACTTATTAGGTCTACAGAATTTTCTTGTTCATTTAATCCTACAGAACCCTGGGTTACGAGCACTATATCCTTAATA